>JBOHBB010000001.1:0-2980 GCA_050698135.1 Gaiellaceae bacterium
CGGGTGGGCCGACGCGCCCGACCTCGACGGCGCCGTCCGGGTGGAGCGGCAGTGAAGGTCCTCCTCCTGCACGGCTGGCCGCGTGACGAGCGGATGTGGGAACGGCAGCTCGCCCTGCTCCTCGCCGAGGGCTTCGAGGCCGAGGCTCCGCGCCTCTACGGCCGCGGCCCCTCGATCGACGGCTGGGCCGCCCAGCTCCTGCGCGACAGCGACGACCCGTTCGTCGCAGTCGGTGCGTCGATGGGCGGGTACTGCGCGCTCGCGCTCGCGCGCAGGGCGCCCGAACGCGTGGTCGGGATGGCCCTCGTCTCGTCCAGGGCCGACGCCGACTCCTGGGACCGCCGACGCTACCGCGAGGACCAGATCGCCGAGCTCCGCTCCGACAACGCGCAGCCGCAGGTCTACGGCGAGCCGACGTCGGAGGAGCTCGCGGTGGCGCAGGAGGCGATGCGTGACCGGCTCGACCTCACGGGGATCGTCGCGTCGTTCGGCGGCCCGCTTCTCGTCTGCATCGGCGACCGGGACGACCTCGTCTCGGTCGAAGAGGCGCTGACCCTCTCGGAGAGCGCGCTCCAGGGCTCCCTGGAGGTCTTTGCGAACGCCGGCCACTTCCTCTCCCTCGACCAGCCCGAGCGGTTCGACGAGGTCCTGCTCGCCTTCCTCGCCCAGTGGAAGACGTGACCCTCGCCGAGCTGCGCGACCGCCTGGTCGGCGGCGGCCTCGTCCTCCTCGACGTCCGCAGCCCACAGGAGTTCACGGGCGCGGCCGGGTACCGCTGCGATCCACGCCACGGGCACATCGCGGGCGCGCGCAACCTTCCACTCGACGAGCTGCTCGCGTGCCGCTGCGCGGACGACGTGCGCGTCCTCGTCGGGCTGCCGGAGGGCGCGGAGATCGTCGCCTACTGCCATTCCGGAAGCCGCTCGGCGTTCGCGGCGCAGGTCCTCCGCGACGCGGGCTACGAGGCGCGGAACTATGCCGGCTCGTGGCACGAGTGGTCGCGCGACCCCGCCCTGCCCGGCGAGCCCTAGCCTCGCCGCGCTCGAGCTCGTCATGTCGCCGCCCTGACGCCCGCAGGCTGCGCCGCAGTCTGGAGGAACGCGACGCAGAGACTGCGGCCGTGCTCGTTCCAGCCCGCGATGCGCTCGTCCGTCGCGGCGAGGAGGTCGTCGGCGGGCATCGGCAGCTCCCCCGGATCCTCCTGCGCCCAGGCCCGGATCATCGACCCGGTCACCTCGGCGTGGAACTGGATCCCCCATGCGCGCTCGAGCCGGAACGCCTGCGTGCAGACGCCGCTCCGGGCGAGCTCCTCACCGCCGGCGGGGATACCGAATGTGTAGTGATGCCACTGGAACGCCTCGAACCGGAGCGGGAGCCGGCCGAGCACGGGGTCCGCGCGGCCGGCTGGCGTGAGCTCCACCTCGTGCCAGCCGACCTCGGGCGCGCGCGCCGGCTCGACCCGTGCGCCGGCGGCCCGTGCGAGCATCTGGGCGCCGAGGCAGACGCCGACGACCGGGACCCCCTCGGCGAGCACGTCCCGCAGGAACGCCTCCTCGTCCGCGAGCCAGTCGTGCAGCTCATCCTCGTCCGGGTGCATCGACCCGCCGAACGCCATCACGGCGTCGTACGCGCCGGCGGCTGCTGGAGCTCCCCCCGAGGGGGCGACCCAGCGGTCGAGGCGGTGCCCGCCCGCCTCGACGACCTCCTCGAACACCCCGCCCGGGACGCTCGGCCCGTGGGTGACGGAGAGGACGCGCACGCCCCGACTCTAGTAGCGCCCGACGACCGACCTCCCTTGACACGCCGCGCGGGCTGATCGATGATCCCTCGTCCAGCCGCGAGGCCGTCCCGGCTCGAGGAGGTTAGGGCGGCCGGTAAGGGGGTACGTACCGACTCATGCCGATCGTCACACAGTGCACCGCGCCTGGATGCGAGACGCTGACCATGGGTCCGCTCTGCGTCGATCACGAGAGGGCCCTGGAGCCGCTGGCTTTCCAGGCGTCGACGACTGCTCAGAAGAGCGTCGGGGCCAACGGGGGCGGCTCGATGCCGCCGCTGGCAGCGATCCCGGCGTCGTCGAGGAGCCCGCGAAAGATGGCTGCGCTCCGCGGCGCGTAGTCGTCCCGGTTGTTGTTGAACAGGGCGTAGACCTCGTCCGCCCGCCCTGCCAGATCGCCGACCTTCGGCACCCAGTCCGCGAACTCCTCCGCCGAGTACATCCAGTCGAACCGGTCGGACGACTTCCCCGAGCGGATGTTCCAGGTCTTCACGTTGCGGCCGTGGAATCGGACGTAGGCGACGCGGTGCGTGGCCGCGGCCACGGGCGGGAGGACGTTCGAGGCGCGCGTCGGCGGGGCGTCCACCGAGACGAACGCGAGGCCGCTTCGCTCGAGGAACGCGAAGGTGTCGGCGCGCTCGTCCTCCTCGAGCCACGAGCGGTGCCGGAACTCGACGAGCGGGACGAGCGGTTCGAGGAGCGCACGAACGCGCGCGAGCTCCTCCTTCGCCTCGGGCGACTTCACGAACCGGGGGTGGTACTGGAGCAGGATCCCCCGGAGCTTCCCGGAGAGCTCGAGCGGCTCGAGCGAGGCCCGGAACTCGGAGAACGCCTGCTCCTGCCCGGCGGGCTCGTGGTGCGTCATCGTCGCGTGCGCCTTCACGTGGAACACGAACTCCGGCGGCGTGCGCTGCGCCCACCGTCCGGTCACCGCCGGGTCCGGAAGGTGGTAGAACGGCGAGTCGACCTCGACCGTGTCGAAGCGCTCGGCGTAGTACGCGAGACGCGCCTTCGGCGTCGACACACCGCGCGGATACCACGCCTTCAGCAGGCCCTCGTCGGCGAAGCTGCACGTCCCCAGGCGGACGGTCGCGGGCACGGGGCGGAGCGTAGACGCCCTCGCCGCGAGCATCGCGGGGGGTGACGGCGGCGCGCACCGTGTTCGCCCACCTCGCGGCGGTGCTGCTCGCGGCCGCGTGCGGC
>JBOHBB010000002.1:0-3925 GCA_050698135.1 Gaiellaceae bacterium
CCGCCAGGACGAGCGCGACCCCGAGCCACTGCACGGCGCCCGGCACGACGCCCCGCGTGGCATCGACGGCGAGCGGCACGAGCGGCGAGGCCGCCGAGATCGGAGCGACGATGCCCATTGCCCCGACCGCGAGACCGCGGTAGAGCGCCCCGAGTCCGACGAGGCCTGCGACCCCCGCGAGCGCCGCGGGGAGCAGCTCCGCCATGCCAGGGACGGGGTCGCGTGCGACGACGACCCAGAGTACGACTCCGGCGAGCCCGACGGCCTGCGAGATCGTGAGCACCGCGAGCACGGCGAGGCGCCGGGCGGCGAGTCCTCCGAGGAAGTCGCCGGCGCCCCAGCAGAGCGCGCCGCCGAGCGCCAGCAACGACGCCACGCGCTTCTAGCCGTCGCCGACGGGGCGCGTCGCGGCCTGCGCGTCGAGCTGGTTCGCGTGGTAGAGGACGGCTGCCTCGGCCGTCTTCGCGGCTTGGCGGTCGTGGTGGCAGCCGACGGCGTGGAGCAGCTCCGCGAGCACCGCCGGGTCGAGGTCCTGCGCGCGCTCCTCGATCAGCCGCAGCCCGAGGTGGACGTGGCCGAGCAGTCGTCCCTCCTCCGTCTGGCGAAAGCTCGGCCCGCGCCCGAGCTCGCTCGTGCGCCCGACGTCGTGCAGGAGCGCGGCGGCGAGGAGGAGGTCGGCGCGAAGGCGCGGGTGGAGCTGGGCGGTCTCCCGGGCGAGGGTCGCGACGCCCACCGTGTGCTCGAGAAGCCCACCGGCGTATCCGTGGTGCCCGTCCGCGCCGGCCGCCGGGAGCGTCCGGAGCGAGTCGCGGATCGCGGGATCCTCGAGGAACGTGCCGACGACCGCAGCCAGGCCGGGGTAGGAGATCTCCGCGGCGAGGAACTCGAGGAACCCGTCGAGTTCGTCCGCGTCCCGGCGCAGCGACGGCGTGAGCTCGGCCGGGTCCGCGTCCGCGGCCGACTCCACCGCGCGCACCTGCACCTGGAGCTTGCCCCCGAAGCGCTCGACCCGGCCGAGCACCCGCACGGCGTCTCCCTCTGCGAACCGCTGGTCGAGGAGCTCGACGTCGCTCCAGACGCGGGCTTCGATGCGACCACTCGCATCCGAGAGCTCGAGCGCGAGGTACGGCGCCCCCGCCCGAGTGCGGCGGCGTTCCTTCCGCGTGACCGCGAACACGCCCTCGACGGTCCGGTCCTCGGCGAGCTCGGCGATCGTGGTCACGGCCGGAGTCTAAGCGCCGGTCCGGCGTTGGTACGCTCGCCGCGATGGCCGACGTGCAGCCGTTCCGCGCCGTTCGCTACGCCGGCGCGGCCGGGTCGCTCGCCGACCTCGTCGCACCTCCCTACGACACGGTGACGGACGACGAGCGCGCTCGACTCCTCGCGCGGAGCCCGTACAACGTCGCCCACCTCACCCTCCCCGACTCGGCGGAGAAGGCCGGCCGGCTCTACGGCGACTGGCTCGCGGCCGGAGTCCTCGAGCCCGAGGCGATGGTGTCGGCGTGGTTGCTCGTCGAGAGCTTCGTCGGGCCCGACGGCGTCGCCGGGGAGCGGCGAGGGGTCGTCGCTTCGGTACGTGCCGAACCCTACGCGGCCAGAGGCGTCCTACCGCACGAGCGGACCCACCCGCACGTCCGGGAGGAGCGCGTCGCCCTGCTCCGCGCGATGCGCGCCCAGCCCGAGCCAGTCTTCCTCCTGCACGAGGCCGGACCCGTGCCGGACGTGCCCGAGCGCGCTCCCGACCTGTCCGTCGACGGCTCGAGGCTCTGGAGGATCGACGCCGACGTCGGCTCGTTCGGCGACCAGGAGCTGCTCGTCGCCGACGGGCACCATCGCTACGAGAGCGCGCTCGAGCTGGGGTACGAGCTGGGGCCGTCCGGGGCGAGGATCATGGCGCTCCTCGTCTCGACCGCGGACCCGGGCCTGCACGTGTTCCCGACTCACCGCACCTTCTCGACGCGTCCCGACCTCGCGGCCTTAGGGGAGGGCGAGACGTGTGCCAGTCTCGCTGAAGCACTTGCACGCCTCGCCCTCGAGCCGTTCGAGCGGTCGGCCGCGGTCGCGTACCGATCCGCCGGCGTCGAGCTCCTCCGGGGACGCGAGGGCGAGCTCGACGTGGAGCTCGTCGACCGGCACGGACTCGACGGCATCGGCTACACCGCGCAGCTCGACGAGGCTGTCGCGGCGGTCGACGGAGGCGAGGCGGACGTGGCATTCCTCGTCCGGCATCCCAGGGTCGAGGACGTCTTCGCCACCGCTAGGCGCGGCCGGCTGATGCCGCAGAAGAGCACGTACTTCTTCCCGAAGCCCCTCTCCGGCCTCCTCTTCCACCCGCTCGAGCCATGACGGACTGGCTCGACCTGTGCCGGCGGTGCGTGGGGGACCTGCGCGCCATGCTCGAGCGCCTGCCGACCCGCGCCGAGCGCGAGCCGGTCCTTCGCCTGGGACAGGGCGGAGACGACACGACCGCCGTCGACCAGGCGGCCGAGGACGCCGTCGTCGAGCGACTCGCCGCGCTCGGCGAGGACTTCGTGCTCGTGTCCGAGGAGCTCGGGACGCGGGCGTTCGGGGCGGGCGGCACCACGCGCGTCGTCGTCGACCCGATCGACGGTTCGGTCAACGCGAAACGCGGGATCCCGTACTTCTCCTTCTCGCTCGCCGTCGCGGAGGGCGGGACGATGGACGACGTCCTCTTCGGGTACGTCTACGACTTCGGCTCCGGCGAGGAGTGGACGGCCGAGCAAAAAGGCGGCGCGCGCCTCGGTGGGGAGTCGCTCGGGACCGTTCGCCCGAAAGAGTCGATCGAGATCCTCTCGTTCGAGGGCACGACCGCGCGCGCGATTGCCGAGCAGATCGGCGACGTGCTGCCGCTCGTCGGGAGGATCCGGGTGATGGGCTCGCTCGCGCTCTCGCTCTGCCATCTCGCGGCGGGAAGGATCGACGCCGTCTGCTCGCTGAAGCCTGCTCGCTCGGTGGACATCGCGGCGGCGCAGCTCCTAGTACGTGAGTGCGGTCTCTCCATCGAGCTCTTCGACGACCCGCCCTTCGGCGCAGGCCCACTCGACCTGACGCAGCGGTCGCGGGTCGTCGCGGCCGGGTCGGCTGAGCTCGCGCACGCGCTCGCCGGGGCGCTGAAGGTACGCTCGATCTCGTGAAGCCCGATCGCGACGCGATCCTCAAGGCGCTAGAGCAGGTCATCGACCCCGAGCTCAGGCGCCCGGTCACCGAGCTCGACATGGTGCGCGACGTCCTCGTCGAGGACGACGGCTCGGTCTCGGTCACGATCGCGCTCACGGTCGCTGGCTGCCCGCTCCGGGACTCGTTCCAGGATCAGGTCTCGCGGTTCGTGGGCGAGGTGCCCGGCGTCACGCGGGTGCGGCTCGGCTTCGACGTGATGACTCCGGAGGAGAAGACAGCGCTCGTCTCGCGTCTGCGCGGAGGCCGCGCGGAAAAGGCGATCTCGCTCTCCCCGACGACCCGTGTCCTCGCGGTCGCGTCGGGCAAGGGGGGCGTCGGGAAGTCGACGCTGACCGTGAACCTCGCCGACGCGCTGTCGCGGCTCGGCGAGCAGGTCGGGATCCTCGACGGCGACGTCTACGGGCACTCGATCCCGCACATGCTGGGCATCCACCAGAAGCCGATCGCCGTCGACGAGATGATCGTGCCTCCGGTCCGCGGGGACCTGAAGCTCATGTCGATCGGGTTCTTTCTCGACGAGAACGCGCCGATCATGTGGCGCGGGCCGATGCTCCACCGCGCGCTCGAGCAGTTCCTCTCCGACGTCCACTGGGGCGAGCTCGACACGCTCCTCGTCGACATGCCGCCGGGGACGGGAGACGTCGCGATGTCGCTCGGCCAGCTGCTGCCGCGCGCCGAGGCGCTCGTCGTGACGACGCCGCAGCCGGCCGCGCAGCAGGTCGCGGTG
>JBOHBB010000003.1:0-11414 GCA_050698135.1 Gaiellaceae bacterium
GTCGAACGTGGTTCGCGCGATCGTGACCTTCAGCGTTGCTCCCGTCTTCGGGTCTTTCAGCGTCAAGAAGACGCTCGCCCATGCGGGATTGCGGCGGAGCTCCTGGATCTCGCCCTCGACCCACACCGCCGGAAGGCGCCCGAGAAAACGGGAAACCCCGCGATTGAACGCAGAGACGGTGTAGACCTTGCGGTCACCGTAGAGCACAGGCTCGACCTTCACGGCCAGAGCCTAGCCCCAGGCGTCAGAGCAGGATCTCAGCCGCGGTCGTGGCGTCGCAGCCGCGCGTGAGGAGCTCGACTGCATCGTGGAGATCGACTTCGCTGCCCGCGATTCGCTCGGCGAGATGAACGGGGTAGCCAGCTTCGAGCAGGATGTGCAGCCGCCAGCTCTCGACCTTCGCCGGCTCGTTCTCGTTCCACAGCGGGGCTTCGGTCGTCTCGGCCATGCTGCGCGAGAGTTCGCTGCTGCGCGGGCGATCCCTGCTCTGCTTCGTGCTCTAGACGCCGGCGGAGAATCGCGACGACTCGTATCTGCGCGCGAGCTCGACGATACGTTCGTCGAGACGCTGCGAGGCCATGTCCACCGCATGCTGAAGCTGGTCGGCGATCAAGCTGTCGGCAGTCCGGAGGAACGACGTCGCCGTCCGGTCGAGCTCCTCGCGCAGTCGGTCGGCGGCTTCCTCGCGGATAGCACGCATCCGGTTTTCGAACTCGAGCGCGCCCGCCTCGCTCCTCGCGTCCACCTCGCGGGCGATCGCCCGCTCGACATGCTCCACCTGGCGCCGCTCGAGCTCTGCGAACGCGACCTCGATTCGCGCTCGTGCATCGCTCTCCGCCCGGTCGACCTGCTCGGCCACCGCGTGCTCGTGCTGGCGCAGGCGCTCGGTGATGTCCTCGATCGCGCGCCGCCGGTCGTCCGCCTGCGACTGGAGCTCCTCGAGCGCCTGCGCGAGCGCGTCCTTGGCCGTCGACTCGAGCTCCTCGCGGAGCCGCACCGCCGCCGCACGCTGCTGCTCGACCGTCGTCCCGAGCTCGGCGGCCTCGGCCTCGATCCTCGCTTCAACGCCTGCGATCCGCTGCCGCTGGACCTGCTCGAGCGCCGAGATCTCGCCCGCGAGGGCGCGCTGCGCGCGCTCGAGGTCCGCCTCCCACGCGCGAAGCCGTTCCTCGACGCGCCGCTCCACCGACGCCAGGGTTTCGGCGAGGCGCTCGGAGAGCTCCCGCTCGCGAACGGCGAGCTCGCCGCGCCGGTCGTCCGAGAGCTTCCGCTCCTCGTTCGCGTAGGTCGAGAGCGCGTCGGCGTGGGCGCGCGAGATCGCGACGCGGAGCTGCTCCGACTGCACGGTCGCCTCGTCCTCGGCGGCTGCGCGCACGCTGCGCCTTGCATCGGCGACGAGCGCGTCGGTCCTCGCAGCGCTCGCCCGCGCCCTGCGCAGGAAGACCCCGAGGACCACGACGAAGAGGAAGGCCGTGGCGAGTGCGGCGGCGAGGATCCACGCGACCGGCGACATGCCCTGGATGCTAGAGGCGAGCCACGACCATGGCCGTCGCAAGCACGACCGTCGCGGCCGTCAGGAGTCGGAGCCCGCGCTCCGCGGGGGCGATCAGTCGCGCCGCGTCGATCTCCTCACGCGTGCCGTCCACGAGCTCGAGCTCGCCCTGGGCCGAGGCCACCTGCCGCCGCACGAAGCGGACGTGGCTCGAGAGCACACGCTGGGCGAGCGAGAGGAGGACGGCGAAGCCGGCCGCAAGCACGGCAGTGACGTCGACCTCGCCCGCGACGGCGACGTACCCGCAGACGAGCGGGAACCCTCCCCACGCGAGGCCGAACCAGAGGTCCGAGTGGAAGCGCCCGCCCGAGAGCTCGAGGTTGTAGGCGAGGACGAGGAAGAGCCCGACCGGCACGAGCAGCGCGAGCCAGGGCTCGAACGCCGCGGCGCCGACGAGCCCGATCGCGCAGGCCGCCGCGATCGAGACCGAGGCGAGGGCCACGAGGGCACCGTCCGGGATCGCGGTCCGGAGGGGCCGGCCGGAGAGCTCGTCGAGCGCGTGGGCGCCGACGCCGACCGCGAGGGCGAATGCGGCGACCGCCGCGCCGAGTCGGCCCCAGGCGACTGCGGGCGCGAGGCAGCCCCCGATGACGACGTACGAGAGGTGCCAGGCGGTGTACGGCGGGTGGAGCAGCGTCACGTAGTCCCGCCAGCCCCCGCGCTCGAGCGCGTAGAAGGCGGGCCTCGCCTCGGGTGGCGCCGTCACTCCCGCGTTCCCCAGACGACGACGCCGCCGCCGAGCGAGAGCCGCCTCACCCGGACGTCGCGGAGGCCCGCCGCCCGCCACAGCTCGAGCTGGCGCTCGAGGGGGTAGCGGGACCAGAACGAACGGATCGACCCCCCGAGGAAGCCGCCCACCGCGTCCCAGCCGGTGCGGAGCACCGTGCCCGCGAGCGGGAGCACCGCCCGGACGTAGAGCTCCCACGCGGGGCGTGCGAGGGAGCCTGGGACTCCGAACTCGAGCGACGCCAGCACCCCGCCGGGGCGAACGACGCGCGCGAGCTCGACGAGCGTCGCGCCCGGGTCGTCCACGTAGCGGAGGAGGTACGTGAAGGTGAGGTGGTCGAAGGAGCCGTCCTCGAACGGCAGCGCTTCGGCGGAGGCCTCGACGAGCGGCACCCGGTCTCCGAAGCGGCGCCGTGCCACGGCGAGCATGCCGGGGCTCTGGTCGAGCCCGGTCACGCGGAAGCCCCGCCGGAGGAGCTCGGCCGCCACGAGTCCCGTTCCGGTCGCGACGTCGAGGACGTCGCCGCCCCCGTCCGGGAGCCGTGAGACGAGGAAGCGGCGCCAGCGCGGGTCCTGGCCGAGCGAGAGCGTCGCGCCCACGCGGTCGTACGTCGGGCCGAGCGGGGCGAAGAGCTCGCGGGCGTCCACGGAGGACATCGGTCCGTATTGTGGCGACGTGGCGCTCGTGGACGAGCTCGACCGCATCGCAGGCCTCGCGGCCGCGCAGGCCGGTTCGGCGGACGCGGTGAGCGCGGTCATCGCGACCGAGCCGCGGAACGGTGAGCGCGTCTACCTCTGCGCCTTCGACGGCGCCGACGGGCTGCGGAGCTGGCTCGCGGTCCAGGCGGACGGGTCGCCGGTGAGGAGCAGGGCCTCGCTCCGCGAGGTCGTGTCGATCGCCGCCCTCTGCGAGATCGCAGCGGAGGTCGCGGGCGGGGGCGATGTCGACGCGCTCGGCGCGCGCCTCGAGGAGCTCCGCGCGACGGAGGCGCCGGCGGGGATCGACGAGGCCGCGGAGGCCGCGCGTGCGCTCAGGGCCGTGCTCGGTGATGCGCCCCAGATCGCGACGCCCGGCCGCCTCGACGAGATCGGGGCCGCTGCGCGGAACCTCGAGCGCGAGCTCGACCCGCTCGCGCCGTCTCCGTTCTCGGCCGCGCTGCAGGGCGCCCAGGCCGCCGTGGCGGAGCTGCAGCGTGAGGTGGAGGCCGGCTACCGGGAGGAGCTCACGCCGTGAGCACGGGTGCGAGGGCCGTGGGGCCGCCGGTACGCTGAGGGCATGGAGAGCGGTGGCGGTGGCTTCTTCCCCTTCGGCGGCGACCCCGAGGACCTCCTCGGCGCGCTTCGGGACTTCGCGGAACGCCAGGCGGAGAGCGTCCAGGGCGCGCAGCGCGAGCAGTTCGCGACGCTGACGCTCAATACGGCGGTCGAGCTCACTGCCGCGGCGCTCTCACGGGTCCAGGTGGACGGGCCCTCGGATGCGCAGGCGATCGCCCTGCGCGACGCGATGCGCGTCCTCTTCCCCGAGGCGGTCGCCCTCGTCTCCGCCGCCCGCCAGGGCTTCATGATGCAGTAGCCGCGGCGTCGGGGTCAGGGCTCCCAGCGCCGAGCGACGAGAGCGAGGACGAGAGCCTCCTCGGTCGGAAGCCGGTTCTCCGCCTGCTGCCAGACGATCGACTGCGGGCCGTCGATGACCTCCGCGGTCACCTCCTCGCCCCGGTGCGCCGGAAGGCAGTGCATGAAGATCGCGTCCTCGCCGGCCGCGGCCATGAGCGCCGCGTCGACCCGGTACGGCTCGAACCTCGCCAGGCGCTCTTCGCGCTCGTCCTCCTCGCCCATCGACACCCAGACGTCGGTGTAGACGGCGTCGGCGCCCGCGACTGCCTCGAGCGGGTCCGGCACGACCCGCACGTCGGGCACGCTCGGCTCGTGGCCCCGGGGACAGGCCACGACCACGTCCATGCCGACGAGCGCTCCGGCTTCGACCAGCGAGGTCGCCACGTTGTTGCCGGCTCCGACGAACGCCACCCGGAGACCCTCCAGCCGCCCGAAGTGCTCGCGGAGGGTCAGCAGGTCCGCGAGCGCCTGGCAGGGGTGGTGCGCGTCCGTGAGCGCGTTGATCACCGGGACCGTGGCCGCGCCGGCCAGCTGCTCGACGGTCGCGTGCTCGAACGTCCGCACGACGATCGCCGCCGCGTAGCCGGACAGGGCTCGCGCCGTGTCTTCGACGGTCTCGCCACGGCCGAGCTGGAGCTCGTCCGGGCGGAGGAGGAGCGGCATCATCCCGAGCCGCTCGGCGGCCGCGGCGAACGAGACCCGCGTCCGGGTGGACGGCTTCTCGAAGAAGCACACGAGCGTGTCCCCGCGCAGCGCGTCCACGAACCCGTGGGGCCGCGCCCTCATCGCCTCGGCGAGGTCGAGCAGGGCAGTCAGCGAGTCCCGCCCCAGGTCGGAGACGCGCAGGAAGTGCTGCGGGACCGGAGGGGCGGAGATCACCTGACGCCCGCGCCGGCCACGCTGGCCGGCCGTTCGAGGAGGCGCAGGAGTGGAGCGAGCGCGTCCGCGATCGTCGGGCGCCCGACCTCCTCGATCTCGTACCGGGCACGCCTGATCGGCCGGCTCGTCGCGAGCAGCCGTCCGAGGTCGATCGGGGTCCCGGCGACGACCACGTCCGCCGCGACCGCCTCGATCGTCGCTCCGAGGTCGTCGAGCATCTGGTCCGAGTAGCCCATCGCCGGAAGGACGTTCGCGAGGTGCGGGTTCGCGGCGAAGACGTCCGCCAGCGAGCCCTGCGCGAACGGCCGCGGGTCGACGAGCTCCGCCGCGCCCTCCTGGCGAGCGGCGACCGTGCCCGCTCCGAAGGTCATGCCGCCGTGCGTCAGCGTCGGCCCGTCCTCGACGACGAGGACCCGTTTGCCTACGAGCGGCGGTCCCGGATCGAGCGTCACGGTCGAGTGCGCGGTGACGATCGTCGCGAAGGGGTTCGCGGACGCGACGCTCGCGAGCACCTCCTGCGCCTGTGCCGCGGACGCGGTGTTCACCTTGTTGACCACCACCACGTCCGCCCGGAGGAGGTTTGCCTCGCCGGGGTGGTACGTGAGCTCGTCGCCGGCCCGGAGGGGATCCGTCACGACGATGTGCAGGTCGGGACGGAAGAAGGGGAGGTCGTTGTTGCCGCCGTCCCAGACGAGCACGTCGCACTCGCCCTGCGCCAGCTCGAGCACCGCGGCGTAGTCGACCCCTGCGTACACGGTCATGCCCAGCGCGACGGGCTCTTCGTACTCCTCGCGCTCCTCCACCGTCGGGTGCGCGCGGTCGATGTCCTCGAGGCTTGCGAAACGCTGAACGCGCATCGCCTCCAGGTCCCCGTACGGCATCGGGTGGCGCACGAGGCCGACGCGGTGCCCGGCCGCGGCGAGGAGGGATCCGACCCGACGGCTCGTCGGGCTCTTGCCGCAGCCGGTCCTGACGGCAGTGACTGCCACGACGGGCTTCGAGGCCTCGAGCATCGTCGCGTGCGGCCCGAGGAGCACGAAGTCCGCGCCCGCGGCAAGAGCCCGCGAGGCCTTGTGCATGACGTCTGCATGGCTCAGGTCCGAGTAGGAGAGCGCGACCGTGTCCACGCTCTCCGTGCCGACGATCTGACCGAGCTCCGACTCGGGGCGGATCGGGATGCCCGCGGGATAGAGCCGGCCCGCGAGCGACGGAGGGTACGTCCGGCGGTCGATTCCGGGGATCTGAGCCGCGGTGAAGGCGATCACCCGCACCGAGTCGTCCTCGCGGAAGACCGTGTTGAAGTCGTGGAAGTCGCGACCTCCTGCTCCCATGATCACAACCCGTCTCACAGTCGAATTCGAGCGCAGCTCGGCCCGCGGAGCATCGGCGTTCCCGCCGATTCAGGCGGTGGCGAACTACGGAGCGCCGTTGCGCGCTCCTCGTAGAATCGCCTCGCCGTGCGAGCCCTGGACCGCGTCATCGTCCGCCTCCTGCCCGCGGTCCCCCGGCCCGTCGTCCAGCGCCTGTCCGCCCCCTACATCGCGGGCCCGACACTCGACGATGCCCGCAGGACCGTCGCCGGGCTGAACGCCGAAGGGAAGCTCGGCACGATCGACGTGCTCGGGGAGGAGGTCACCCGCGAAGCGGAGGCGGAGACGGTCGCATCGGCGTACCACGCCGTCCTCGACGCGATCGCGGGCGACCACCTCGACGCGAACGTGTCGGTGAAGCTCACCGCTCTCGGGCTGAAGGTCGACCTCGACCTCTGCCGGTCGTTGCTCGCCACCGTCGTCGCCGACGCCGCCGCTCGCGGAATCTTCGTCCGGATCGACATGGAGGACTCGACGTGCACCGACGACACCTTCGTCCTCTACCGCGAGCTCCGCGAGGCGCGCCGTGACAACGTCGGGGTCGTCCTGCAGTCGTGCCTGCGCCGCACGCTGGCCGACGTCGAGGCTCTCGCGGAGCTCCGCCCGAGCGTGCGGCTGTGCAAGGGCATCTACGTCGAGCCGCCGACGATCGCCTTCCAGAGCCGGGACGAGATCCGGGACAGCTTCGTCCGGGTGCTCGACGCGATGCTCGAGGTCGGCTGCTACGCGGCGGTGGCGACGCACGACGAGTGGCTGCTCCAGCGGGCACTTGAGCGCGTGGCGGGGCTCGGCCGCGACGCGTACGAGTTTCAGATGCTCCTC
Organism: Gaiellaceae bacterium; assembly: GCA_050698135.1. GTDB lineage: Bacteria > Actinomycetota > Thermoleophilia > Gaiellales > Gaiellaceae > GMQP-bins7. The sequence continues at coordinate 6,964 of JBOHBB010000003.1, forward strand.
GGCGTCCGCGAGCACCGCGCGTCCGAGCTCGTCGCGGCCGGCCACCGACTCCGCGTCTACGTTCCCTATGGCGACCGCTGGTACGAGTACTCGTTGCGCCGGCTGCAGGAGAACCCCGCGCTCGCGACGATGCTCGCGAAGGCGACCGCCGGGCGCGTCGTGCCGGGGCGCCGCTGACCGACAGCTCTGAGAGGGCGCGGCCCCACTGCTCTCGCCTCCTTCTGGACCGTCCGCTCTAGAACCTGAAGTCCCGCTCCGCGATGCGCTCGCCGGGCATCCACAGCTCGCGTTCCCGATCGACGAGATCCATCCCCAGCTCGAGCTGGAAGAGGATGTCGAAGCCGAGCTCGTGGAAGAAGCGGACGGCTTCGACGTTACGGCCGACCGGGCGAACGTGCACCGTGCGCGCGCCGCGCTCGCGGGCCGCGGCGACGACGGCGGTCGCGAGCAGCCGGCCGATCCCTCGCTGTCGCTGCTGCGCTGCGACCACGACCGGTTCCAGCTCGGAGTCGACGCCGGGAATCAGCCCCGCGAGGCCGACCACGTTCCCCTCGAGCTCGGCCACCCACAGGTTCTCGGGGCCGACCTTCGCCAGGTGCTCGTCGAAGCCGCGACCTGGGTCGTCGCCGCCGATCTCCGGGCTGTCGAAGATCCGCCGGTGCCACTCGGTCAGCTCTTCCCACAGTCGCCGGCACGCGTCGGCGTCGTGCGATTCGAACGGCCGGACGGCTGCCACCGGGGCACCGTATCGACGCGGACTACGCCCGGTCGTCTTCCATGGGCAGCAGAAGGCTCCCGCCGCCGTCGATGATCAGGGTCTGGCCGCGGATCATCGCCGCGTCGGGCGAGCAGAGGAAAGTCACGCTCGCAGCGACGTCCTCCGGCGTCACGAGCCGCCCGACGGGGTTCCGGCGGCCGAGCGCGAGCATCGCGTCCTTTCGCGGGAAGTGGTCGAGCGCGCCCGTCTCGACGACGCCCGCAGAGACGGCATTCACGGCGATCCCCCGAGGCGCGAGCTCGACCGCGAGGTAGCGGATCAGCGCTTCGAGCGCCGCCTTCGAGGCTCCGACGAGCGCGTAGTCCTCGAGGACGCGGATCGACCCGAGGCTGGAGATGGCGACGATCGCCGCCCCCTCCGGCATCGCGGGCGCCGCGGCCCGCGTGAGCGAGAGGAGCGCCCGCGCGTTGGCGGCGAGCGTCCAGTCCCAGTGCTTCTCCTCGGTCTCGAGCGCGGGGCGGATGACCCCGGTCGCCGCGGCGTGGACGAAGACGTCCAGCGGCCCGAGCGCCGCGACCTCCTCCGCGACGCGGGTGGACGCGACGTTGCCGCGGACGAGCACGGGCTCGACGCCGAGATCGGCGAGCTCGGATGCCGTCTCCTCCGCTGCGCGGTCTCCGCGCATGTATCCGAGCGCGATCCGGGTCGCCCCGAGCGAGGCGAAGCGCAGCGCGGTCGCCTTCCCGATCCCGCGCGTGCCGCCGGTTATGAGCACCGAGGCGCCTGCGAACACGCCGCCGCCCTCGCGTGCCGTCACGCTACGAGGCGTCGCCGGCCGAGTAGCGCTTGGGGAGCGGGCGCGACGCAGGCGCCGAGGAGGGAACCGTGTCCCAGCCGATGCGGCTCCGCGGCTCCGGCGGCGCATCCGCCGCGAGCGAGGAGGCGTGGCCGAGCCGGTCGAGGAGTTCCATCTGCTCCTCGCCGTGACGGCGAACGGGGTGGTCGCGCGGCAGCTCCTCGATCAGCTCGCGGACCCGCGCGCGCAGCTGGTAGGCGAAGTGCGGCGTCGCGGGGCCGACGAGAGCGTCGATGTCGTCGATCGTGGGCTCGGCCATGCGGCTCGTAGCCTAACGCCGGCGACCGAGCGCGGCCTGGAGCTCCTCGCGGGAGACGCGACGCTCCGCGTAGCTCGACGTGCCCTCGGAGAGGAGCTCGCGCGCGCCCTCCGCGAGCGCGCCGTACGCGGCCGCAGCGAGCAGGCTGCCCGTGGAGACGCGCCGGACGCCGACGGACGCGAGCTCGGCGATCGTCGGGCCGCCCGGGACGGCGAGGACATTCACCGGCACGCCGACGACCTGCACGACGGCTGCGATCTCGTCGAGATCGCGGAGCCAGGGTGCGTACACGCAGTCCGCGCCGGCGTCGCGGTAGGCGACGAGGCGCGCCATCGTGTCGTCGAGGTCGTCGATCCCGTGGAGGTGGTTCTCGGCACGGGCCGTGAGCACCATCGGGTCCGCGAGCCCATGGGCCGCCTCGACGGCGAGGGCAACTCGCTCGGCCGCGACCTCGAGGTCGTCGATGCGGCTCGTCGCGGGGTCCCAGTCCTCGATCGAGCACCCCGCGGCTCCCGCCTCGGCGAGCAGGGTCACGGTCTCGGCGACCCCGCCCGGATCGTCGGGATAGCAGCGCTCGCTGTCCACGTTCAGGGGGAGCGGCGTCGCCGCGGCGATGGTCGCCACGTGCGCGACGAGCTCGTCGCGGGACACCTGGGTGTCGAGCTTGCCGAGCACCCACGCATACCCGGCGCTCGTCGTGGCGAGCGCCTGGAACCCCCACGAGGCGAGGAGACGGGCGGACCCGACGTCCCAGGGGTTAGGCATGACGAATAGGTCTCTGGCCGCGTGGAGCTCGCGGAAGCGCACGCGACGTTCGCCGACGGACATCGATCCTCCTCTCGCTCGGTGCCGCCTTCCTAGCACGTCGGCCCGGGTACCGTCCGCCGCTGTGCGCCGACCCTCGACCGTCGAGCTGATGCTGCTCGCCACGATCCTGCTCTGGGCGCTGAACCTCAGCGTGACGAAGTACATCCTCTCGCACGGGCTCCTGCCGCTCCCGTACGCGACGGTCCGCTACGCCCTCGCAGGGCTGACCTTCGTCGGGCTGACCCTGTACGCGGAGCGGACGCTGCGCGTGCGCCGGCGTGACGTCCCGGTCCTCGCCGTCGCCGCGGGCATGCTCTTCCTCAACCAGCTCTCGTTCGTCTTCGCGGTCGACGTGACGAGCGCGTCGACGATCGGACTCGTCCTCGGGGCGATCCCGATCTTCGCCGGCTTCCTCGGCCTCGTGCTCGGGACCGAGCGCCCGAGCCCGCGCTTCTGGATGGCGGCGGGCATCTCGGCGGTCGGAGTGGCGCTCGTGGCGGCGGGCTCCGGCGGCGGCGAGCTCGCGCACGACCTCGGCGGGATCGTCCTCGGCCTCTGCACGGCCGCGACGTGGGCCGCGTACTCGGTCGCAGTGGCGCCGCTGATGCGCACGTACTCGCCCTCGCGCATGAGCGCGGTCGTGCTCCCGGCGGCGTGGGTCGGGCTCCTGCTCGTCGGGCTGCCGCAGACCGCCGACCAGGACTGGAGCCTCGGCTGGGAGATCTGGGCGCTCCTCGCCTTCGCGACGCTCGGGCCTCTCGTCGTGACCAACGTCCTCTGGTTCCGCGCGATCCACCGGATCGGGGCGAACCGCGCGACTCTGGCCGCGAACCTGCAGCCCTTCGTCGCCGCCGTGCTCGCGGTTGTCCTGCTCTCCGAGTCGCTCTCGTGGCTGCAGGTCGTGGGAGGCGCGCTCATCGGCGTCGCGATCCTCGCGGTGCGGCGGCGGGCACCGGCGCCACGCGCGGCCTAGAATCGGCACATGAGCGAACACGACTTCATGCCGATCGACGGCTGGGACCACCTCGAGATCTGGGTCGGGAACGCGAAGCAGGCCGCGTACTTCTACGAGAACGCGTACGGGTTCACGAGGACGGCGTACGCCGGCCCCGAGACGGGTGTCCGGGACCGCGCGTCCTACGTCCTCGAGCAGGGGGACATCCGGCTCGTGCTGACGAGCGGCCTCCGCGCCGACAGCGAGATCTGCCGATGGGCCGCGACGAAGGGCGACAGCGTCAGGGACGTCGCGCTCGCCGTTCCCGACGCGACGAACGCCTACCGGCAGGCCGTTCAGCGCGGTGCGCGCGGGATCGAGGAGCCGCACTGGCTCGACGACGAGCACGGCCGCATCGAGCTCGCCTCGATCGCGACGTACGGGGACAACGTCCACACGTTCGTCAACCGCTCGGAGTACTCGGGCCCGTACCTGCCCGGGTTCACCTCCGTTTCCTCGAACGGGGGCGGCTCCTCAGGCATGGGCCTGATCGCGATCGACCACGTCGTCGGGAACGTCGAGCTCGGGCGCATGGACGAGTGGGTCGGCTTCTACGAGCGGGTGCTCGGGTTCGAGCAGCTCACGCACTTTTCCGACGACGACATCCACACGGAGTACTCCGCGCTCATGTCGAAGGTGATGACGGGCGGTGAGGGGAAGATCAAGTTCCCGATCAACGAGCCGGCCGAGGGGAAGCGGAAGAGCCAGATCGAGGAGTACCTCGAGTTCCACGGCGGCCCCGGCGTCCAGCACGTCGCGATGCAGACCGAGGACATCGTCAGGACGGTCGCCGCGCTCCGCGAGCACGGCGTCCTCT
>JBOHBB010000004.1:0-5058 GCA_050698135.1 Gaiellaceae bacterium
CTGCAGCACGGCCGAGGCGGCGAGGTTGTCGCCGCGCCAGAGCGCGCGGCGACCGGCGGTGGCGAGCCGCTCGCCCGCCTGCTCGGCGAGGGCCGTGTCCGGCCTACCGAGCTCGTTCTTGTAGCGAGCTGCCTGCTCGAGGTGGTGACCCACGAGCTCGTCCAGTTCGACGAGGTACGGGCGCTGCTCTTCGCACCAGCGCGCGAACCGCTGGTGGAGGTCGGCCCGAAGGGCCTTCGGCATCGCGTCGTAGGCGGCATCGCGGATCAGGAGGTGCCGGAACCGGTACGCCTCGTCGTCCGGAGTACGAGTCGGCTCGGGACGAACGAGATCCTCCCGCACGAGGGAGACGAGCGATGTGGAGAGATGCGCCCCGTCGTCGAGGAGGTCCTGCACGGCACTGCGGTGGAAGACGCGCCCTTCGACCGCCGCACGTTCGAGGACGCTTCGCTCGGCCGGGTCGAGTTGGTCCAGCCGCGCGGCGAGGAGGGCCTGGATGGTCGGAGGGACCTTGACCTCGCTCTCGCCGGAGTCGCGCACGAGCGCGACCATCTCTTCGAGGTAGAGCGGATTCCCCTCGGCCGCGTCGACGATCCGCTGTCGCAGTCTGCTCTCGACGCCACCGAGCGAGTCGAGGAGCTCGTGGGTCTCCGCTTCGTCGAGGGGTTCGAGAAGGACGGTAGTCGCGTTCGCGCTCCCGGCACCCCAGCCGGCGCGTCGCTCGAGCAGCTCCGGCCGCGCCATGCACAGCAGGAGGATCGGCGCGTTGTGACTGAGGAACGCGATGTGCTCGACGAGGTCGAGCAGCGTCTCCTCGCCCCAGTGCAGATCGTCGAGCACACAGACCATCGGCCGCTTCGCAGCCTCCTCCTCGAGCAGCTTGCGGAACGCCCACGCGATCTCGTCGGCGGACGTCGCCGCCTCCGACTCGCCGAGGAGCGAGCGAAGGGGCGCACCGGCGGCGTCCTCCGAGGGCAGCGAGCCAAGCTGCTTCACGATCTCGACCACCGGCCAGTACGTGATCCCGTCCCCGTAGGAGAGGCAGCGGCCGCTCAGGACGCGCGCATGCACTCGCGTGAGGAACTCTGCGACCAGCCTCGACTTGCCGATGCCGGCGACACCGAGGATCGTGAACAGGCGACAGGAGCGATCGTTTTCCACCTGCGCGAAGGCGGCCCTGAGCTCGTCGAGCTGGCGTTCGCGGCCGACCATGGGGCCGTCGAGCCGTCGCGGGGCGGCAGCGCGAACCCGGACCAGTCGATACGCCGCGACGGGTTCCGACTTCCCCTTGAGCTCGAGCGGTGCGAGCGGCTCGAGATCCGCCGCGCCCTGGACGAGCCTCGCCGTCGCGGCTCCGAGCAGCACCTCACCCGGTGGGGCCGCACGCTCCAGCCTCGCGGCGACGTTGACCGCGTCACCCGTCGCGAGCCGCTCCTCGGTTCCCGTCACGACCTCCCCGGTGTTGACGCCGATGCGCGCCCGCAGGCCGAGCTCCGGCAGCGCTTCCAAGATCTCGGCTGCGGCACGCAGCGCACGATGCGCGTCGTCCTCGTGCAGCACGGGAACACCGAACACGGCCATCACCGCGTCGCCGACGAACTTCTCCACCGTGCCGCCGTGCCTCTCGATGATCTCCGCCAGCCGGTCGAAGTAGCGCGAGAGGAGCTCCCGCAGCGCCTCGGGATCGATGCTCTCGCCGAGGGACGTCGAGCCCTCCAGGTCGCAGAAGAGCACCGTCACCGTCTTCCGCACCTCGTGTGCCCTCGTGGCATCGCCGAAGCGCGCCCCGCAGAAGGGGCAGAACGCGAAGTCGCCTTCGCTCTCTCGACCGCAGCTCGAGCAGACCGGCACGTGTCGAGACTAGACAGCTTCCATGCGGATGACAACGCAGCTGAGCCGCTCCCACGGGCGCGTTGCTCGGCGGGCGCTCCCGCGTTAGGATCGCCCGGCGGGAACTCTTCCGCCGGGCGTCTCGGAGAGAACTGCGGCCACGTGCCGTAGTGCCGGGGCGGCCGACTGCGACCGAAAGGGACGCTGACATGGCCACGAACTTCGAAAGGCTCAAGGAGGCTGGGCTGATCAGGCAGCCGCTTCCCGAGCCACATCGAGCTGTCATCGATGAGCTCGACCCCGCCCACATCGACGTGCTCCTGGAAATCAAGAACAAGGTCGAAGACGCGGATAGATCGTTTCAGCTCGCGGCAAGTCCGTCCGTCGCGCGCTACATCATCTACTAGACGGCGTCGTGACGACGGCCAGCGTACGCCTGGGGCGTAAGCTCGATCTCGTCGCATCCGTCTTCGGGGTCCCCGGGCAGTTGCTGTTGGACCATCCGCGCGCGCGAGAGCTGTATCCGCCCTTCGCGGCAGCGGGGGCGTACCTCACGCTCACGATGGTCCCGCTGATGTCGGCGGCCCTCGACTGTTCGCGGATCCTCGCCCCGCGTGATCCGATAGCCGCGGGCCTGGCACGCTATCTCGAGCGCCACATCCCGGAGGAGATGCATGGCGGCGAGCCGGGCCGTGCGGCGCTCGACGACCTCGAGGCGATTGGGGTCGACACCGTCGAGCTGCGCGAGGGCCGGCCACCGCCGAGGATGGCCACGTTCATCGGCACGCAGTTCTACTGGATCTGGCACCGGCACCCCGTCGCGATCCTCGGATTCCTCGCGCTCGAGGCGTTCCACCCGCACACGTCGGCGGTCGAGCAGCTGATCGAGAGGACGGGTCTCCCACGCGACGGGTTCCGCCAGCTGCTGCTCCACGCGAAGCTCGACGTCGTGCACGCCGAGGAGCTCCATCGGGTCATCGACTCACTGCCGCTGGAGCCAAAGCACGAACAGCTGATCGCCTTGAGTGCGTTTCAGACGATGGCGACCCTGATCGACGTGTGGCTCGATGTCGTCGCGGACGGAGCATCGGTCTCCGCAGCCGGCTCAGCTTGAGAAAGGCCACCGGCTCGTCACCGTCGACCTCGGAGGCGAGCGGCCGCCGACGGCGCGGACATACACTCGTTCCGTGTTCGACACGCTCTCCGACCGGCTTCAGGGCGCTCTCGGCGGACTTCGCGGTGGCCGTCTCGACGAGGAGGCCGTCTCGAAGGCGATGCGCGAGATCCGGCTCGCCCTGCTCGAGGCGGACGTCAACTTCGAGGTCGCGAAGGACTTCACGGCGACCGTCAAGGAGCGCGCGCTCGGACAGGACGTCCTGAAGAGCCTCTCCCCGGGGCAGCAGGTCGTGAAGATCGTCCACGAGGAGCTCACAGCGCTCATGGGCTCGAGCGACTCCCGGCTCGCGTTCGGGAAGCCCCCGACGGTCATCCTCCTCGCCGGCCTCCAGGGCTCGGGAAAGACGACGGCGGCGGCGAAGCTCGCGCTGCTCCTGCGCAAAGAGGGCAAGCGCCCCGGGCTCGTCGCGTGCGACCTCCAGCGCCCGGCCGCGATCGAGCAGCTGCAGCAGCTCGGCCGCCAGATCCAGATCCCCGTCTACTCGCTCGACGCGAAGGATGCGGTCGCCGCGGCCCGGCTCGGCCTCGACGCCGCGCGCAAGGACGGGCTCGACGTCGTCATCCTCGACAGCGCCGGGAGGTTGCACGTCGACGTGGAGCTCATGGAGGAACTCCAGCAGGTGCGCGACTCGACGAAGCCGACGAACGTGCTCCTCGTCCTCGACGCGATGACGGGCCAGGAGGCAGTAAACGTCGCGCTCGCGTTCCAGGAGCGGATCGCGTTCGACGGCGTCGTGCTCACGAAGCTCGACGGCGATGCGCGCGGCGGCGCGGCGCTCTCCGTCAAGGCGGTCACGGGGCGCCCGGTGAAGCTCGCGTCGGTGGGTGAGAAGCTCGACCAGCTCGAGTACTTCCACCCCGACCGCATGGCCTCGCGGATCCTCGGCATGGGCGACGTGCTCACGCTGATCGAGAAGGCGGAGGCCGCGGTCGAGCTGGACGAGCAGGAGGAGATGGAGCGCCGGCTGCGCGCGGGCGAGTTCACCTTCGACGACTTCCTCGCGAGCTACCGGATGCTGCGACGCATGGGACCGCTCCAGGGCGTGCTGAAGCTCGTCCCCGGCCTCGGCAAGCAGCTCCAGGGCGTCGACGTGGACGAGAAGCAGCTCGCGCGGGTCGAGGCGATCGTCCTCTCCATGACCCCGCAGGAACGCCGGATGCCGCACCTGATCTCGATCCAGCGTCGCCGCCGCATCGCGTCCGGTAGCGGGACATCGCTCGACGAGGTTAACAAGCTCATGACCGCCCGCAAGCAGATGGCCAAGATGATGAAGCAGATGGGGAAGGGCAAGATGCCTGCCATCCCGGGCATGCCTCCGCCAGGACGCGGCTAGAACCGGCACAATCCAGCGTCCACACGGAAGTCGAAGGAGACAGATGGCAGTAAAGATCAGGTTGACGCGGATCGGTTCGAAGAAGAACCCGATCTACCGCGTCGTCGTCGCCGACTCGCGCTCGCCGCGCGACGGCCGCTTCATCGAGATCGTCGGGCGCTACAACCCGCAGATGGAGCCCTCCCTCATCGAGCTCGACGAGGCGAAGGTAAAGGACTGGCTCGCGAAGGGCGCGCAGCCGACCGAGCCGGTGTCGCGGCTGATCAAGGCCGCCGGCATCGAGGGCTGACGAGCGGTCGCGGCGTGGCGGAGCTCCTCGAGTGGATCGCACGCAGGCTCGTCGACGAGCCCGACGCCGTTCGCGTGGAGACCGAGGAGCGAGATGACGCGATCGTCTTCCACCTCCACGTCGCCCCCGACGACGTCGGCAAGGTCATCGGCCGGCAGGGGCGCATCGCCCGCGCGCTCCGGAGCATCGTGCGCGCCGCCGGCGCCCGTGCCGACGAGCGCTACCTGCTCGAGATCGCCGACTGAGCCCGTGCTCGTCACGCTCGGCAGGGTCGGTCGCCCGCACGGGGCCGACGGGTCGTTCGTCGTGGAGGGCGGAAGCCGCGATCCACGCCGCTTCGCCGTAGGTGCGTCGGTCCTCGTGGACGGCGCGCCCGCGACGGTCGTCGCCTTCCGACGCGTGGGCAAGGGCCGGCTCGCGATCCGGCTC
>JBOHBB010000005.1:0-13639 GCA_050698135.1 Gaiellaceae bacterium
CGAGGACGCCGCCGACGAGCCCGCCGAGGGCGAGCGCGACCGCAATCGCGCCGCCCGCGACGAGTGCCGTCCTGCGTCCCATGCGCGAGCCGCCCTCTCCCCTACCGATGCCCGGTGTGCTCGTAGCCGCGGTTCGGCGCCGCGACGTACGGGAACGAGGCCAGAAAGGCGTTCTCGTTCGCGTCCACGCCGTCACCGATCGTGTTGTTCGGCGACAGGTTGCAGAGACCGAGAGCCCCGGCCAGGATCGGGCCGTACCCGCATGCGACGGCCCGGACCTCGATGTCGGTCACGTCGTCGGCGAGCCTCCGGCCGTTCGGGAACCCCTGGAAGTCGCCCGCGAGCGCCCCCAGTGGTTTCGGGCTCGCCGCCGGCGGGATCGCCGTGTTCAGCCGGAGGAGATCCGCCTGCACGTTCCCGGTGAAGTTCAGGCCGGGGACGCCGGTCAGGAGCACGGCGACGAGGTCCGAGCGGCCCATCGTCTGCGTGTCCGGCAGCACGGGGTACAGGAGGTTGACGAGACCAGCGAGCTCGGGGGTCGTGTAGTGCTGGAGGAACTGCACGTCGTCCTTCGGGTCGGACGCGTTCCAGCGGTCCTTCTTCCCGAGTGGGATGATCACCTCGTTGACGAGCGGGTTGCCGAGGCGCGACACCTGCACCATCGGCCCCTGCACGTCGAACGACCCGTCGCCACGCAGGATCTTGATCTTCGGCCGGCTGGCGCTGGCGTAGACGCCGATCGTCCCGTCAGCGGCAGGCGCCCGGAGCAGGTCCGTCTTCGGCACCTGAATCGCGATCGCGTGCGTGTTGTAGTTCTTGACACCGTCCTTGCCCGCCTCGGTCGCGAGCGGGATCAGGTGCGCCGTGTTGAACGAACGCAGCCCGCCCAGGTCGAAGATCGACCCGAGATCGACGAAGAACGGGTCGTCACGCGGCCCCGCGATCACCTTCCGGTTGGAGCCGAGGTCGACGACGCCCGCGAACGGGTTGTACGTCGGGCTCGAGCGCGGACCGATGTTCGCAGGCGGGACCGGCAGGTTCGACCCGAGCACGGTCGAGCCGGACGACGTCACCCGCGTGACGGAGTAGGTCTGCTTGACGTTGAGGTCCGGGTCCGTCGGAGACGTGACCTGGCCCGTGTTGTAGAGGAACGTGTTCGGGTTCGAGACCGAGGTCCGGAACCGGAACTGGTACGTGACGTCCTCGACTGCGTCCCCGTCGTTGTCGACGTTGAGCTCGTAGAGGACGGTCGGGTCGAACCGGTTGTAGTTCGGCCCGCCCGCCGGATCCTCGAACGGGATGTAGTCGGCGATGATCGTGACGGTGTCCGGCCTGTCCGGGCTCACGAACGCGTAGACGTCCGTGTTGTCGGCGGCCGGGTCGTCCGAGATCACCGGCGCTTCGCGGTGGCTCGAGGCCTTCGCCCCCGACGGGCCTGCGGCGCCGACGAAGGCGGCCGCGGCGACCGCCGCGGTGACGAGGCCTGCGAGCAGCAGCACTCCTTTCTTCATGCCTTTTCTCCTTTCCCCGGAGGTTGGGATCGAGGCTTGTTCGGACGACGCGACCGTCCGGTTCGGTTACGGTCCGTCGGACGGGAGCGAGCGAGGAGCCGCCATGGACAGTGAGCAGTACGTCGTCTGGATCACCACGAGGCGCATCAGGGACGGCACGTACGAGGAGTTCCGCAAGGCCTGGCGCCCGAAGGAGTTCCCGGAGGGGATGCTCCGCGCATATGAGTGCTACTCCGAGGACTCGAACGAGGTCGTGGGCATCTCGACCTGGGACTCGTTCGAGTCGCGAGAGCGCTACCGGACCTCGGACGTCGAGGCTGCTCGGCGCGAGGCGATGGCGCCCTACGTCGAGGCGGAGAGCTCGGGCCTCTACGTCGGCCGCGAGCTCAAAGTGCCGAAAGGGTGAGTGTCACCGCGGGGGACTGTTACCCGCGTTCGCCGACCCGAGCTGGAGCTCCCGCTGCAGACTCTCGACGGTCGACCGCAGGGCGCGTTCGACACCACGACGCACGAGGGTACGGTCGTAGACGCCGCGCAACCCTGGGCGGGGTTCGTACTCGACGACGAGCCGATACTGGCAGCCTCCGCCTCCGCCTCCGAAGTGGCGTTCATGTCGCGCGTCGGGGAGCCCGCGCTGGACGCTCGTGTACTCGACGAGCCGGTACCGGTCGAGCGTCGTGAGCGTCATGCGGAGCTCGACCTCGCGCCCGAGAAGTCGCACGACGAGCCTCGTCTGGTCGCCAGGCTCCTTCCAGCGCGAGCCGGGCTCGATGCGCACGAACCCGGGCCAGTAGGCCGGCCAGTTGGCCGAGTTGGTGATGTAGTCGAACCCTTCGCGCAGCGGCACCTCGAATCGTTGCTCCCGCTCGACGCGGATCATGTCCGGCCGAGCTTCTCGCGCACGAGCTCGGAGACGACGCGCGGGTTCGCCTTCCCCTGCGTCTCCTTCATCACCTGACCGACGAAGAAGCCGAGAAGTCCCTCCTTCCCCGACCGGTAGGCGTCGACCTGGCCGGGGTTCGCCTCGAGGACGCGGGCGACGATCGGCTCCAGCTCGTCCGTGTCGGAGACCGCCTCCTGCGCGAGATACGGATCGGCCGAGAAACCCGGCTCGCCGAGCTTCGAGATCGCCTCGTCGAAGGCCGCGCGAGGCAGCCGCTCGCGCGCGTCCACGAGCCGCGCGAGCTCCACCGCGGGCACCGCGTCGGGGGTCACGCCTGCGCCGACGAGGTTGTTGGCGATCACGTTGGCGGCCGCGACCCGCTCGGCGCCCGCCGCGACCGTCTGTTCCCACAATGGGTCGAGCCCGCCGGTCACGAGCACCATCGCCCGCTCGAGGTCGAGCTGCCCTTCGATGCGGCGGATTCGCGCAGCCGGGAGCTCCGGGAGCTCCGCGCGGAGACTCTCCACGAGCTCGGCGGGCGCTTCGAGCGGCACGAGGTCCGGCTCCGGGAAGTAGCGGTAGTCGTCCGCCTCCTCCTTCGCGCGCCTCGGCGTCAGCGTTCCGGTGGCGGCGTCGAAGTCGTAGGTCTCTTGCCGCACCTCGGCGCCCGACTCCCACATGCCGATCTGCCGCTCCACCTCCGCGTCGATGCCACGCGCGACGAAATTGAACGAGTTCATGTTCTTGAGCTCGGTCCGCGTTCGCAGCTCGTCGGAGCCCGCTGGGCGCACGGAGACGTTGGCGTCCATGCGCAGCGTCCCCTTCTCCATCTCCGCGTCCGAGATCCCGAGCTCGACGATCGTCTGCCGGAGGAGCTGCCCGAACCGCTTCGCCTCGTCGGCCGAGCGGAGGTCCGGTGCTGTCACGATCTCGACGAGCGGGGTCCCTCCTCGGTTGTAGTCGACAAGGGAGTAGTCGGCGCCGCCGATCCGGCCCGTGCGGCCGCCGACGTGAACGGTCTTCGCGGCGTCCTCCTCGAGGTGTGTCCTGACGATCCCGATCACACAATCGCCTTCGCTCGTTGGTAGTATCATATTGCCATTCATGCAAGACGGTAGATCGTACTGCGATATCTGATACCCCTTCGGCAGGTCGGGGTAGAAGTAGTTCTTCCGCGAGAAGACCGCGCGCCCGGCGATCTCGCAGCCGAGAGCGAGCCCGAGGCGGATCGTCCACTCGATCGCGGTCCGGTTGGCCACCGGCAGCGCGCCGGGGAACCCGAGGCACACCGGGCACGTCTGGGTGTTCTCCCCCGCCCCGAACCCGGCGGCGCAGCGGCAGAACATCTTCGTCCGCGTCTTCAGCTGGACGTGGAGCTCCAGGCCGATGACGGGCTCCCATGTCACGAGCGCCACCGCCCGGGGACGGTGTCGAACTCGAGTGCCTGCTCGAGCGCGTGACCGACCCGGAAGAGCAGGTTCTCGCCGAACTGCGGGCCGATCAGCTGCAGCCCGACCGGGAGCCCGTCCGAGAGCCCGCACGGGATCGACAGCCCGGGCAGGCCGGCGAGGCAGGAGGGGATCGTCAGCAGGTCGCTCGCGTACATCGCGAGCGGGTCCGCGGCCCGCTCGCCGATCGGGAACGCGACCGTCGGCGAGGTCGGGGAGACGAGCACGTCGAAGCGGGCGAGCGCCTCGCGGTGCTCTTCGATGATGAGCGTCCGCACCCTCTGCGCCTGGCCATAGAACGCGTCGTAGTAGCCGGCCGAGAGCGCGTACGTGCCGAGCATGATCCGGCGCTTCGGCTCGTCGCCGAAGCCCTCGTCGCGGGTCCGGTCGACCATCTCCTGGTAGCTCGCCGCCTCGGCGCGCGGCCCGTAGCGGACGCCGTCGTAGCGGGCGAGGTTCGACGAGGCCTCGGCCGGGGCGATGAGGTAGTAGCACGGCAGCCCGTAACGGACGGAGCGCGGAAGCGAGCACTCGTCGACCTCCGCGCCGAGCTCGGCCGCGAGCTCGAGCGCAGCGCGCACCGCTTCCCGAACTCCGGGCTCGATGCCCTCCGCTTCGTTGAGCTCCGTCGGGACGCCGATCCGCACGCCCGCGAGGGAGTCGCCCTCGGGAAGGCGCACCGGCTCCGGGAGCTCCGCGGTCGTGGAGTCGTTCGTGTCGCGTCCGGCGATGATCGAGTACAGGAGCGCCACGTCGCGAACGGTCTTCGCGACCGGGCCGATCTGGTCGAGGCTCGACGCGAACGCGACGACGCCGTACCGGGAGACGGAGCCGTACGTCGGCCGGAGGCCGACGTTCCCGCATAGCGCCGAGGGCTGCTTGATGGAGCCGCCGGTGTCGGAGCCGAGCGCCCACGGAGCGAGACCCGCGGACACCGCCGAGGCGGAGCCACCACCCGAGCCGCCGGGCACGCGCGAGGGGTCCCACGGGTTGCGGGACGGCCCCCACGCGGAGTTCTCGGTCGAGGACCCCATCGCGAACTCGTCCGTGTTCGTCTTGCCGAGGAGCGAGAGCCCCGCCGCCTTCACGCGGGCCGCGACGGTCGCGTCGAAGACGGGGACGTAGCCGGAGAGGATGCGAGATCCCGCGGTCGTCTCGACCCCCTTCGTCGAGATGACGTCCTTCAGCGCGATCGGCACGCCCTCGCCCTCCGCCTCCGGTGTCGTCCTCAGGAAGCAGTGGAGCTCCTCGTCCCGCTCGGCGATCGCGTCGAGGTACGCGCCGCGGAGCTCCGGCGCGGAGAGCTCCCCTCGCTCGAGCAAGCCGCGCGCGTGCTCCGCAGTGAGACGGAGCGTGTCGACTGCTACTGGCGCCATGCCGGCACGCGGAAGAGCCCGTTTTCCGCCTCGGGTGCGTTCGCGAGCGCGTCCTCGAGCGGGAGCGAGGCGCGAGGCTCGTCGTCGGCCCAGACGTTCACGAGGTCGAGCGGATGGGACGTCGGCTGCACGTCCGCCAGATCGAGCTCGGAGACCACTCCAACGGCCTCGAGGATCTTCCCGAGCTCGCCGGTGAGCCGCTCGACCTCGTCGTCCGTCAGCGCGAGCCGCGCCAGGCGGGCGACGTGTAGCACCTCGTCTCGGCTTATGGCCATGTCGAAAATCCTCTCAGAAACGAGGCGGGCCCCCGTCTCGGGAGCCCGCAGTCACGTCGAATGCGAGTTTTCGTCAGCTCGCAGCTGCGACGACGTTCGCGGCCTGGGCACCCTTGGGACCCTGGACGACCTCGAACTCCACACGCTGGCCTTCGGTCAGGGTCTTGAAGCCTTCCATCGCGATCGCGGAGAAGTGGACGAACACGTCGTCACCACCCTCGCGCTCGATGAAGCCGTAGCCCTTCTCGTTCGAAAACCACTTGACGGTGCCCTGCTCCACGTACTTCCTCCTACGACGAAGCGCCGGCCCAGGCCAGGGCCGACGCCGATGACTGAACGCGCGAACCGTAGCGCCTAGGAACCCGCCGCCGCAACTCTCGAGCGGCGATGTTGCGCCGCTGTCAACGTGTTGCGGAGGAGCATCGCGATCGTCATCGGGCCGACGCCGCCCGGCACCGGCGTCAGGAGCCCGGCGACCTCCGCCACATCGCGGTCGACGTCCCCGACGAGCTTCCCGGAATCGTCACGGTTCATCGCCACGTCGATCACCACCGCGCCCGCCTTCACCATGTCGGGGGTCACGAGCCCTGCTCGGCCGACGGCGGCGACCAGCACGTCGGCACGGCGCGTGTGCGAGGCGAGGTCGGCCGTACGCGAGTGGCAGATGGTGACGGTGGCGTGCTCGGCGAGCAGCATCATCGCCATCGGCTTGCCGACGATCTCGCTCCGCCCGATCACGACGGCCTCCTTCCCCTTCAGCTCGACGTCGTACTTCGCGAGCATGACCATCACCCCGGAGGGCGTCGCCGGGACGAGGAACGGCTCGCCGAGATAGAGGAGCCCCGCGTTCAGCGGGTGGAACCCGTCGACGTCCTTCGCGGAATCGACCGAGCGGAGCACGGTGGGCTCATCCATGTGCCCGGGAAGCGGGAGCTGGACGAGGATTCCGTCGACCCCGTCGTCGGCGTTCAGCTCCGCCAGGAGGTCGAGGATCTCGCTCTCCGACGTGTCGGCGGGAAAGCGGTGGTCACGCGACTCGATCCCCGCCTCGTGAGAGGCCTTGTGCTTGCTGCCGACGTACACGTGCGACGCCGGGTCGGCGCCGACCAGAATCGTCGCGAGGCACACCGGTGCACCGAAGGCGACGACGTCCGCGGCCACCTCGGCGCGCACCTCGACCGCGAGCGCCTTCCCGTCGATGAGCGTCGCCGTCATCGACGGGAAGCCTACTTCCGGCTCGTGGCTGCGGTGCCGTGCGATGTGCCGCTAGCGCCTGTGCGTCACCTGCGAGATCCCGCCGGCCTTGACGACGAGGCTCTTCACCACCTGGGACTTCGCACCCGCGCGGGACACCTGGGGCTTCGCCACGGCGCGGGTCACCTGGCTCTCGACGGATGCGCTCGAGACCTGGCTCTCGACGGATGCGCTCGAGACCTGGCTCGTCACGGCCTGAGGCGTCGCCGCAGCGCCGACTGCCTGGGGCGTCGCCGCGAGACCTGCGGGCGCCGTCATCGCGCCGGCGACGATCGCGATCGTCAGCGCGCTGCGGATCCCGTGCGCCTCGACGTCGGACTCGAAGAGGGAGTCGATGGCCTCCGCGTCGAGCGCCAGTGCGACCTCGTCGCCCGTCGCGAGACGGAGCATCTCCTCGAGATCGTCCTGCGCGAGGTCGACCGTCAGCCGCTTCGTGTCCTCGTCCCCGGACTGTCCTACGTCGAACCAGAGCTGCGCGGGCTCGCCGGCGTCGAGCGCGGCGACGATCTCACGACGCGGAAGCACCGCGGTGATCGACCGGCCCCCTTCGAGCGTCGCGTAGTCGACGAACGTCGTGCTGGTCCGTGTTGCCTCCATGGTGCTCCTTTCGTAGCAACCGCTGTCACCTACAGGACCGGATCCAGGGCTCCGATCTTCCCACGCGACGGCCCGCGGACGAAGGAACCTCCAGCGCGCTCGTGGTGTATCGGATGCACACCTCGAGGGAAGGATCGCCATGCGTCGATACCTCATCGCAGCTGCGCTCGTCGCACTTGCACTCCCCGCCGTGGTGGCCGCGAAAGGCCCCGTGAGCGCGTCGATCTCCGGGCCGGGACTCGACCTCCCGCTTGCGATCGGCGGGAACGGCGAGGAACCAGGCACTGCGCTGGGCACGCTCGCCATGCGGAGCGGCTTCTTCCCGCAGCTGTTCGGTCAGTCCCCGGACCCGACGCTCGCAGCACGACCGAAGGAGACTCTCGGCCCGCGGTATGCGGTCGTCTACCTCGTGCCGGGGCCGAATGGCGTGCGAAGCCGCGTCGTCCAGTCCATCTATCCCTACGCGAAGCCTGGCACTCTTACGTACATGAAGCCCGGACAGAGGTTCTGGGGCGGGAAGACGGCCCACGGTGGCTGGTATCGCGCATCTCCCGCGCTCAAGAGGATGCTCGTCCGGGCAGGACTGCCGACCTCGG
Source organism: Gaiellaceae bacterium (assembly GCA_050698135.1). Taxonomy (GTDB): domain Bacteria; phylum Actinomycetota; class Thermoleophilia; order Gaiellales; family Gaiellaceae; genus GMQP-bins7. Next base: position 7,941 of record JBOHBB010000005.1, read on the forward strand.
CTCCCACGTAGCCGGTCGGCCGTGCGAGCGACCCGCGGGATTCGCGTTGTGGTGCTCGCGGGAGTAGCGCTGGCGTTGTCGTCCGTTTCCGGCCCCTCGAGTCCGGCCGCTCCCCGCTCGGAGATTCGCGTGCCCGAGGACGTGCCGACCCTGCAGCTCGCGATCGGCCAGGCACGGCCGGGCGACACGATCGTGCTCGCGGCGGGCACGTATCCCGGCGGGAACGTCGTCCCGCAAGAGAAGCGGGACATCACGATCAGGGGGGTCGACCGCAACACCGTCGTCCTCGACGGTGGCGACACGCGGGAGAACGGGATCGTCGTGCACGCAGACGGTGTCTCGATCCTCAACATGTCCGCGCACAACTATCTCGGGAACGCGTTCTACTGGGAGGGCGCGAACCGCTTCCGTGCCTCGTACCTGACCGTCTGGAACGTCCGGGAGTACGGCATCTACATCGAGGACGGCGAGCAGGGCGTGGTCGACAACGACTACGTCTCCGGCGCTGCACGCGCCGCGTACTACGTCGGCGAATGCAGGCCCTGCAGGGCGACGATCTCGCGGGTGGTGGCGACCCTGTCGGCGGTCGGATACTCGGGGACGAACGCGACAGGTGTGACGATCCGCGACTCCACGTGGGATCGCAACGGAGCCGGAATCGTGCCCAACACCTATGCCAACGAAGCCCTTCCGCCACAGGCGAGAGCGACGATCGTGGGCAACACCGTCAGGTCGAGCGGCCGCGCGCGTGTGCCGATCCGGACCGCGCTCGCGGGCTTCGTCGGGGTCGGCATCGCCGTCGCGGGCGGCAACCAGAACGTCATCGGGCGCAACCGCGTGACGGGCAGCGAGCGGTACGGCATCGCGGTCTTCCCCACCGCGCGGTTCGTCGTCTTCGACGCTGGCGTCCCGGAGCCCGGCCCGCCCTGGCGCCCGCGCGACAACCGCGTCTCCCGGAACGTCGTGACCGGAAGCGGGCGGGCGGACCTCGCACTCGCGCGGGGCTCGGGTAGGGGGAACTGCTTCACGGCGAACGTCGTCGGGCGCGCGCTCCCCCGTGGCCTCCAGACGAGGACCTGCGCTCGCGAGGCGTCGGCCGGGGACGCATCGGTCGCGTCGGCCCTCACCCGGCCAGTCCGCGTGATGGTCGAGAGCATGCTGCGTCGACGGAACCCTCCCCCGTACACGTCGATGCCGGTGCCGCCTCCGCAGCCGACCATGCCTGCGGGCGGCTAGCCGTCCTACGCCCGAGGGGTGAAGAGCGCGCGACAGTGCCGACGACCTACCTCTGGATCCGTTTGGGTGCGTAGCCGAGTTCAGCCGCCGCGACGACACCGAGCGCTTCATCGAACGACTCCGCGGCGATCCTGAGCCCCGAGCTAACTGCGGATCGAGGAGCGCGAGCTCGGGTCGCGTGGGACGGAGTCACCAACTCTCAAGGATTCGGCTGGCGGCTCCCGTTCCCCCCGCGAGGGCCGAGAACCGCCAGCACTAGTTCGTCAGACGGCCGCCCGCAGTAGTTGGTAGCGCTCTTTACCTACTCCGCACTCCAGCTTCGCGAGGTCTTCCTCGTCGACCGTCTCACGAGTAGCCCGCGGATCGACGAGCCGGAACTCGAACCGGCGGAGCCAGAGGTGGTCGCGACCTACACTCGAGAGCATGCGCGGCGTCATCGACTTCTTCACGCGAACCGTCCGAGCGGTCCGGATAGCTGCAACGGACGGCCGCATCCCCAGACCGCTGCGGTGGCTTGCCGCGCTGGGTCTGGCTCCAATCCCTGGTCGTTCGACGAGGCACTACTGATCATCGTGGCCATCCCGCTCGCGTCGTTCTACCGAGGACCGTTGGCGGAGGCGTGGGGCTGCGCAGGTACGCCAAGTATCCGTAGCGACGCGGCGTCGTAGGAGGTCCGGACCTCGCGAGTACCCGCGGAGCGAGTGTTGGAGCCACGGCGGACTATGGGCCGCTCTGATGAAGGATTCAAGCCGGAGGCGATGGGTCGTTGAGCTGCATGCGGATAGACGAGCGCGAGAATCGAGCCGGGCGGGCCATTGAGCGCACCTTGGGCACGCTATTGCACGCTCGTTCAATGAGTGCGAAGGAGAATTGGACGTGAATCGCACTCCAGACAACCTTCAGCGAGCATGAAAAGGGTCCCCTGGTTTCTCGCTGCCGCGCTTCTCTGCGCGCTTGTCTCCGTGGGCGGCTCGCTCTGGTGGTCGTACGGCGGGGAGTCGACAGGTGCTGCGCTTGTCACCTATGCGGCGTTGGGGGTTGCCGGACTCCTCGCTTTCGCAGGCGGAGTTCGCGGCGAGCTTCGCCGGTGGCATGCCTCCCCGCGCCTGCAAGGGCTTTACCCGGCGCTGCTCGTGCTGGGAGCGACGTTCGCCGCGATACTCGTGGCGAACTTCCGCACCGAGAGTGGAGCGAGCGCGGAGTCGACGCAAGTGACCACAACTGCCTCGGAAGCCCCACTCACGCCGCATCAGCGAGTTCTGGAACTGGTCGAGACCGCAGCCCGAGAGGAACAGGAGGCGGCGGTCCTTGCGGTCGTGTGTCCGCCCACTGTGAACGCGGGGGAGATCGGGCTTTCCACGTGTGCCGTGACGTTCGTTGGGCCTTCTTGCCAACTCTGGATGGTCATCAACACCGACGGTCAGGACAAAGTGCTCCCCTTCTCCGGGCCATCTCAGGATCGGCGAGCCTCGTATGACGAGATGAGCGGCATGACCAGGTGCATCGCGACTAGCTAGACCAACCCGGACCGAAGGGCACAGGCCTCGCTCAGGAGCACGATCCGCGCCGAAGCTCGTCGGCGAGTGTGCCCCCCGGGCCGTCCTCAGTCCGTGTCCGCGAGCGCGTACTCGAGCGCAGCGACGGCGTCCAGGGATCGACCGAACCCGAGATGAGCGTCGCACTCCTCACCGAGGGCCGCGAGAATCGCCTCTCGCGTCTCCCCGTGAATCGCCCGCTCCACTTGGTCGTGCTGTGCGCCCGCAGTGGCCAGACACGCTTCAGCAGCCCCCTGCAGGCGAGCAGCACGCTCGAACTTTGCGCCCGTAGCGGCCATCCACGCGAAGCCCTCGAGACAGGAAGCCGTAGCGACCTCGTAACCAAGTTCGACGCTCGCTCGAATCGCCCCTTCGAGGAGTGCCCGAGCCTCGTCGAGTTTGAGGGTACGAAGGGCAGCAAGACCTTCATTTGACAGATCAGCGACGACACCGACCTGATTGCCGAGCTCCTTGTTCAGGACGGCCGCATCACGAAACAGACTCCGTGCGCGGTCGTAGTCTCCGAGGACTAACGACTGATAGCCGTAGTTGCCCATTGCGAATGCCCGGCAGTGTCGATCGCCCGCTCGCTCTCCGTATGCGATCGCGTCCTCATAGAACGCCTGCGCCTGCCTGTAGTGCGCTGCACGCTGGTACGTGTTGCCGAGGTACACCAGGGCCCGACCGAGTTCGGGACTGTGCAGCGCGCGATAGATCGTCACAGCCTCCTGTCCTCGTCGAATGGCCTCCGCCGAGTCGCCCTGGCGAGCCGAAGCGCTGGACAAGAGGAGGAGAACGTCTGCGCGAACAGTCGTCGGTGCGCGGGATCCAAACTCCAGTGCTCGCTCGGCCAACTGTCTCGCCTCGCCCACGGAACCGATAACTGAGCCCCAGTAGAACCTCACCGCACTGACGAGCTCCAGCAACCGACCCGGTTGTGTCCGAGCCAGTCGCGTGAGCGCAAGCCTGACGTTGTTTTCGTCGTTCGCGAGACGCGCGAGCGCTTCTGACTGCTCGTCGGTCCGGAATCGCTCGCCTTCACGGACGGCAACCCTGAGGAACTGCTCCATGTGGCGGCTGAGCAGTTCCTCCGACTCCCCACACTCATCGAGCCGCTCCTCTGCGTACTCGCGGATCGTCTCGAGCATCCAGTAGCGCTCCCTCGAGAAGCGAAGCAGGCTCTTGTCGACGAGCGACTGCAGCGTGTCGAGGTCGGCGTCGCACACCTCCTCTGCGGCCTGGAGCGTGCAGCCGCCGACGAAGACGGAGAGGCGGCGGAAGAGCAGCTGCTCGTCCGCGGTGTGCAGGTCGTGGCTCCACTCGATGGTCGCCCGCAGGGTGCGCTGACGCTCGGGAGCGTCGCGAGCCCCGCCGACGAGAAGGGGGAGCCGCTGCTCCAGCCGCTCGAGGATCTGGCTCGTCGAGAGCGCCTTCACACGCGCCGCGGCGAGCTCGAGCGCAAGCGGGAGGCCGTCGAGGCGGCGGCAGATCGTCCCCACCGTCTCGTCGGCCTCGAAGCTCGGCTCGACCGAGTGGGCACGCGCGGCGAAGAAGTCGACCGCCTCGTCGTGCACGAGGGGAGGAACCGGGTACTCCTGCTCCCCGGCCAAGTGGAGCGGTTCTCGGCTTGTCACCAGCGCTTCGAGATGGGGGCACTCACCCACAAGCGTCGAGATGCTCGGCGCGGCCTCGACGACATGTTCGAAGTTGTCGAAGAGGAGGAGCATCCGCTTGTCGGCGATGTGTGAGGCAAGGCCGTTCCTCGCACCGAGAATCTGACCAGCGCTCTCGAGCACGAGCTCGGGATCACGAAGAGGCGTGAGAGGTACCCAGAAGACCCCGTCCGGGTAGCGCTCGGCGAGGGCCCCTGCCGCCTGGGCTGCAAGCCGCGTCTTGCCCGTGCCGCCAGGGCCGGTCAACGTGAGCAGACGGACGTCGTCTCGCGCAAGGAGCGCGAGCACCTCGCCAAGCTCCTTCTCCCTGCCGAGAAACGGCGTCTGCGGGATCGGCAGGTTCGTCTGGTAGAGCGTCTTGAGCGGCGGGAAGTCGCCGTCTCCGAGCTGGAAGACGCGCTCAGGAGCAGAGAGGTCTTTGAAGCGGTGCTCACCGAGGTCGACGAGCTCGACCTCGACGAGCGGCGCGGTCGTGGACGAGACGAGCACCTGCCCGCCATGGCCTGCGGCCGCGATGCGAGCTGCACGGTGTACGTCCTCCCCGACGTACCCCTCCTCGGACAGATGTGGCGTACCAGTATGGAGTCCGACTCGCACCCGGATCGGACCGGAGGTGAGCGCCTCGACAACCGCAGACGCTGCGTGCAGTGCTCCCGGCGCAGTCGGAAATGCGAAGAAGAATGCGTCGCCCTGCGTGTCCACCTCCGCCCCACCCTCGCGTTCACACGCCTCGCGGATCACGCGCCGGTGCGCAGCGAGCACCGCGGCGTACGCCTCCGCACCCAGCTTCTGAAGGAGCATCGTCGACCCTTCCACGTCCGTGAACAGGAAAGTGACCGTGCCAGCCGGGAGGCCTTGCCGCATCGGCTCCGATCATGAGTGGGATTCGGCTATCAGTCCAGGACGCTCGGAGCTTGCGGCGTCGTCCGACCAGCTGGTGAAGGCGGCGAGCAGACTCGAACTGCTGAGTGAGTGATCTCAGGGGACGGTCGTTCTCGAGCGCTGCCGAAATCCACCAAGCAGGCACGGTGTCTGCATGCGCTCGGAGCGAGCTTGACGCCTCGCCGCCGACGGGCGTAGCGTGCTGCTGTGCCTTGCACCGTCGTCTGCATATCGCGGCCCGACGGGGCGGGAGGCGCCACGGTCGGGCGCCTCGCAGCCGAGCGACTTGGGTTCGACTACGTGGACGAGGCGATCGTCTCCAGCGCGGCCGCGAGGGGAGGAATCGCGCCGGGCGAGGTCGCCGAAGAGGAGC
>JBOHBB010000006.1:0-19429 GCA_050698135.1 Gaiellaceae bacterium
TACGTCGAGCCCCAGACGACATAGACGACGAGCAGCGCCGCCCAGATGTGCCTCACCGGAGCGGTCATGCCTGGGACAACGCGTCGCGGTGCATTCCTGTGAGAACGTGCGGCGACGCTCCGCAGTACCGGCCGATGATTCGAATTGCTGGTCGAGTCGAACGGCGACGCTTATCGTCGCGTGCGGCCGACGTGGCCCCTCTTCGGGGCTGGCAGTCGGTGCCGGAGATTCGTCTAGCCTCGCGACGATGGCGCGGCCCCTCCCTCCGGAGTGGATCGACGAGCTCGGCGAGTTTCTCGCCATCCCGAGCGTGAGCGCGGATGCGGCGCACGCCGCCGACGTGACGACTGCGGCCGAGTGGGTTGCAGGGACGGTCCGGCGCCTGGGCGGGGAGGCGGAGGTCCGCGAGGACGGCAAGCTCGTCGTCGGCGAGATCGCGGGGCCACCCGGAGCGCCGGTCGTCCTCGTCTACGGCCTCTACGACGTCCAGCCCCCGGACCCGCTCGAGCTCTGGGAGAGCGACCCGTTCGTCGCCGAGCCCAGGGGGGAGTGGCTCTACGCGCGGGGCGTCGCAGACGACAAGGGCCAGCTCTGGATGCAGCTCGCGGCGATCGCGTCGCTCGTCGCCGAGGGCTTGCTCCCTGTCGGCTTCCGGGTCGTCTGCGACGGCGAGGAGGAGACGGGCGGCGACGCGATCAACCGCTTCCTCGCGGCGGATCGCGAGCCCGTCGACGCGTGCGTGATCTTCGACGGCTGGATGAAGCGGCGGAACCGGCCCGAGCTCGTCGTTGCGACGCGTGGCCTCGTCGCGCTCGATCTCGAGGTCCGCACGGGCGAGCGCGATCTTCACTCCGGGCACTACGGCGGCACGGCACTGAACGCGATCCATGCGCTCGCGCAGGCACTCACCGCGCTGCTCCCGCGTGACGGGAGGCTCCCGGAGCCGCTTCGGGCCGGCGTCACGCCGCCGAGCGAGGAGGAGCTCGCGGGCTGGAGCGAGCTGCCACCCGGAGCGGAGGAGCTCGAGCGGGTCGGCGCGGTCCCGCTCGACCCCGCGGCGGCGGAGGAGTTCTACGTCCGCGCGTTCGTCGAGCCCTCGCTCGACGTCACGGGCATCCTCGGAGGGAAGCCCGGCCTCCGCAACACGACGCTCGTGTCGAGCGCGTCAGCGGGCGTCACGATCCGCGTCGCTCCGGGCCAGGACCCCGAAGTCCTCGCCGCCGCCGCCGAGGCGATCCTGCGCGCGGCGCTGCCCGAGGGCGCGAGGCTCGAGGTGGAGTCCGACCTGACGCCTCCGGCGGTGCTCTCGCGCGACACGGAGGCCCTTCGGCTCGCGCGCGAGGCCTTTGCGAGAGTCTTCGGGCATCCGCCGCTCGTCGTGCGCGCAGGCGGCACGCTGCCGATCCTCGCCGCGCTCGCCGACCGCGGGATCCCGACCGTGATGGCCGGGCTCGCGCTGCCCGACAGCCACACCCACTCGCCGAACGAGCGGATGCTGCTCGAGACCTTCCCGCTGGGCGTCGAGGCCGCGCGCGAGACGTACCTCGCGCTCGGGGCTCTCAGTCCCAGCGGCGCGACAGCCTGAACGCCGCGTTGATGAGCCCGACGTGGCTGTACGTTTGCGGGAAGTTGCCGCTCTGCTCGAGCGTGTCCGGGAGGATGTCCTCCGAGTAGAGGCCGAGGCCGTTGTGGAGCGAGAGCAGGTAGTCGAAGAGCTCGCGCGCCTCGTCCGTCCGCTCGAGGATCGCGAGCGCCTCGACGAGCCAGAACGCGCAGACGGTGAAGGCCGCGTGCGGCATCCCGAAGTCGTCCGGCGACGAGTAGCGCCGGAGCAGGCCCCCGTCGACGGAGAGCTTCGAGCGAATGGCGTCGACGTGCGCGGTTGCGCGCGCGTCATCGGGCTCGAGGTACCCGAGGTGGACGGCGAGGAGGAGCGCGGCGTCGAGCTCCTGCCCGCCCGCGACCTGGGTGAGCGCGCCGATCTCGTCGTTCCAGCACCGTGTGTCGAGCAGCTCCGCGGCGCGCCGCTCGACCTCCCGGGCCCGCTGTGCGAGCTCGTCCGCGCCGAGCGCCTCCGCGACCTCCACGGCGCGCCGCGAGCCGGCCCAGTGCATGAGGACGGAGAAGGAGTGCAGGCGGCTGCGCTCCCGGAACTCCCACAGGCCGGCGTCCGGCTCCTCGAGGCGGGCCTCCATCTGGTCGAGGAGGTCCTGCACGATCCCGACCGCGGTCTGCGGGGGGATCTCACCGACGAACCGCGTGTCCAGGAAGAGCCTGCTGACAGCGAGCACCATCTCGCCGTAGACGTCGTTCTGGACGTGCTCGAAGGCCTGGTTTCCGATCCGGACCGGCCCGTCGCCGTTGTATCCGGACAGGTGCTCGAGCTCGCGCTCGGCGGCGTCGGAGGCGCCGTTGATGCGGTACGCGGGCTGGAGGACGCCCTCGCCCTCCTCGGCGATGTTCCGGAGGTACTCGAGGAACCGCTCCATCTCCTCCGAGTGGCCGAGCCGCTCGAGGGCGTTCAGCGTGAAGTACGCGTCGCGGAGCCAGCAGAAGCGGTAGTCCCAGGTGCGCCCGGACCCCGGGTGCTCGGGCAGGCTCGTCGTCGTCGCCGCGAGGAGCGCGCCCGTGTCCTCGTACTGGTGGAGCTTCAGCGCGAGCGCCGAGCGGATCACCTCGCTCTGGTAGTCGCGCGGGACGCGGGTGCCCTTCACCCAGCGCCGCCAGTAGTCGAGCGTGCGCTCGAGGAACCGTTCGGCCGTCTCCTCGAGGCCGGCTTCGAGCGGCTCGCCCCAGGTGAGGACGAGGTGGCGGTCCTCGTCGAGCAGGAAGGGGCGCTCGTCCTCGACGTACGTGAGCGGGACGTTCGTCGTCAGCCGGACCGGCGTGGGGAAGCCCGAGTACTCGATGTGGTTCGACGCCCGCCAGGACGCGACCTCGGTGAGGCCGTACCCGTAGGTCGGGCGGCAGCGCACGCAGGCCCGTGGCTCGCCCGAGAGCGGGCGCATGACGCGCACGAGCATCGAGGGCTTGAAGAAGCGGTCGTAGAGCTGGAAGCGCGGGGCGAAGTCGAGGAGCTCGAACTCCCCGCTCGGGCCGCTGAAGACCGTGCGCAGGACGTTCGTGTTCTCGACGTACTCCTGGCGCACGTCGTCCGGGTCGACGCCCTCCACGGTGAAGGCGCCGCCGCGCTCGCGATCGAGGAGCGGCCCGAACACGAAGCTCGAGTCCGGGCGCGGCCAGCACAGCCACTCGACCGATCCGTCGCGGAGCAGCGCGTTGAACGAGCAGTTCCCGATGATGCCGAGGCCGTAGCTCATGGGCCAAGCCTGCCTGGCCCGTGAGCGGGGAGGGGTGTGGGGAACCGGGAGGTTCCCCACGTTTGCGGGAAGAAGGGGGAAAGCGAAATCTCCGCAAGATCGGGAGTCGCTAGCGCGAGTCCCGATCGCGGGAAGCCGTGGGTAAACATGGTTTCCCCCGCGAACGGGAGACGGAGTCGAGCGTTTGCCATTCGTGTAGCTATTCGCGGACGCGTAGGTTGTACCTACCTGTAACGCTCACGGAACGAGAGAGGCGCACCTGGCTCGGCACACCGGACATCACGCGCTCGTCATCGCGAGCAATAGGCTCCCGATCCGGTTCGCGCTGTCCGACGACGGGTTCGACGTGCGGCCGTCGCCCGGCGGGCTCGCGTCCGCGCTCGGCGCCATCCGCGGCGACGCGGTCTGGATCGGCTGGCCCGGGACGGTCGTCCCGGACGACCTGCAGGCTCCCGTCACCGAGCGGCTCGAGGAGGACAACCTCGCGCCCGTCTTCCTCTCCGCCGACGAGGAGGAGGACTTTTACGGCCGTGTCTGCAACGACACGCTCTGGCCGCTCCTCCACTACTTCGGCGATCGCCTGCGCCTGACGCCGGAGGCGTGGCAGCGCTACGTCCGCGTGAACGAGCGCTTCGCGGATGCCGTCCTCGAGCACTGCGGCCCGGACTCGCGCGTGTGGGTCCACGACTTCCACCTCATGCTCCTGCCGGCGATGCTGCGCCGTCGCTCCCCGAACCTCTCGATCGGGTTCTTCCTGCACACGCCGTTCCCGTCGTCCGAGGTCTACCGGCTGCTGCCTGCCCGCGAGGAGGTGCTGCGCGGGATCCTCGGCGCCGACTACGTGAGCTTCCAGGTGGGCGACTACGCCCGACACTTCCGCTCGTCCTGCCTGCGCGTCGTCGGGCTCGACTCCGAGCCCGACGCGATCGACGTCGGAGGGCGCCGCGTCGGGATCGGGGTCGATCCCATCGGCATCGACACGGTCGGATTCCACGACGTGCTCGACGACCCGGAGAGCGCGCGTCTCTTCTCGCAGCTCGACGAGCAGTACGCCGGCCGCAAGCTGATCCTCGGCGTCGAGCGCCTCGACTATACGAAGGGGATCCCGCAGAAGCTCGCGGCGTTCGAGCGGCTCCTCGAGCAGGACCCGGTGAGCGCCCGGACGACGACGATGCTGCAGATCCTCGTCCCTTCGCGCCTCGAGAGCCCCGAGTACCGGCAGCAACGCGACGAGATCGAGCTCCTGATCGCCCGGATCAACGGTCGCTTCGGCCAGCCCGGCGTGACGCCCGTCGAGTACATCCACCGGAACATCTCCAAGCCGGCGCTCGTGGCGCTGTACCGGCGGGCGGACGTGATGATGGTCACCCCGCTCCGCGACGGCATGAACCTCGTCGCGCACGAGTTCGTGCTCTGCCAGACCGAGCCGGGCCTGCCAGGGCGCTGGCGCGGTGCCCTGCTTCTCTCCGAGTTCGCGGGGGCGGCGCAGGTCCTGCCCGGCGCCCTCCTCGTCAACCCGTGGAACGTCGACGGCGTCGTCGAGCGGCTGGGCACGGCGCTCGGGCTCGACACGCCGGAGCGGCGCCGTCGCCTCGAGACGATGGCGCGCCGTGTGGAGGCGCTCGACACGCGGAAGTGGGCAGACGGGTTCCTCACGCGGCTGGGCCGGTACGCGGTGCGCGACCGGCGGCACCCGGTGCCGCCCGAGGTGGAAGGCCCGGTGAAGGCGAGGCTCGTGCGCAAGTTCCGCCGCGCGGCGTCGCGCTCGATCCTGCTCGACTACGACGGGACGCTGCGAGAGCTCGAGCCCCATCCCGATCTCGCGGTCCCGACGAGGGACATCCGCTCGCTCCTGCGGGAGCTCGCAGCGCTCCCGGAGACGGACGTCCACATCGTCAGCGGCCGCCGTCGCCGCAACCTCGAGCAGTGGTTCGGCCAGCTCCCGGTGTACTTGTGCGCCGAGCACGGCTACCTCGCGCGCCATCCGGGCGGCGAGTGGCGCACCCTCGTCGAGCTCGACCTCGGCTGGATGCGCCCGATCGAGCGGCTCATGCGCAAGGTCGCCGAGGACGTTCCCGGCGCGCACGTGGAGCGGAAGGCGTGCGCGATCGCTTGGCACTACCGCGAGGCCGAGCCCGAGTACGGTTCCTGGCGGGCGCACGAGCTCCTGAACGACCTCGGCCAGCACCTCGCGGGGGCGCCGGCGGAGATCCTGCAGGGGCACCGCGTCGTCGAGGTGCGGGCGAGGGGGGTGGACAAGGGCCTCTACGTGCGCAGCGTGTTCCCGAACGGGAAGGAGCCCACGCGCTTCGTCATCGGGCTCGGGGACGACCGGACGGACCACGACCTCCTTGACGCGCTGCCGAGAGGCTCGGTCGCCGGGCACGTCGGCGGCCTCCTTCCAAGCACGCGGTCCACGAACGGCCCGCGCGACCACATCCATGTCGTCGGGCCGGGCGAGGTCCGACAGCTGCTGCGCGAGCTCGCAGCAAGCGTCGACTCGAAGCCGTAGCACGCAACGAGAGGCGCCCGCCTAGCCCGCGAGGACGATGAGCGGGAGGCCCGTCTCCCCGTTGCGAGCTAGCGGTCGCGAATGCTGCGGAGAACCGCGTGGCTCCACCAGCGCCACGCCGTGAACGCGAAGAACGCGACTGCCGCGACGACGCCTTCCGTCGTGCCGAACACGAACGTCGTCACGAGGTAGAGAACGCCGGTGAGCGCGAACGAGCTCGCGATCGTGCCGGCGATCGCCTCGCGGTTCGCCTTCCGGAGCATGTAGTCCTTGTCCCCCTCGCGGAACCGCAGCCGGTGGTACGAGGCGGGTGCGAGGTAGAGGACGAGCGCAACGGCGGTGCTCACGAGCGTCCCGTAGTAGACATACCGCTGGGCGTCGTCGAGCTCGGAGAACTGGTTCGTGAAGCTCACGGCGAGCAGGAAGCCGAAGAGCACTTCGGCACCGGGGATGAGCGAGCGAAGCTCCTGCAGGAGCTCGTTGTGCTCGCGCTCGAGCCGCTCCTTGAGGTCCTCCGCGTCCTTCTCGCGCTCGACGACGTTCTCGCTGTCGCTCATGCGGGGACGCCAATGGGCCGCCTGAACGCGGCGGCGTGGCCGCGGGCGTTCGCCTCGCGCAACCCGTCCTCGTCGAGCGCCTCGATGCGGAGCAGGAGCTCGAGCTCGTCACGCAGGTGCGTGCGCATCATCTCCGGCCCGTCCGTCGCGATCGTGAAGGCGACGCCGTGCTCGACGAGCGCCCGGATCGTGTCGCGCACGGCGCCCTCGTCCGCGAGCGCTTTCGTCAGGAGGTTCGAGGTGGGGCAGAGCTCGAGCACCGTGCCGGCGTCGCGGAGGGCGCGCATCAGATCCGGGTCGCCCGCGGCGAGGATGCCGTGGCCGATCCGCTCGGGGTGAAGGTGCTCGACGACCTCCGCGACCTCCTCGCGGCCGACCTCGCCGCCCTCCTCGCCGACATGGATCGTGACCCCGAGGCCCGCCTCGCGGGCGGTCTCGACCATCGGCGTGAGCTGCGTGTAGTCGTAGCGGACGCCGTCCGGCCGAGGCCCAGCGATGTCCACGCCGACGATCCCACGGCTCGCCCAGCGGATGGCCTTCTCGACGATGATCTCGTTCAGCCGCCGGTCGAAGGTGCGGTCCATCATCAGGATCAGGCCTGCGCGGACCTGCGGGTACTCGAGGCTCGCGAGGTCGAGCCCGCGGATCGCGGCGAGGATGATGTGGTCGAGGTCGCGCTCGCCACCACGGTTCCGCTTCATCGGGTTGAACCGGAGCTCGAGCGTCGTGATCCCCTGCGAGCGATAGGCGCCCCCGATCGCCGCGTGCACGGAGCGCTCGACCGCGAGCGGCGAGGACTGGATCAGCTCGGTCCAGTGGTAGATCTGGTCGAGCGCGTCGAGGCCCTGGACTCCGCGCGGGTCGGAGACGGTGACGAGGGCGTCGAACTCCCAGAAGTCCTTGACCGGGAGGGCGATGCCCTGCTCGTGGGCGAGGCTCCAGAGGATGTCGGAGGCGACGGAGCCTCCGAGATGCGTGTGGAGCTCGGCGAGACCCTCACCCTCGAACATCGTGGGCGCGGAGTTTCTACGCTTTCGCTGTGAGCGTCAACCGCACGGCGGTCAGCGCGACGAACCACTGCCTCACCGGCTGCGGCATCGGCGAGGTGCTCGGCATGGTGCTCGCGACGTGGTGGGGCTGGGGCGACGCGGCCTCGATCGCGCTCGCGGTCGTCCTCGCGTTCTTCTTCGGCTACCTGCTGAGCATGATCCCGCTGCTCCGAGCGGGCATGGCGCTCGGCGCCGCACTCGGGATCGCACTCGTCGCCGACACGTTGTCGATCGCGACGATGGAGGTCGTCGACAACGCCGTCCTCCTCCTCTGGCCCGGCGTGATGGACGCAGGCCTCGGAGATCTCCTCTTCTGGGGGTCGCTCGCGATCGCGCTCGCGGTCGCGTGGGGGCCGACGTTCCTCGTCAACCGCGCGCTGATCCGGCGCGGGAAGGGACACGCGCTCGCGCACGCCGGGCACGACCACGCCCACTGACGTGAGGACGACTACGGGCTGATCTCGTAGATGCTGTTGAACGGGTTGTCGACCGGAAGTCGGCGAACTGCCGAGAACCCGGCTCGAAGAGCGAGCTCGGTGAGCTTGGGCTCGGACAGGCCGAGGGTTCCGAGGCCGGCTCCGTCCTCCGCCAGCGACACCGGGAGGCAGTAGGCGAGGCTAAGGCCGTACAGCACCGCTCCGAGCGGCCCGGTGTTCTCCTCGGGGCGGTCGGAACAGTTGATCTCGACGCAGACGTAGCGGCCATCCGGCGCGAGCGCGGCCCGGATCACGCGGAGAATCCCATGCGGATCGACCGAGTCGTGGACGACGTCAAACGTCGTGATCACGTCGTACGACCGCCCAAGCCCTTCGGTCGCGTCCGCGACCTCGAATCGAACTCGCTCCGCGACTCCTGCCTTCACCGCGGCGGCGTCGGCGGCGCGCACCGCCGGCTCGTAGACGTCGATGCCGACGAAGGTCGACCTCGGGAACGCCTGCGCAAGCTTGATCACCGCGCGGCCTCGCCCGCAGCCGATGTCGCACACGGCGGCGCCGTCCGTCAGCTTTGCGAGGACGTCCGGCATCTCGGGCAGCCACAGCTCCACCAGCATGTGCTCGAACCACGGAGCCGTGAAGCGGTCGATCGACTCCGCCACCTCGGCTCCGTAGGCTTCCTGCGAGACGCCGCCTCCCGAGCGGAAGGCCCTCAACAGCTGGTGGTACGTGTCTCCGAAGTTGGTCGAGTAGTCGTAGAACGCGCAGCCGAGAACGCGGGCCCCGCCTCCTCCGCCAGCACGGGCACGTGCTCGGTTGGAAGCGAGTACCGCCCTGTCCCGGGGTCGTACTCGAGATACGCCGCGGCTGCCATGCCGCCGAGCCATTCGCGCAGGTACCGCTCTCGGAAGCCCGTGCGCGCCGCGAGCTCCTCGCTCGTCGCGGCTCCCTCGCTCGCGAGCTCGGAGAAGAGGCCGAGGCGATCACCGCTCGACGCCATGAAGAACGCGTTCGCGCCGGCGTAGTCGACGAGGACCTTCTCCGCGAACGCGTCGACGGCGTCCTGGCGAGACCCCTCGGCGAGCCCGGTGCTCATGCGTGCCTCCGCTCGTCGAGCAGCGCCTTCCCGGAAAGTGCGGCGCCGACGACGAAGATCGCCGTCGCGAGGTAAATCAGGCCGAGGTGGCCGATCGTGTCGAAGCCGTATGGATAGTGCGCCGGAAGCGCGACTGCGAGCCCGAGCACGGGCGCGGCGACGGCCGCGACCCACGCCCACACGTAGCCCCGGCGGACGCCGAACCAGGCGAGAGCCGCGACGGCGAGCCCCGTGGCTGCGATGAAGCCGGAGACGGCGATGTGGAGGTGGCTGATGTAGTCGTAGAGCGAGGGGCTGAACGCCTCGATCTCGGTCTTCCCGACGCTCACCTGGTCTGCGCCGATGCCGAGCTCGAGGAAGCTGTCGGTGAAGTTGCGGACGAAGAAGATGACCGCGTACCCGATGAACGCGAGCGCTCCGAACGTCATGAGATAGACGCCCCACCTCAGTGCCTGGGAATCCTCGCGGTGCGCCTCTGCGGTGAAGGTCGTCATCGGACAGACTCCTTTCGATCGAGGATGTGCTCTTTGAGACGTTCGCCGACCGTTCCTATTGCATCCGTCGAACGACGCAATACCGGGCGCTCCCCAGGCGTCTTTCCCATAGCTGATGGCATGCGCGATGCGAGCGACACGCCAGCGAAGGAGCGCTTTCGGGTTCTCGCCGAGAGCCAGCTCCCTCGCCTGTACACGATCGCCCGCAGGCTGGTCGGCGACGATGCCGAGGACGCCGTCCAGGACGCGCTGCTCAAGGCCTACCGGGGGTTCGAGCGCCTCCAGCACGCCGCCGCCGGCCCGGCCTGGCTCACGAGCATCCTCGTCAACGTCTGTCGTGACCGCGGCCGTGCGCGGTCGCGTGCGCCGCATGAGGTCAGCATCGACGCCGTGGACGAGTTCTCGCTGTACCGGACGATCGCGGACGAGGATCCGTTCCCGTACTCGGACTCGCTCCACCTGGACTTCCTCGGGCAGTTCGGAGCCGAGGACGTGAGGGCGGTGCTGGCACGGCTCCCCGACCTCTACCGCGTCCCCATGCTGCTCGTGTACGTCGACGGCTTCGCGACGAAGGAGGTGGCCGGGATGGTCGGCGCTCCGCTCGGGACCGTGCTCGCGCGGCTGCATCGCGGGCGCAAGCTCTTCGAGCGGGAGCTCTGGGACTACGCGGAGACCAACGGACTGCTCGTGGAGGCTGAGACGTGATCACCTGCGCGGAAGCGGTCAGGCAGCTCTGGGAGTACCTCGACGGCGCGCTGCCGCCCGACTCCCGAGCGGCCATCGAGGAACACCTGAGCTTCTGCCGCCGGTGCTGCGGCGAGGCGGAGTTCGCCGCGGAGCTCCGTGGGTTCCTCGCACGCCAGACGGTGGAGGAGATCCCGGGCGATGTGCGCACCCGCCTGCTCGCGACCCTCGACGAGCTCGAGCCTGCGGGATGAGCCGCGACCTGATGCACGCGGGCGAGATCAAGGAGATCGTCCGCGACGCGTACGGAGCGATCGACTCCTCGACAGAGGCGATCGCCGCCAAGCTCTACTCACCCGAAGAGCTCGCGCTCGTGCCTCGCCCGGCCCTCGAGCGCGCGCTCGGGGTCGGAAACCACCTTCGCGTCGCAAGGATCGAGCCCGGCGAGACGATCCTCGACCTCGGCTGTGGCGGAGGCATCGACTCGATCCTCGCCGCAATCCGCACCGGCCCCTCCGGCCGGGTCGTCGCCCTCGACTTCCTGCCCGAGATGCTGGAGCGAACCGCGCGGGCCGCGGCCGAGGCGGGTCTCGAGAACATCGAGGTGCTCGAGGCCGAGATGGAGGCCATTCCGCTGCCCGACGCGAGCGTCGACCACGTCATCTCGAACGGCGTCGTCAACCTCGCGCCGCGCAAGCGGCGCGTCCTCGCCGAGTGCGCCCGCGTGCTCGTCCCCGGCGGCAAGCTGTCGATGTCCGACCTGACCGTCGGCGACGAGGAGCTTCCGACCGAGATCCTCAGCCACCCCGCGACGTGGGCCGGCTGAGTGGCGGGGGCGCTGACGGAGCGTGACTTCGTCGAGAAGCTGGAGAAGGCGGGCTTCCACCGGATCGACATCCACAGCCGGGAGCCCGTCTCCGTCGACGACCTGACGCTGTATCCGCTCTTCACCGATGAGCTGATCGGCCTGATGCGGGGTCTGATCGCACGCGATCGCCAGGGCGCGGTGGCCACCGCGATCGTCCTCACGGCGACGCTCGGGCGAGCCGCATCCTGACTCAGCGCGTCGGTGCCCGCGGCGCGCACGACAAGCGGAGCGCCGACCGTATGGCTCTCTGTCAAGGTCGCTGCATGACCGACGGCGACATGGCCCGCTTGTTCCACCGACTCACGTCCATCGAGCCCGTTCGCAAGGGGACGGGCTGGCCCGTCCGCGAAACGGTCGACGACCCGTGGATCGTCACCTCGTTCGAGCCCAACGACCTGGACCGAGAGCCACCGCCTTTCAAGACGTACTCGACGGAGCTGCCCGTCGTCCCGCTGCCCCGCGAGCTGCCTGCTCCGCTGGGGGGCACGCTCGCCGTGCTGGGCGGCCATGCGACGGGAGCCGCCGCCCTCGACCTCCGCCAGCTGGCCCGGCTCCTCCACCTCTCGGCCGGCGTCGTCCGCACCGAGGACCGGAGCGGGGGCCGGACCATCCCCTTCCGGGCCGCGGGGTCCGCGGGCGGGCGGTTCCCGCTCGAGGTCTACGTCGTGGCTCCGGAGGGGACGGCCGGTCCGCCGCCCGGTGTGCACGCCTATCGGCCCATCCAGCACGACCTCGTCCAGATCGGCCCACCGCCCGCCGGAGGGACGCCCGCGCTCGTCGTCACCGGTGTGCCATGGCGCACGGGCTGGCGCTACCGCGAGCGTGGGTACCGGCACATCCTGTGGGACGCCGGAACGATGCTCTCCCAGCAGCTCGTGCTCGCCGCGAGCGCGGGGCTGCCCGCCCGGCTCTACACCCTCTTTCCGGACCTCGAGTTGCGCGACCTCGTAGGCGCTGACGGGATCGCGGAGTTTCCCCTCGCGGTCCTCACGCTCGCTGATGCCCCACCGGGATGGACGCCGACAGCACGGGGCGCGCACGGGTCCATCGACTCGTCCCCGGTGCACTTCCCGCTCGTCACCGCGACGCACTGGGCTGGCATCGACTCTCGCTGGGGCGACCCCTGGGAGCCCGGCGACGCGGTGCGCGATCCGCTCCCCGACTCGCGTCCGGTGAACGACGTGATCTACCAGCGCGGATCGACGCGGCTGATGGATCGGTCCCGCGGCGTGCCGCGCGACGTGCTCGACACGGCGCTCGCCGTCGCTTTGAGAGGGATCGGCCTCCCGCACTTCGTCGCCGTCCACGACGTCGACGGGGTGCCGCCCGGGCTCTACGGCTGGCCCGACCTCTCGGAGCCCGTGCGCGGTGGAAACCTGCGCGCAGAGCTGCATCGAGTCACGACGGGGCAGGGGCTCGCCGGCGACGCGGCCTTCGTCGTGATCACCGCTGCCGACCTCACCTCGATCTCCAACCGCCGCTACCGCGAGCTGCAGCTCGCTGCCGGGCTCGTCGAGGGGCGGCTGCATCTCGCGGCGTACGCGCTCGGGTACGGCGCCTCGGGCATGAGCTTCCTCGATTCCGAGATCCCGGGACTCGTGCAGGAAGACCTCGCGGCCATGCTCTTCACCTGTGTCGGGGTGCCGGAGTACACGAACAGGCCGGGTGGGCCTCCTGGCGAGCCCGTTCACGTCCGCCAGGTGATGCCGCGGGTCGACGACTGAGTGGTGAAAGCCGTTGTGCGGCGGCCGCTGCCGCGCCGAGCCTTCTACGAACGCGTTGCCGCGCGCGGGTCCGGAAGTGGTGTCAGGGCCGGCTCTATCCGTGCGCGTAGAGGCTCGAACGCGGGCGGGAGGACGAGCGCCTCGCCGAGGTGCTCCGGGTCCTCGTCGACCGCGAAGCCCGGGCCGAGGGTCGCGATCTCGAAGAGGACGCCGCTCGGCTCGCGGAAGTAGATCGAACGGAACCAGAAGCGGTCGATGATCGGGGACGGGTGCAGGCCGGCCGCGGTCACCCGCTCGTGCCAGGCGCCGTGGTCGTCCATCGTCGACGACCAGGCGATGTGGTGCACGGTGCCCGCGCCGCCGAGGCCGCGCTCGGCCGGCGGCTCGTCGTAGGCGTAGACGCCGCCACGGGTCTCCCCGCGCGCCTCCCACCCGCCGGGCCCCGCCGTGAAGCCGAGCGTGTCCTCGAGGACCGCCTGGCTCGCCTCCGGGTGCGCCGAGAACGCGCGCACGCCCTCGAAGCCCTGGAGCGCGAGGTCGGCGGGGATCTCCGGGTGGTCCGCGACGAGCTGCTCGTCGGCCACGGTCGAGACGGCGAGCCGGTGGCGGAGGCCCTCGGGGTCCTCGAACATGACGCCCGCGTCCTCGCGCGCGAGCACTTCCGTCTCCGGGCGGAGCCGTTCTTCCCAGAAATCGAGCGCCTCCTCGGAGGCGACCCGCCAGCCGACCGTGTGGATCATGCCCGCGCCCGCGCGCCCGCGCCGCACGCCCGGGTACTCGAAGAAGGTGATGTCGCTCCCCGGGCTTCCCCGATCGTCGCCGTAGAAGAGGTGGTAGACGGTCGGGTCGTCCTGGTTCACGCTCTTCTTCACGAGGCGGAGGCCGAGGGCGCGGGTGTAGAAGTCGACGTTCCGCGGTGCGTCGCCGGTGATGCAGGTCACGTGGTGGATGCCGTCCAGGCGCACGACGCCTGTTCTGCGCAAGACCGGAGACCCGCTAGCGCGGGCGCTCCGGTCGCGCGAAGACCCCTGAAGGCGGCTGCTTCGCAGCCGCGTCGTTACCCGAACACATCGGCCTAGCCTAGCGGTGGGCCGTTAGTGTCTCGACCGTGAAGATCGGGATCGTCGTCCCGTTCTCCTGGTCGTTCTGGGGCGCGGTGGTCGAGCACGCAGAGCTGCAGGCCGCAGCACTCGAAGACCTCGGCCACGAGGTTCGGCTCGTCATGGGCAACGATCCGCCCGGCCAGTTCACACGTGCGCTCCACCCCCGCGTGGGGCGGCACGGGAGCCCGCCTGCGAACGTCCTCCCGGTCGGCCGCTCCGTGATCGTGCCCGCGAACGGCTCGCTGCCCAACATCGTCCTCTCGCCGCGCGCGTACTTCCGGGTCCGCGCTGTGCTCGAGCGCGAGCGCTTCGACGTCCTCCACCTGCACGAGCCGATGACGCCGGCGATCTGCACCGCTGCGCTCCTTCTCGCGCGCACGCCGGTCGTCGCGACCTTCCACGCGTCGGGCGAGCTCGGCTGGATGCGGGCGGGCGGGCCGATCTGGGGGTTCCTGATCGACCGGATCGACCATCGGATCGCCGTCTCCGAGCGGGCGCGGGCGTCGCAAGAGCGGTGGCTCCCCGGAGCGTACGAGGTGATCCCGAACGGAGTCCTCGTGCCCGGCGAGGCGTCCGCCGGCCAGCGGGATCACCGGATCGTGTTCGCCGGCCGGCATGAGCCTCGGAAGGGCCTCCAGGTGCTCCTCCGCGCGTGGCCCGAGATCCGCCGGCGCACCGGCCTCCGCCTGACCGTCGCGGGCGCCGATCCGCTCGCGGTGCGGCTGCTCCTCGCCCGCCTGCGGGTGCCCGACGAGGGCATCGACGTCGTCGGGTTCCTGAGCCAGGAGGAGCTGACGGACGCGCTGCTCGGCGCAAAGGCACTGGTGGCGCCGTCGCTCGGCCAGGAGAGCTTCGGCATGGTGCTGACCCGCGCGTTCGCCTGCGCGCTCCCCGTCGTCGCCTCCGACATCCCCGGGTACCGGGAGGTGCTCGAGCCCGAAGCGGCGATCGCCGTCCCGCCCGACGACGCGGAGGCACTCGTGGACGCGGTCGCCGCGCTCGTCGCCGACGAGGAGCGCCGCCGGGCGATGGGCGAGCACGCGAGGGCGGTCGCGGTCGACCGCTACTCCTGGCCGCGGATCGCGTGCCGCCTGGTCGAGATCTACGAGCAGGTGACAGGGATCGACGCGGAGGCCCGGGCGGCGTGACGGCGATGCTGCGCGTCTGGCGGAACGGGTGGATGCAGGCCGCGGCCCTCCTGCTCCTGACGACGCTGGCGTTCGTCGTCATCTGGTGGCGCGGGCCGGACTGGGGGCAGGTGTGGGAGGCGTTCCGGTTCGTCGTCTGGAGCTGGATCGTCCTCGCGTTCCTTCTGAACGGCGTCTCGACGCTCTTCCGGGCGCTCTCGTGGCGCCTGACCATCGGGCAGGCGCTGCCCGCGCAGCATCAGCCCCGGCTCGTCCACGTCCTCTCCGCGTTCGGGGTCGGGCTGTTCGCGAACGCGATCGTCCCGGGGAGGCTCGGAGAGCTCGCGCGCGTTGCCACCCTCCGCCGCCACCTCCCGGACGCGCCTGCGGGGACGAGCGCCGTGCTCGTCGGCACCGTGTTCGCGCACCGGCTGTTCGACCTCGTCCCGGCCTCCATTCTCGTCGTATGGGTGCTGCTCACGGCCGAGGTCCCGCACTGGGCGATCGTCGCGCTGATGATCGTCGCTGCGGTGGGCTTCGCGCTCTTCACGATCGCCTGGCTCGGCGCGCGCCGGAACCGCGGGCCGATCGTGCGGGACGGAGTGGGGACCGCGCGCCACCTGCTGGCGATGGCGAGGAACGGCCTCTCGGTGCTCAAGGCGCCCCTCCCGCTCGCCGCCGCGATCCTCCTCCAGTGCCTCGGGTGGCTGATGCAGCTCCTCGCCGTGTACGTCGCGATGCAGGCGTTCGGGATCGACGCCCCGCTCCCCGCCGCGGGGCTCGTGCTCGTGCTGATGAACATCGCGACGATCGTCCCGCTCTGGCCGGGGAACGTCGGGCTCGTGCAGGCGGCCGTCGCCCTTCCGCTCCGCAACTACGGCGTCCCGTACGCGACCGGCTTCGCATACGGGATCGCGCTTCAGGCGATCGAAATGGCCTGCGGCATCGGGCTCGGGCTCATCGCGCTCGCCCGGGAGGGCATCTCGGTCGCGATGCTCCGGCGCATGCGCGACGACGAGGAGTCCGCCGAGAACGCGGCGGAGGGGGTCAGCGGGATGGTCGAGGACATGGACCGCGAGGCCGCCCGGGACCGTGAGGGCGCTCCTCTGTCCCGCTAGCCTCAAGGGCGCCCTCTCCGCGCGTGCGGCCGCGTCCGCGCTCGCCCGCGGCCTCGGCGGGAACGCTACGGAGCTTCCCGTCGCCGACGGCGGCGAGGGGACCGCCGAGGCCTTCGAGGCGGCACTCGGCGGAAGGTGGCTCGACGCCCGAGTGCCCGACCCGCTGGGGCGTCCGCACACGGCGCGCTGGCTCGTCCTCCCTGACGGTCGCGCGGTCGTCGAGGCTGCATCGGCGCTCGGCCTCCCGCTCCTCGCGCCGGACGAGCGCGACCCGCTCCGTGCCTCGAGTCGCGGGCTCGGCGAGCTCGTGTCCGCGGCGCTCGCGTCGTCGCCGACCTCGCTCGTGGTCGGACTCGGTGGCACGGCGACCGTCGACGGCGGGGCCGGGCTGCGAGAGGTCCTGCACGAGCTGCCGGTGCCGACGGTCGTCCTCTGCGACGTCGAGGTCGCGCTCCCCGACGCCGCGCGCCTCTTCGGCCCGCAGAAGGGCGCCTCGCGGGACGACGTCGCCGTCCTCGAGCGCCGCCTCGCGGAGCTCGATGAACTGCGCCCGTACGCGGCTCTTCAGGGCGCCGGGGCCGCCGGCGGGCTCGGCGCGGCCTTTGCCTCGCTCGGCGCGGAGCTCGCACCCGGAGCTCCCACCCTCCTCGACCTGCTCGGCTTCAACGCCTTTCTCCCGGGTCACGACCTCGTCGTGACCGGCGAGGGCGAGGTCGACCGGACGACGCTGGCGGGAAAGGCCCCCGCGGAGGTCGCTCGGCGCGCGGGCGCGGCCGGCGTCCGCTGCGTCGTGTTCGGCGGCCGCGTCCTCGCCGACGTCCCCGGCGCGGAGACCGTCGCGCTCTCGGGCGACCCCGCCCATGCGGAGCGCGACCTCGTCGAGCTCGGCAGGCGGCTGGCGGGCTAGCGGCTCTCGGCTTCGGCCAGGCGGTCAGCCATGGCCTCGAGCAGCTTCCAGGCGACGGCCGGTCGCGCCTCGACGAACGGGCGGAAGACGAACACCGGCAGGCCGAACGTCCGCAGGTCGGTGCGCGCGGTGACCGTCGCTGTGCGTGGGCGGCGGTCGATGAGCGCGATCTCTCCGAAGTGCGCGCCGGGTCCGAGCGTCGCGACCGCCTCCCCGTGCACCTCGACGGCCGCCTCGCCACTCTCGACGACGAAGAACATCAGGCCGCCCTCGCCCTCGAGGGCGATCGTGTCGCCTGCGGTGAACCGCCGCTCGTTGAACTCGTCCGCGAGGCTCGCCAGCTCGTCGTCGTCGAGCCCGGAGAAGAGCGGCACGTTGCGCAACAGGTCCGGTGTCGGCTTCGCCATGGCCGATTCATACACGAAGCGGCCGGGTCGTGTCATGCACGCCCGTCGGGCGGCGTGAGCTCCTCGATCCGGAGCTCCGCCGCCTGCAGGCGCTCGACGCACGCTCGGTAGAGCTCCTCACCACGGCGGAAGAGCGCGATCGCCTCGTCCACGGCGACGTCACCGCGCTCGAGCCGCGCGACGACGTCCTCGAGCTCCTTCTGCAGGTCCTCGAACGAGCGCTCGTCGCTCACGGACGCACCTCGTCGACGACGGCCCCGAGCTCGCCCGCCGCGAGCTGGATCTCCACGCGCTCGCCGGGCGACACCGATGCCGCCTCGCGGAGCGCCTCGGAGCCCGCCCGCACGATCGCGTACCCGCGGCCGAGCGTCGCGAGTGGCGAGAGCGCCTGCAATCGCGCTCCGGAGTGGTCGAGCGTCGAGCGACGCCGCTCGAGGACGAGTCGAGACGCGTTCCGCAGCCGCTCTCCGAGGCGTGCCACCTGGCCGAGGTCGCGCTCAACGAGCGCGCGCACTCCGAGCTCGAGGCGGCGCCTGCACGTTTCGAGCGCGGCGATGAGCTCGCGCTCGTCCGGGACGACGAGCGCTCCGGCAGCGGTCGGGGTCGCTGCTCTCGCATCGGCTGCGAGGTCGCAGAGCGGCGTGTCCTGCTCGTGCCCGACTGCCGACACGACCGGCACGGGTGCCGCGGCGACGGCGCGCACGACCTGCTCGTCGCTGAACGGGAGGAGGTCCTCGAAGCTGCCTCCGCCCCGGGCGAGGACGACGACGTCGACCTCGGCGTGGCCCGCGAGCGCATCGAGCGAGGCGACGATTGCCGCTGGCGCGCCCTTCCCCTGGACGCGCGTCTCGGCCACGACGACCTTCGCGGCGGGGAACCGGCGTCCGATCGTGGCGACGAGATCGCCTCGTGCGGCGGCGTCCGCCCCGGTGAGGATCCCGACCGCGCGGGGGACGCGCGGCAGCGGGCGCTTGCGTTCCGGAGCGAACAACCCCTCTGCGGCGAGCTGCCGCTTGAGGCGCTCGAGCGCGAGGAGATGTCCGCCGAGGCCGACGCGCTCGATCCGGGTCGCGCGCAGCCCGAGCTCCCCCTTGAGCTCGTACAGCTCTGCCCGGCCCTCGACCTGCACCGCCTCGCCCTCCTCGAGCCCCAGGTCGAGCCGGTCGAACGACCTCCGCGCGATCGTCACGTTGAGCGTGGCGCCGGTCCGCGGGTCCTTCAGCGTCAGGAAGACGGTCGCCCAGGCGTCGTTCCGTCGCAGTTCGGTGACCTCGCCTTCGATCCAGACGGCGTGCAGGCGCCCGAGGACCCGCGCGATCCCGCGGTTGAAGCCGGACACCGAGTAGACCTTGCGCTCCGCGGCCTCCGACGTCACGCCGCCAGCGTAACCGCGGCCGGGCCGCGCGTGGCTACAGGAGGATGTCGGCTGCCGTCGTCGGCTCGCAGCCGCGCCTCACGAGCTCGACGGCGGTGTGGAGGTCGACCTCACTCCCTGCCAGACGCTCGGCGAGATGGACCGGATACCCGGCCTCGAGCAGGATGTGCAGCCTCCAGCTCTCGACCTTGGCGGGCTCGTTCTCGCTCCAGATCGGTGTCTCGGTCGTCTCGGCCATGCGCGTGGGATTCGTCATGTTTTCGACGTTCCCTTCCCGCGCCTGGTTTGCCCCATTTGCCGGCCGTCTACACCCCAGCGGACGACCGGGCGGCCTCGAATCGGCGCGCGAGCTCGATGATCCGGTCGTCGAGGCGCTGCGCGGCCGCGTCGGCCGCCTGCTGGAGCTGGTCGGCGATCATGAGGTCGGCGCGGCGGAGGAAGGTCTCCGACGTCCGATCGAGCTCCTCCCGGAGCCGCCCTGCGGCCTCCTCGCGGATCGCCTTCATCCGGTTCTCGAACTCGAGCGCGCCGGCTTCGCTGAGGCGGTCGACCTCTCGCGCCGTCGCCCGCTCGAGCTCGACGACCTGGCGCCGCTCGAGCTCTGCGAACGCGCTCTCGATGCGCGTCCGTGCGTCGCTCTCCGCCTGGTCGACC
>JBOHBB010000007.1:0-8645 GCA_050698135.1 Gaiellaceae bacterium
GCTCCTGCGGCCGCTCGTGCGCTCCCTGGTTCCCGCTGTGCGACCGCTGCGCCGGGATCGGCGCCAGGTCGCGATAATGAGCACGGCATGACCCCGGACGACGTTCGTGCGATCCCGCTCTTCGAGGGGCTGAGCCCCGCAGGGCTCGAGCGCGTCGCCGCGCGTTCCGCGGAGCTCACGTGCGAGCCGGGGCAGATCCTCGCCCTTCCCGGCGACCCCGGGTCGGGCATGTACGTCGTCCTCGACGGGACGGTGAGCGTCGAGATGCGCGGGGGCTTCCACACCGAGCTCGGCCCGGGGAACTTCTTCGGCGAGATCGCGCTACTCGTCCCGGAGTCCGGCCGCGTTGCGCGCGTGCGAGCCGCGTCTCCGGTGCGCTGTCTGAGCGTGCCCAGGGACGACTTCATCACGCTCGTCGAGAGCGAGCCGCCGTTCGCGCTCACGATGCTCCGCGAGCTCGCGCGTCGCCTCAGCAACTACTCCGCCGACGGCTGAGCCCCGTGGGCGAGGCCGTCCTCGTCCCTACACTCCGCGCATGGCCCCCGAGAACGGCACGAAGCTCATCGCCGAGAACCGCCGCGCGCGGCGCGACTACGAGCTGCTCGAGCGCGTCGAGGCCGGCGTGGTCCTGACCGGGACCGAGGTCAAGTCCGCCCGCGACGGCAAGGTCCAGCTCGGCCAGGCGTACGGGGACATCCGGGGCGGCGAGGCGTGGCTCGTCGGCGCGTCGATCGCGGAGTACGCGCAGGGCGGGCTCTTCGGCCACGAGCCGGACCGTGACCGCAAGCTCCTCCTCCATCGCGGGGAGATCGACTCGCTGCACGGGAAGGTGCGCGAGAAGGGGCTCACGCTCGTGCCCACCCGGATGTACTTCAAGGACGGGAAGGTCAAGGTCGAGCTCGCGCTCGCCCGTGGCCGCGAGCGGGCCGACAAGCGCCGCGTGATCGCCGAGCGCGACGCGCAGCGGCAGATGGAGCGGGCGCTGAAGCGACGCCGCTAGCGGTGGTCGCTCGAAACGTCGTGCAACGCCTCTGTCTACGCCCGACGCGTCGCCGCCAGGCCCTCCAGTTCCTTCCGGTCGATCAGAGCTCGCGGGATCACTGCGACGCGGCAGCGCGTGCGCGCGCTGAGGGTCGCCGTTCGTGTGCCGCCCTCGAGCAACGCCTTCTCGCCCACGATCGCGCCCGGGCCGATCTCGGCGATCTGCTCGCCATCGATCTCGACGGCGAGCACGCCGTCGAGGACGAGGTAGAGCACGTCGCCGGGCGCGCCCTGCTCCACGAGCGTCTCGTCGGGCTCGAGCGTGCGCCGTTCGGGAATCATCTTGCCCGCCAGCAGTCCGCGTGAGATCTCTCGCTCGAGCGCGCTCTCCGCGGCAGTGACGAACGCGGCGGACTCCTCGTCGCCCCACGGAGTTCGCTCGACGTGAGCCTCCCGGTACCAAGCTTTGAAGTCGATCGTCCCCGACTTCGCGACCAGGTTTCCGTCGCGATCGTAGACCCAGTGCCTGGGGAAGGTGCTCGCTCCTACAAGCTCGTGCTCGGAGGAGCCATCCGTTCGGATCGTTAGCGCGAGGGTCGTCCAGGCGTTTGCAGAGTCGATCCGGACGACGGGCCTCCCGGTAATCCTGCGCGGAGCCGGGAACCCCGCGCGGCCGCCGACCGTCTGCACGAAGCGAACGGTGTCTTCCTGAACCTCCTCGTGCCTCAGGACCTCGAAGGCAGCGCCGGGAATCGTGATGTCCGCGCTGCCGAGGCTCGAGGTCGTCGAGCCGACGAGTCCCGTGCCCTCGTAGCCGTGGCCGACGATCCTCCCGTCGTCCACGTCGATCCACGCGGCGAGGCGATTGGCCTCGCGAAAGCGATCGTCCGCCCGGAGGCGCTCGAGATCGCCCTCCTCGAGGCGGTCGGGCGGCGGCTCGTCGTAGCGAGCGACCCCGAGCTCGAACGGCAGCTTCGGCATGCCCTCGATCGCATCCGACGGAATCCAGGAAATCGCGGTGACTGATGACTCAACGCGCATCTGGCACCCCTCTCTCGACATCTCCACGCTAGAGCATCCGAAGCCGCCTTGCCTAGTGTTCCCGGGTGGCGGAGCGTCGAGTGCCGTATTACGCTCGCAGGACACCGAGAGGGAAAGGAGAGCCGATGCGACGAGTGGCGCCGACCGTCAACGGCATACGCCACGACCTCGAGGTCGAGCCCCGCGAGCTTCTCGTGTACGTGCTGCGCGAGCGTCTCGGTCTCACCGGCACGAACGTCGGCTGCGATACGTCCGCGTGTGGGTCGTGCACGGTTCTGGTGAACGGCGAGTCCGTGAAGTCCTGCACGATGCTCGGCGTCCAGGCCGACGGCATGGAGATCACGACGATCGAAGGACTTGCTCGGAACGGCGAGCTCCATCCGGTTCAGCAAGCGTTCCACGACTACCACGCGCTCCAGTGCGGCTACTGCACGCCGGGCATGGTGCTGGCGGCCGTGAGCCTGATCGAGAGCGGCGAGGCGCGGGACGAAGAGTCGATCCGCCTCGGCCTCGAAGGCAACTTGTGCCGCTGTACCGGCTACCACAACATCGTTCGTGCAGTCGGGGCGGTCGCGGGAGCGACGTCATGACTGCTGTCGAGGCAGCAACCGGGTTCGTCGGAACCTCGGTCAAGCGCAAGGAAGACGCTTCGCTCCTTCGCGGCCAGGGCACGTTCGTCGACAACCTCACCCTTCCCGGCACCGCCTACCTGGCCATCGTTCGGAGCCCGTACCCGCACGCGCGCATCGTCAGCGTGAACCTCGACCAGGCACTGGCGGCAGAAGGGGTGGTCGCGGCCTTCTCCGGCGCCGACCTGATGGAGGACTGGAAGGGATCGCTGCCTTGCGCCTGGCCCGTCACGGAGGACATCAAGATGCCGCCGCACTACCCGCTCGCGACCGACGAGGCTCGCTACCAGGGAGACGGTGTGGCGGTCGTGGTCGCCGAGAGCCGCGCCCTCGCAAAGGACGCGGCCGAGTTCGTCGAGGTCGAATACGAGCCGCTCCCGTCGATCTTCGACGTCGAGAAGGCGCTGGCGGACGGTGCGCCGCTCGTGCACTCCGACCTCGGGACGAACCAGTGCTACGTCTGGAAGCTGGATGCGGGCGACGTGCAGGCTGCGATCGATGCAGCGGACGTCGTCGTCACGCAGCGCTACTACCAGCCGAGGCTCATCCCGAACGCGATCGAGCCCCGAGGAGTGCTCGCCCAGGTCGGGCCCACGGGCGAGGTCACGCTCTGGTCGGCGACGCAGACGCCGCACATCATTCGCTTCGTCCTGCAGCTCGTGCTCGGCATCCCCGAGTCGAAGATCCGCGTGATTGCACCTGACGTCGGCGGCGGCTTCGGCTCGAAGATCCAGGTCTACGGCGAGGGTCCAATCGCGATCGCCGTCTCGCGTCGCCTCGGACGCCCCGTCAAGTGGACGGAAGAACGTGCCGAGAATTACCTCGGCACGATCCACGGCCGCGACGTGGTGCACGAGCTCACCTTCGCCGCGACGAAGGACGGAGACATCACCGCCGTCAAGTCCGAGGCATGGTGTGCGATGGGCGCCTACCTCGAGCTCGTGGCGCCTGGCATCCCGCTCCTCGGAGCGTGGCTGTACTCGGGCCCGTACGAGATTCCGAGCTACAGCGTCACCTTCACCGGGGTCTTCACGCACACGACGCCGACCGACGCCTACCGCGGTGCCGGCCGGCCCGAGGCGACCTACGTCCTCGAGCGGACCATCGACGCGCTCGCGCGCGAGCTGGACATGGACCCGCTCGAGGTGCGGCGGCGCAACTTCATCTCCGAGTTCCCTCACACGATGGCCTCGGGGTTGACGATCGACTCGGGCGACTACCACGCCTCGCTCGAGCGACTCCTCGAGCTCCTCGACCTGGACGCGATTCGCGCCGACCAGGCCGAGCGGCGCGCAAGGGGCGACGTGAAGCAGATCGGGGTCGGCTTCTCGACGTACAACGAGATGTGTGGCCTGGCCCCTTCGCGCATCCTCGGGGCCATCCGCTACGCCGTCGGCGGCTGGGACGCGGCTACGGTCCGGTTTCATCCGCTCGGCTCAGTCCAGGTCGTCACGGGGACGTCGCCGCACGGGCAGAGCCACGAGACGACGTTCGCGCAGGTCGTGGCCGACCAGCTCGGCGTGGACGTCGACGACGTCGAGGTGCTGCACGGCGACACTGCCGTCTCGCAGCTCGGCATGGACACCTACGGCAGTCGTTCGTTGGCCGTGGGAGGCATGGCGCTGTATCACGCGACCCAGAAGGTCGTGGAGAAGGCGCGGCGGATCGTCGCGCACCAGCTCGAGGTCTCCGAGGAGGACCTCGAGTTCACGAACGGGACGTTCAGCGTGAAAGGGTCGCCGGATCGCGCGATGGACATCAAGGCGGTCGCGTTCCAGGCGCATGCGGCGCACGACCTCCCAGACGGGATGGAACCGGGGCTCGAGGAGACAGCTACCTACGACCCGGACAACTTCTCCTGGCCCGGTGGAGCCCACGCTGCAGTCGTTGAGGTCGACACCGAGACCGGCGACGCGCGGCTCGTCCGCTACGTCGCCGTCGACGACGTCGGCACTCCAATCAACCCGCAGATCATCGACGGGCAGGTGCACGGCGGGTTGACCCAGGGAATCGCCGCCGCTCTCTACGAGGAGGGCGCCTATGACGAGGAAGCCAACCTGCTCACGACGACGATGACGACGTATCTCGTCCCATCGGCGGCAGAGGTACCACCGTACGAGACGGATCGAACGGAGACGAGGGCCGACAACCCGCTCGGCGTGAAGGGGGTGGGCGAGACCGGGACGATCGCGTCCGCGCCCGCGGTCATCAACGCAGTCGTCGACGCCCTTTCCCACCTCGGCGTAACGGACGTCCAGATGCCAGCTACCCCGGAGCGGGTCTGGAACGCGATTCAGGAGGCGACGCCATGATCCCCGCTGCGTTCGACTACGAGGTCGCCGAGAGCGTCGAGCACGCGGTGTCGCTGCTCGCCGAGCGAGAGGACGCGAAGCTCCTGGCGGGAGGGCACTCGCTCATCCCGGCGATGAAGCTCCGCATCGCGCGTCCGTCGTGCCTGATCGACATCGGCGGGTTGACCGAGCTCAGCTACGTGCGGGACGCAGGAGATCAGATCGCGATCGGCGCCGTCACGCGGCACAAGGACGTCCGTGACGCCCCGCTGCTCCGGGAGCACTGCCGGATCGTGTCGTTCACGGCCGGCCAGGTCGGCGACCCGCAGGTCCGGCATCGAGGGACGATCGGCGGGTCCGTCTCGCACAGCGACCCGGCGTCCGACCTTCCGACGGTGCTCTTCGCGCTCGATGCGGAGATGGTCGTGCGCGGGCCGGGCGGGGAGCGGATCATCCCGGCGGTCGACTTCTGCACCGGCGTCTTCCAGACCGCCCTGCACGAGGGTGAGATGCTCGTCGAGATCCGCGTGCCGAAGCTCGGTGCGTCAACCCGCTGGTCGTACGTGAAGATGGCCCGCAGGGCTCAGGACTGGGCGACCGTCGGCGTCGCCGCGGTCGTCGAGCGCTCGAACGGAGACATCTCGCGCGCAGCGATCGCGCTCACGAACATGGGTGCGACCGCCGTGCGGGCGCGGACAGCCGAGGAGGCGATCGCGAACGGCGTCCCGATCGACGAGGCCGCGAAGCTCGCCAGCGAGGGCAGGAACCCTCCGTCCGACCACTCCGCGAGCGCGGAGTTCCGCGCTCATCTGGCCCGCGTGCTGACCCGACGGGCGCTCGAGGAGGCCGCGGCGTAGTCCCAGGTCGGGCCGGCGACCGGGGCCGCCCGCTGCGGTGGCGCGGCCCCGGTCGTGACCGGCCGCTACGCGACGGCTCGTTCGAGCCGCTCGAGCGTCTCCGTCCACCCCGTCCGGTGGAGCTCGTGTCGCGCGTCGGTCTTGAACGGGCCCTGGTCGAGCACGAGTCGAGTGCCGTCTCCTGACTGCTCGAAGGTCAGCGTCACCACGGTCTCCTGATCGTCGGGATCGGCCTCTTCCCAGACGAACGTGTAGACGAGACGACGGGGCGCCTCGACCGCGCGGAACTCGCCACGGAGGTGGAAGGCCTCTCCCTCCGGCGGCTGCATCGTGATCCGGTATCGCCCTCCCTCGCGGACGTCGAGCTCCACGTCCGGGGACGTGAACCCGGCGGGGCCCCACCACTCCGCGAGCCTCTCCGCCTCGACGCAGGCCGCGAACACGCGCTCGCGTGGCGCGGCCATGGTCTTCTCCAGATGCAGCGCCGTGCTGCCCGCCGGCTCGGTCACCTGACGACGACGTACATGCCGCCGCTAGACGTACGTGAACGTCGCGACGGGCTTGGCGGCGGGCGCCGGCGCTGGGACCGCCTCGAGCGCCGTCTGCAGCACCTCGTCCGGCGTCAGCGCCTCGTCGACGATCAGCCGGTGCCGGAGCACGTACGGCGCGATCTCCTGCACGTCCTCGATCGTGACGACGTCCCGGCCGCTGAGGCGGGCGTTCGCCTTCGACGCACTTGCCAGGTGGATGATTCCGCGCGAGCTCACCCCGAGCTCGACGCCCGGCAGTTCGCGCGTCTTCCGGGCGAGCGCGACCATGTACCGCCCGATCTCCTCCGGCAGCTCGGTCGCGTCGAGCTCTATGCGCGCCTTGTCGAGGCCGACGACGCCGAGCAGCGGCCGCACCTCGCCGAGCATGTCCGGCGCAACACCTTTGTGCGGGAGGTCGAGCATCCCGTACTCGCTGTCCGGGTCCGCGTACTCGAGGTTGAGCTTGAAGAGGAAGCGGTCGAGCTGCGACTCGGGCAGCTCGAACACGTCGCGGTGCTCGAACGGGTTCTGCGTCGCGATCACGAGGAACGGGTCGGGGAGCCGGTGACCCTTCCCCTCCACCGTCACCTGGCGCTCCTGCATCGCCTCGAGCAGCGCCGCCTGCGTGCGGGGCGGCGTCCGGTTGATCTCGTCGGCGAGGAGGACGTTCGTGAACACGACGCCGGGGAGGAAGACCTTCTCGCCCGCGCGGATCGTGTTTACGCCCGTGAGCTCCGCCGGGGTCGTGTCGGGCGTGAACTGGATGCGCTTGAACGTCGCGCCCAGCATGTGCGCTGTCGCGCGACCGAGCAGCGTCTTTGCGCTCCCCGGCGGGCCCTCGAGGAGGACGTGGCCTCGCGCCAGGGCGGCGACGAGGAGCAACTCGACGGCTCTCTCCTGGCCGAGGACGACCTTTGCGATCTCGTTCTTCGCGCGCTCACGGAGATCCGTGAGGCTCTCGTACGGCTCTTCCCAGATGACTGCCACGGTCCCTGTTCCTCCCCGGATATGTCCCAGTTCGGGCAGATTCTACCCCCGCCCGAGGAGGAGCCAACCCCAGCCCCTCGGTATCACTATCCGTCCGGGCGTTCGGGACGTCAACCCCGGCCGAGGCCGGGGTGCGGCTCAGCTGAGCTCGACCCGGGCGGGGACGGGCGTCGGCACCGCGTCCATCGCGGTCTGCAGCGCCGCCTGCGGTGTCAGGTCCTCCGAGACGACGAGGCGATGGGTGAGCACGTGCGGGGCCATCTCGCGGACGTCCTCGATGGTCACCGTGCCGCGTCCGTGGAGTCGCGCGTTCGCCTTCGCGGCGCTCACGAGATGGATCATCGCGCGCGAGCTGGCGCCGAGCTCGACGCCCGGCACCTGGCGGGTCCGACGCCCGAGCGCGACGATGTAGCGGCCCACGGAGTCGGGGACCTCCGTCATCCCGAGCTCTATGCGCGCCTTGTCGAGGCCGACGACGCCGAGCAGCGGCCGCACCTCGCCGAGCATGTCCGGCGCGATCCCGTTGTGCGGGAGGTTGAGCATCGAGAATTCGCTCTCCGCGTCGGCGTAGTCGAGGTTGACCTTGAAGAGGAAGCGGTCGAGCTGGCCCTCCGGGAGCGGATAGACGCCCTCGTGCTCGTGCGGGTTCTGGGTCGCGATGACGAGGAACGGGTCGGGGAGCTTGTGGGCCTTGCCGTCGACCGTCACCTGGCGCTCCTGCATCGGCTCGAAGAGGGCGGCCTGGGTGCGGGGCATCGTACGGTTGATCTCGTCCGCGAGCAGCACGTTGGTGAACACCGCGCCCGGCAGGAACACGTGCTCCCCGGCGCGGATCGTGTTGACGCCGTTGAGCTCGCTCGGCGTCGTGTCGGGGGTGAACTGGATGCGCTTGAAGGACGCGCCGAGCATGTGCGCGACCGCGCGCGCGATCAGCGTCTTCGCGCTGCCCGGAGGGCCCTCGATCAGCACGTGCCCGTGCGACACGGCGGCGATGAGGAGCAGCTCGACCGTGCGATCCTGGCCGATGACGACCTTCCCCACCTCATGCTTTGCGCGCTCGCGCAGGTCCGCGAAGTCGTCGTACTTCTCCTCCATCATCAGCGCCATGTGCTTGTGTCCTTTCGCCGGTGAGTGCCCATGTTCTTCCCGTTTTCTCGCAGCCCGCAGGGGAGCCAGTGCGCTTATCGGCAGCTATCCTGCGAACCTGAACACACATACGGGGGCGACCAGGTCTCGACGTGGTCGGTTCTCCGGCAGAGCTGCGAGCCGAGGTCGCCGGTTGGCCTCGTAAATCAACCGGCACCAAAGCAAGTGCGAACAAGAACGAAC
>JBOHBB010000008.1:0-7508 GCA_050698135.1 Gaiellaceae bacterium
CACGGCAGCTGCGCGCGCTCGCGGCCGGCCACCGGGGGGCGACCGGCATCTACGTCCAGAGCCTGACGAGCGGCGCCGGGGCGGCCTGGAACGCGAAGGCCCGCTTCCCCGCGGCCTCGACGCTGAAGCTCGGCATCGCGACGGCGGTCCTCGCCGAGCACTCGGGGATCCCGCCTCCCGGCTCGCGGCTGGACGGGCTCCTCCGCGAGATGATCGTCCCCTCCGACGACGCAGCGGCGAACGAGCTCCTCGTCTGGCTGGCGGGCTCCACGAGCGCGGGCGGGCAGCAGGTGAACGCGCTCATGCGCTCGATCGGCCTCGTCGACTCGATCATGTACGGCGGGTACCTCGTCCGCAGCCTCTCGAGCCCGATCCCGGTGCGCGTCGAGCAGCAGCCCGCCTTCGGGGTCGGCAAGTACACGACGGCGCGGGATATGACGTCGCTCTGGCGAGCCCTCTGGCAGGCGACGGAGAACCGGGGCGTGCTCCGCCGGGCGCGGCCCGGCCTGACGCGCGCCGACGCTCGCTACCTCCTCTGGCTCACCGCCCACGTCCGGGACCAGCCGAAGCTCGACCGCCGCGTGTCGAAGGGCGGGGATGTTGCCGTCCTGCACAAGGCCGGCTGGATCTCGACCGCGCGCCACGACACGGGGCTCGTCTTCTGGCGGGGCGGCGTCTTCGTCGCCGGCGTGATGACGTGGAACGGGAACGGCGCAGGCCGCTCTTCCGACGTCCTGGCAGGCCGGGTCGCCGAGATCGCGCTCGCGCGCTTCCGCGATCTCGCCCGCCGTGGCGGTTGACGTACTCGCTACAATTTTCGAACTAACTACGCCAGCCGTACGAAAGCGAGGAACGTGAGCACGAACGAGAGCCCCACCCGCCTTTTGCTCGTCCCCCTCGACGACATCGTCGTCTTCCCGAACATGAACGTCACCCTCACCGTCGACGTCGGTGACGAGGAGCGCGTGCTGCTCGTCCCGAAGCACGACGGCGAGTACGCGAAGGTCGGCACCGTCGCCGAGGTGACCGACCGCATCCGGCTGCCCGGAGGCGGCCGGGCGGTCGCGCTCAACGGGCTCCACCGCGGCGTCGCCGGCGCGGCGGCGAGCGACTCCCAGGGACGCCTCTTCGTCGACGCCGATGAGCGCCCCGACGACGAGACGGTCGACGGCCGGATCCGCGAGCTCGAGCACGAGTACCGCGCGGTCGTCGAGACGATCCTCGAGCTCCGCGGCGACGACGGGCGCATCTCCGCCTTCGTCCGTTCGATCAGCGAGCCCGGTGCGCTCGCCGACACCTCCGGCTACTCGCCGGACCTGACCTTCGACCAGAAGGTGCAGCTCCTGGAGACGCTCGACGTCCGCGAGCGACTCGAGCTCGCCCTCCAGCTCCAGCGCGAGCGGCTCGCGCTCATGCAAGTGCGCCAGCGGATCCAGGAGGACGTCGAGTCCGGCGTCGAGAAGCAGCAGCGCGAATACATCCTGCGCCGGCAGCTCGAGTCGATCCGCAAGGAGCTCGGCGAGGACGAGGCGTCCGTCGTCGAGGAGTACCGCGCGAAGATCGCCGAGGCGGAGATGCCGGAGAACGTGCTCGAGCAGGCCGAGCGCGAGCTCTCGCGGCTCGAGCGCATGGGGGACCAGACGCCCGAGGCGACCGTCATCCGCAACTACCTCGACTGGCTGCTCGCGGTCCCGTGGAACGCGCGTTCCGAGGAGCGGCTCGATCCGAACTACACGCGCGAGGTGCTCGACGCCGACCACGCGGGCCTCGACGACGTCAAGGACCGGATCGTCGAGTACATCGCGGTCGCGAAGCTCCGCAAGGAGCGCGGGGTCGAGGCGGACCGCCGCTCCGGCGCCATCCTGACCCTGATCGGCCCACCCGGCACCGGCAAGACCTCGATCGGCGAGTCGATCGCCCGCGCGACCGGGCGCGAGTTCGTCCGCATGTCGCTCGGCGGGATCCGCGACGAGGCGGAGATCCGCGGCCACCGGCGCACGTACATCGGTGCGCTCCCCGGACGCCTCGTGCGGGCGCTGCGCGACGCCGGAACGATGAACCCGGTGATCATGCTCGACGAGGTCGACAAGGTCGGCGCCGACTGGCGCGGCGACCCCTCCTCGGCGCTGCTCGAGGTGCTCGACCCGGCGCAGAACCATTCGTTCCGCGACCACTACCTCGACGTCGAGCTCGATCTCTCCGAGGTCGTCTTCATCGCGACGGGGAACATGACCGAGACGATCCCCGGCCCGCTCCTCGACCGGATGGAAGTGATCCGGTTCGACGGCTACACGACCGACGAGAAGGTCGCGATCGCCCGCGGCTACCTCTGGCCGCGGCAGGTCGAGCGCAACGGCCTCCGCGAGGACGAGGTCTCGATCACGGACGACGCGCTCCAGCTCGCAGTCACCGAGTACACCCACGAGGCGGGCGTGCGTCAGCTCGAGCGCGAGCTCGGCACCGTGCTGCGC
Source organism: Gaiellaceae bacterium (assembly GCA_050698135.1). Classification (GTDB taxonomy): domain Bacteria; phylum Actinomycetota; class Thermoleophilia; order Gaiellales; family Gaiellaceae; genus GMQP-bins7. The sequence goes on from JBOHBB010000008.1 coordinate 2,472, forward strand.
AAGACCGCGACGAAGATCGCGTCGGACGAGGTCGAGCCGCCGGTCGAGATCGACCCGGACGCGGTGCGAGAGGCCCTCGGCCGCCAAAAGTTCTACCGCGAGGTCGCCGAGCGGACGGCCGTCCCCGGCGTTGCGACGGGGCTCGCCGCGACGGCGACGGGCGGGGACGTCCTCTTCATCGAGGCGACCTCGCACAAGGACGGCGACAAGCTCGTGCTCACCGGCCAGCTCGGCGACGTGATGAAGGAGTCCGCGCAGATCGCGCTCTCGACGGTGCGTGCACACGCCGGCGAGCTCGGGATCGACGAGGACGCGTTCGACAACCGCGCGTTCCACGTGCACGTTCCCGCCGGGGCGATCCCGAAGGATGGGCCGAGCGCAGGCATCACGATGGCGACCGCGATCGCGTCGCTCCTCACGGACAGGCCGGTGAAGCACACGGTCGGAATGACCGGAGAGATCACGCTCCAGGGCCGGGTGCTCCCGATCGGCGGGCTCAAGCAGAAGGTGCTCGCCGCGCACGCGGCCGGGATCACCGACGTGATCATCCCCGAGCGGAACCGGGCCGACCTCGCCGACATCCCGGACAACGTGAAGGAGGACGTCACCTTCCACCCGGTCATGTCGATCGACGAGGTCCTCGGCCTGGCGCTCGAAGGGAAGCCGATCACGAATGTGGCGCTGTAACGCCGACCCCGTCCCCGAGGAGGTCCGCCGCGTGGCGGGCCTCCTCGAGCGGCGCTACGCCGTCTCGATCCTGTACGCGTCGCACCAGGGGTGCACTCGCTTCACGGAGTTCCGCCAGGCGCTCGGCACGATCCCTCCGGGAACGCTGGCACAGCGGCTCGTCGAGCTCGAGGAGGGCGGCGTCTTCCGGCGCGAGGTTCTGGACGCACGGCCTCCACGCGTCGAGTACGTGCTGACGACCGAGGGGCAGCGCCTCCGCGAGATCGTCGAGGCGCTCGCACGCTGGGCGGGCACCAGGCCCGCCTGAGCCCGGAAGAGCGGGTGACAGTCACCGTGCCGGTGACAGTCACCGGGCGTTACTCCGGCCAGAAGTTCTCGAGGTACTCCGCGTCGTCCTTCGAGCCGCCGGGGACGACCTTCGAGACGATGATCAGCTCCGCGTCCTCGGGCTCGTCGTTCCAGACCGACCGCCACGTCTCCGGCGCCACGCGCACGGCGCCTCCCCGCTCGACCTCCACGACGTCGTCCCCGAGCTTGAACTGGAGCTTGCCCGAGGCCACGAAGTAGACCTCCTCCTGCTCCTTGTGCCGGTGCCCGTACGAGCCCTTGCCGCCCGTGTGCTGGGGCATCCGCCGGTAGGTGAACGCGACCTGCTCGGCGTCGAGATCGGCCGTCATCATCCGCATCTCGCCCGGGTAGTCCCCCAGGACGTCCGTGACCTCCTCGAGCCGCTTGATCGTGTAGTCGCTCATGTCGCCTCCGGTCGTCGGTGCGGCCGGCGACGATTATCACGGCGGCGGAATGTCGCCGTCGCCGCGCTCGCCCACACCGAGCCCCGTCTCCGGATCGAAGAAGTGGAGGCGTGTGACGTCCACCTCGATCTCGAGAGGCCGCCGCTCGTGTGCACGTGTCTGTCGCTCGAGCCGTGCGACGAAGGTGACGCCGGCTCCGCGCGCGCGCTCGGCCGCGAGGCGCGCCTCCTCGTCCTCGAGGTTCTCGACCACGAGCGCCTCGACGACCTCCTTCGTCGTGACCGGTTTGGCCGCGACGTTGAAGTGCGCGTACACCTCCGAGCCCATGTCCTCGCGGATGTCGCAGAGCACGGAGATCCGCCGATCGGGATGGGTCTCGCGGAGGATGGCGGCGTCCTCCATGTCCTCCGGCCGGATACCGACCACGACCTCGCGGCCCTCGTAATCGGCGAGCGCTGGACGTGCGTCGAGTGTCGCCGGTTCGAGTTGCAGGCGGTGGTCTCCGAACCGCACCCAGACGTCCCCGTCGGTGCGCGCGAGCTCGGCCACGACGAGGTTCATCGCAGGGGACCCAATGAACTCGGCGACGAACAGGTTCCGGGGTCGCTCGTAGAGGACCTGCGGCTTGTCCACCTGCTGCAGGAGCCCGTTCCGCATCACCACGACGCGGTCGCCCATCGTCATCGCCTCGACCTGGTCGTGCGTCACGTACACCGTCGTCACGGCAAGGTCACGCTGGATCCGGGAGATCTCCGCACGCATCTCGACCCGCAACTTCGCGTCGAGGTTCGAGAGGGGCTCGTCCATGAGGAAGGCCTGCGGCTGGCGCACGATCGCGCGCCCCATCGCGACGCGTTGGCGCTGCCCTCCAGAGAGCGTCCGCGGCTTCTTCTCCAGCGAGTCCTCCAGACCGAGGATGCGCGCGGCCTCTCGCACCCTGCGGTCGACCTCGTCCTTGGGGAGACCGCGCATCTTGAGTGCGAACCCCATGTTCCGGTGCGCGTTCATGTGCGGGTAGAGCGCGTAGTTCTGGAACACCATCGCGATGTCGCGGTCCTTCGGCGGGAGGTCGTTGACGACCCGGCCCTCGATCCTCACCGTCCCCGAGGTGATCGTCTCGAGCCCGGCGACCATGCGGAGCGCGGTCGTCTTCCCGCAGCCCGACGGCCCGACGAAGACGACGAACTCGCCGTCGCCAACCTCCAGGTCGAGGCCCGTGACCGCCTCGGTCCCGTCGGGGTAGACCTTCGTCAGCTTCTCGAGCGTGATCTCCGCCACTCGCGGCCTCCCGCGGCTGTGCCGTCGACTCGGGACAAATCTACTAGCATCGAACCGGTCCCATGGAGGCCGACGTTGTCCGGGAAAGGCCGGTCTCCGGCCGCTGGCGGCATGCTCTCGAGAGCCGGCGCGTCCTCGCGCCTCTCCTCATTGCCCCGGCGGTCATCTTCATGGCGATCGTCGTCGGCATCCCCTTCGCCTGGGCGATCTACCTCAGTTTCACGGACGCCATCGGCGGCTCGCTCAGCGGCAACTGGGTCGGCTTCGACAACTTCACGACCGCCTGGCACGACGAGAACTTCCGACGCGCACTCAGGAACACGCTCATCTTCACGCTCGCGTCACAGGCGATCGTCGTCGTCGGCGCCGCCATCCTCTCGAACTTCCTCGTACGCGACTTCCGCGGTAAGTGGTTCGTTCGCTTCCTCGTGGTCCTGCCGTGGGCGGCGCCTGTCGTCCTGTCGACGATCATGTGGCTCTGGCTCCTGGACTCGCTGTACAGCGTCGCGAACTGGACGCTCGCGAGGCTCCATCTCGACAATGCGCTCGTCTCGTTCCTCGCCGCCATCAACCTCGAGGAGGACGCGCAGGTGCCTCTGCAGTGGCTCGGCCGTCCGAACCTCGCGCTCCTCGCGATCACGGTCGTGCACGCCTGGCGGATCCTGCCCTTTGCGGTCGTCATCTTCATCGCCGGCCGTGCCTCGATCCCGAACGAGGTCGAGGACGCGGCGAGGATCGACGGCGCGACCGGGGTGAAGAAGCTCTGGTACGTCGACCTCCCTCTGCAGCTCCCCATCGCCCTCGTGGCCGTGCTGTTCGGGATCGTGTTCACGGCGGTCGACTTCGCCGTCGTCTACATCCTCACGCACGGTGGGCCGTTCAACTCGACGCAGGTGCTGACCACCTGGGCCTACGCAGTCGGAATCGACGGCGGCTCCCTCGGCGAGGGCGCCGCGATCTCGCTGTTCCTCTTCCCGCTCCTCGTGCTCGTCACCGTGGGAATGCTGTTCTTCGCTCGCCGGGCGCAGGTGAGCTGACGTGACCAACGCTCGCCGCCGGCTCGCGTTCGCCAGGGAACTGGCGGACGGAAACCGCGGTTCCTCCCGCGAAGCCCCCTTCGTCTGGAGAGCGCGGGGAACCTCGCGGTTCCCCACACCCCTCCACGGTCATGGCCAAACCGAGGCTGGGCCATGACCCGGCGCCAGAAAGGGTGGACGTACGCGGTCGTCGTCCCGTTCGCGATCGTGGCCGCGTTCCCGTTCTACTTCGCGCTCGTGACGATGTTCAAGACGAACCTCGACCTCGCGAACGTCGAGCACTCCCCCTACCTCTACAACGACCTCGAGGGCGGCTTCCACTGGGACTTCTGGAACTACGCGACCACCGAGCACGTCACCTTCCTGTTCAGGGAGACGAACTACGCCCAGTGGCTGCTGAACACGTTCCTCGTCGGCGCGGCGGTCGTGGGCATCACCCTGCTCCTCGCGCTGCCGGCGGGATACGCGCTCGCGCGCCTCGCAGGTGGCTGGGGCCAGAGCATGGGAGTGGCGATCTTCCTCGTCTACCTGATCCCGCCGACCTTGCTGTTCCTGCCGCTGTCGCGGCTCATCACGCAGCTCGACCTCAAGGACTCGCTGTGGTCGCTGATCCTCGTCTACCCGTCCTTCACCGTTCCCTTCGCCACGTGGCTCCTCATGGGGTTCTTCAAGACCATCCCACAGGAGCTCGAGGACGCGGCCCTGATCGACGGCGCGTCGCGCCTGAAGGCCCTCTTCTTGATCATCCTTCCGATCTCGCTCCCCGGGATCCTGACGGCGGTCATCTTCGCGTTCTCGCTCTGCGTGAACGAGTTCATCTACGCATTCACGTTCATCTCGAGCTCCGAGCAACGGACGGTGTCGGCGGGGATCCCGAACGATCTGATCCGGGGAGATGTCTTCTTCTGGCAGTCGCTGATGGCGGCGACGCTGATTCCCGCCATCCCGCTCGCGCTTCTCTACACCGCGTTCCTCGACCGTTTTATCAAAGGCTTTACAGGGGGAGCATTCCGCTAGAGAATCGAGTCGAAAGGAGGTACCCGTGGCATATGCAGAGGACCAGCTCGTTCGTTCGAGCTCGGAACTGACCCGTGGTGACCTGCTCAAGAGGGGAACCGCCGCCGCTTTCTCGATCAGCATGTTCGGCGGCCTCACCGACCGAGCCCTCGGGTTCTACGGCCCGCTCAAGTACGCGCACAAGCAGCTCGCGGGAGAGCTGAGGATCATGCAGTGGGCCCACTTCGTCCCCGCCTACGACCAGTGGCTCGACAACACCTACGTCA
>JBOHBB010000009.1:0-3879 GCA_050698135.1 Gaiellaceae bacterium
CCCGCACGAGGTGCTCGTGAGCGAAGACGCCCGGCTGAGCGCGACTGCCCCCGGGGTCGAGTTCGAGCCAATTGGCGAGGTCCCGCTCAAGGGCGTGTCGCGACCGGTGACGCTGCACCGGGCGACGCGCGCTCACGCCCTGTCCGGTGACCACCCTTGACCCGGCGCGCCGAGTCCGGCCGTGCCCCGTGAGCGTTACGGGTCGACGAGCACGCCACCCCAGTCCGCGGGGTCGACGTCGGCGATCGACTGCGAGAACGTCCAGTGGTGGCCGCCGAGGTCCTCGAACGTGCGCTGCCGCTCGCCGTACGGGTAGTCGGTCGGCGGGCTCACGACCCGGGCGCCGTGCTCGACGGCCCGGTCGTGGTGGGCATCCACGTCCTCGACGCTGACGAGGACGGAGTGGCCGCCGCCCGGCGCTCCGCCCCGGGTGGCGATCACCGCTCCGTCGCCGTGGACGAGCTGCGCGCGGTGGTCGGCGATCTGCAGGCGGAGACGGAACCCGAACGCGTCGCAGAGCCAGCGGGTCGCCTCGACGACGTCCGGGTACGCGAGCACCGGGACGACCGAGGCGCCCGGGACGGAGCGATTCTCGGTCACGAAGCCCTCGCCGCCCACGCCTCGACCTCGATCGACATCTGCGGCCACACGAGCGCAGGGACGACGACGAGCATCGACGCCGGACGCGCCGAGCCGAGAAAGCGGGCGCGGACCTTCGCGTGGGTGGGAATGTCTGCCGCGTTCGTCAGGTACTGCGTGATCTTGACGAGGTCCGCGACCTGGAAGCCGGCCTTCGCGAGCGCGTCGCAGACGTTGCTCCACGCGAGCCTCGCCTGCTCCTCGAAGTCCTCGGGAATGGTCCCGTCGGGCCGCATGCCCGGCGTCCCCGAGGTCGCGAGCCAGCGGGCGCCGGCCGGAGCCTCGACCGCGTCGCTGTAGGCGCCGATGTGCGCGGCGATCCCGATGTCGACCGCGCGGTTCACGTCGTCGCCTGCCCGGGCGGGACCTCCTGCAGCACCCAGGTGTTGCCGTCCGGATCGCTGAAGTCCGCGAACGACTGGTACTTGCGACGCTCGGGGTCGGGCCCGGGCTCCCAGCCATCCGGCCCCAGGTGCCGGATCTCGCTCACGTCGAGCCCGCGCCCGACGAGCTCGGCGCGCGTGGCCTCGATGTCGGAGACGACGAGGTGCGTGCCCCGGACGGACCCGGGCGCCGCATCGGTGATCCCGATCCCGATGGTGATCGAGCACGCCGATCCGGGCGGCGTCATCTGCACGACGCGGAACTCGTCGTTCGGCTGGTGGTCGACGTCGAGAGTGAAGCCCGCGTTCTCGACGTAGAACGCCTTCGCGCGATCGACGTCCGACACCGGGATGAGGACGAGCTCGAGCTTCATGTCCATCTGGGCACCTCGCTCGGGTTGACCGCCCGGACCGGCAGGGCTAATCGCCGTCCGGCCGCGGCGGGATCTGCTGCACGGCCCAGGCGTTGCCGTCCGGGTCGGAGAAGAAGACGAACGAGCCCCATGGGAACACCTGTACGTCGCTGACGTCCACGCCGCGCCCGGCCAGGTCCGCGTGGGCGGCCTCGATGTCCGAGACGACCATCTGCATGCCCTTGACCGACCCGGGCGCCGCGTCGGTGAGCCCCGTCCCGAGCGCGATCGAGCAGGCCGACGCGGGCGGGGTCAGCTGGACGAAGCGGATGTCGTCGCCGACTCGATGGTCGTGGTCGGCGATGAAGCCTGCCTGCTCCGTGTAGAAGGCCTTCGCGCGATCCACGTCCGAGACCGGGATCGCCACGAGCTCGAGCTTGAAGTCCATCGTCCCCCCTCCGTCGGCTGCGGCAAAGCCTACTCATCGCACCTCGTTCCCGGCCGTGCGAACATGTGTTCGTGCCGCGGGAGCCAACGGTCCTCCACGCCGACGTCGACTCGTTCTTCGCATCGGTCGAACAGCGGGACGATCGCCGCCTCCGCGGCCGCCCGGTCATCGTCGGCGCTGGCGTCGTGCTCGCGGCGAGCTACGAGGCGAAGGCGTACGGCGTCCGCACCGCGATGGGCGGACGGCAGGCCCGGCGCCTCTGCCCGCAGGCCGTCGTCGTGAGGCCGCGCATGTCCGCGTACTCGGAGGCGAGCAAGGCGATGTTCGAGGTGTTCGAGGACACGACGCCGCTCGTGGAGGGGCTCTCGATCGACGAGGCCTTCCTCGACGTCCGCGGGCTCGAGCGACTGGCTGGCCCCGCGCCGGAGATCGCCGCGCGGCTGCGGCGGCAGGTCCGCGAGCACGTCGGGCTGCCGATCACGGTCGGGGTCGCGAGAACGAAGTTCCTCGCCAAGGTGGCGAGCGGCGTCGCCAAACCGGACGGGCTGCTCGTCGTCCCCGCGGGCAAGGAGCTGGCGTTCCTTCATCCGCTCCCGGTCGAGCGGCTGTGGGGAGTCGGCCGGGTCACCGCGGACAAGCTCCACTCGCGTGGGATCCATACCGTCGGGCACGTAGCGGGGCTGGACGAGGCGGCGCTCGTCCATCTCCTCGGCCGCGCGTCCGGCCGCCATCTTCACGCGCTCGCCCACAACCTCGACCCGCGCGTCGTGCGAACCGGCCGGCGGAGGGGCTCGATCGGATCGCAGCGCGCGCTCGGCAGGTCGCCGAGACCGCTCGCCGAGATCGACGCGACCGTCGTCGGCCTCGTCGACCGCGTTGCCCGCCGGCTGCGCAAGGGCGGGCGCGTCTGCCGCACGGTCGTGCTGCGCATGCGCTTCGCCGACTTCACGCGGGCAACGCGGTCGCACACGCTGTCCGGGGCGACCGCGCGGACGAACACGATTCTCGGCGTCGCGAGAGGGCTCCTCGCCGCATCGGCCCCGACGATCGAGACGCAGGGCCTCACCCTCGTCGGGGTCGCCCTCACGAACCTGGAGGACGAGCGCCGGATCCAGCTCGCGCTGTCGTTCGATCCCCGGTTCGACGCCCTCGACGCGGCGCTCGACACGGTTCGTGACCGCTTCGGGTCGGCCGCGGTGACGCGAGCGGTGCTCCTCGGGCGCGACGCGGGCGTCGTCATGCCGGTCCTCCCGGACTGAGCAGGCTAGAGCGGCGGGATGTTCTGGTTCCGCCGCAAGACGTTCGACGGGTCGAGCCGGGTCTTCAGCGCCCGCAAGCGCGCGAAGGCGTCGTCGCCGAACGAGGCGCGAACACGCTCGAGCGGCTCGTCGGCCTGCATGTAGTTCGCGTAGCCACCCCCGAACGCCCACGGCTCGAGCGCGGCTGCGGTCTCGCGGGCCCAGGCGATGTGCTCGTCGTCGAGAGCGGGATCCGCCCACGTCGCCATCGCGCTGACGTTGAACGCCGCCCCGCGGTAGCCGAGGCCGCCGAACGAGGGTTCGACGTCCTTCGGCGCTCCGTGCAGCGACTCGATCAGGATGTCGCCGGGCGATCGGCCGAGAGCGGCGACCCGCTCGAGCAGCACGTCCACGAGCTCGTCCGGGAGCCCGCCGACGAAGTGGCCCTTCCAGTAGTGCCGGTTCTCGCCGTAGGGGGAGTCGAACACCTGCTGCTGCTCGAGGAACGACCGTCGACGGACGCCGTCCTCGATCAGCCCCGGCCTCGCGCGCAAGCTGCGGAGCTCATCCGGATCTGCCGTCGAGCCCGTGTAGCAGGGCGCGATCACCAGCACGGGCGCCCGCAACTCGTCCACTGACAAGATCGCCTGGCAGCTGAGTTCGCGCTGGGAGCTCGCAGCGAGGTCGCGGAAGCGGAGCAGCGCATCGCGGACGCCTCTCCCGCCGAACAGAAGCTGCCCGCCCACGACGGTGTCGAGGGGATGCAGGCGGAATTCGAGTCGGGTCGCGACGCCGAAGTTCCCACCGCCGCCCCTGAG
>JBOHBB010000010.1:0-5847 GCA_050698135.1 Gaiellaceae bacterium
CTCGTCACCCGGCTTCGTCTCTGCAAGCGCCCTCGTGCCGGGGCCGACCGCCTCCAGCAGGAAGCCGAGCTCGCCGGGCGGCGCCTGGCAGAGGCTCATCGGCCTCGGCAGCGGGCGGCCCGGCGCCTCGAGCATGAAGAACTGCCCCGGGACGCCGGGCTCGAGCGCCCCGCGCTCGAGCCGGACGAGCGCGTACGGACCCACGGCCTCGTTCGCCACGACGCGAAGCCGCTCGCGCCTCATCCGCCGACCCCGATCCGCTCCTGGAGCGAGAGCGCGGACTCGGCGCGCGCATTCGCGATCGCGTGCACCGCCGCCGCCGCGCCCGCGATCGTGGTGATGCAGGGAACCCGCGCTGCGAGCGCGGCCTCGCGGATCAGGTAGCCGTCCGCCCGCGCGCCGCTGCCCTGTGGCGTGTTGACGACGAGGTCGCAACGTCCGCGACGCACGAGGTCGACGACCGTCGGCTCCCCCGTGACAGCGTCGGCGACCTTCGCGACGACGTCGAGCTCGAGGCCCGCGGCCCGCAGCGTTCGCGCCGTGCCCTCGGTTGCGACGAGTCCGAACCCCAGTCCGGCGAGTGCGGCGGCGACGGCGACCGCGGCCGGCTTGTCCGCGTCGCGCACGGACAGGAAAGCCGTCCCGGAGGTCGGGAGCGGGCGGCCGGCAGCGCGCTCGGCCTTGGCGAGCGCGGTCGGGAGGTCGGCGGCGCTCGCCATCACCTCGCCGGTCGAGCGCATCTCCGGCCCGAGGACCGGGTCCGCGCCGGGGAAGCGCGAGAACGGCAGCACCGCCGCCTTCACGCTCACCTGCGTGGGGCGCGGCACCGGCAGGTCGAGGTCGCGAAGCGTCGCGCCGACGGCAAGACGGCAGGCTGCATCGACGAGGTTCACGCCGATCGCCTTGCTCGCGAAGGGCACGGTCCGTGAGGCGCGCGGGTTCGCCTCGAGAACGTAGACGGTCTGGTCGGCGATCGCGAGCTGGACGTTCAACAGGCCCACCACCCCGAGCGCAGGCCCGAGCCGCTTGACGACATGCTCGACCTCGAGTGCGGCTGCGAGCGTCAACGACGGCGCGGGCAGCACGCACGTGGAGTCGCCGGAGTGCACGCCCGCCTCCTCGACGTGCTGCATCACGGCTGCGATGTACACGTCCTCGCCGTCGCAGAGCGCGTCGACGTCGAGCTCGATCGCGTGCTCGACGAACCGGTCGATGAGGACGGGCCCCTGCACCGCGGCCATCGCGGCCTCGAGCTGGGCGCCGTCGTAGCAGACCCGCATCGCCCTCCCGCCGAGGACGTACGAGGGGCGAACGAGCACCGGGTACCCGATGCGCCCCGCAGCCGAGACGGCCTCCTCCGGGCTCGCCACGGTCGCCCACGGCGGGCAGCGCACCCCGAGCTCCGAGACGAGCATCCCGAAGCGCTCGCGGTCCTCGGCGAGGTCGATCGCGGCGTGCGGCGTGCCCAGGATGCGGTAGCCGGCCCTCTCGAGCGGGCCTGCGAGCTTGAGCGGCGTCTGGCCCCCGAACTGCGTGACGACGCCGAGGGGGCGCTCGCGGTCGCACACCTCGAGCACGTGCTCGGTGGACAGCGGCTCGAAGTAGAGCCGGTCGGACGTGTCGTAGTCGGTCGAGACCGTCTCGGGGTTGCAGTTGACCATCACCGCGTCGAAGCCGAGGGCGCGGAACGTCTGCGCGGCGTGCACACAGCAGTAGTCGAACTCGATCCCCTGGCCGATCCGGTTCGGGCCGGAGCCGAGGATGACGACGCGCTGCTTCCCGCTGCCCATCGGCGCGTCGTCCGCCTCCCCCCAGGTCGAGTAGTAGTAGCTGGAGGCGGCCTCGACCTCCCCGGCGCACGAGTCGACCCGGCGGTAGGCGGGCCGAATCCCGAGCTCGTGCCGCCGTCGGCGGACCTCGCCGCCGTCGACGCCGAGCGCCGCCCCGACGTCGTCGTCGCTCCAGCCCGCGCGCTTCGCCCGCAGCAGGTCGCCGCTCCGAAGCGCTTGCTTCGCACCAGAGATCTGCTCCCGGAACCAGGCGTGAAGATCCGGTGGCAGGTGCTCCTCCTCCAGGCTCGCCCACGGAGTGGGAGCGCCTCGATCGAGCTCCCGCGAGCCGTACGCCTTGAGGAACGCCTCGGTGAAGGTCCTCCCGATGCCCATCGCCTCGCCGACGGACTTCATCTGCGTTCCCAGCTCGCGATCGGCACCGGGGAACTTCTCGAAGGCGAAGCGCGGGAACTTCACGACAACGTAGTCGAGCGTCGGCTCGAAGCTCGCGGGGGTGGTCTTCGTGAGGTCGTTCGGGATCTCGTCCAGCGTGTAGCCGACGGCCAGCTTCGCCGCGACCTTCGCGATCGGGTAGCCCGTCGCCTTCGACGCGAGTGCGGACGAGCGCGACACGCGGGGGTTCATCTCGATGACGCGGAGCTCGCCCGTCTCCCGCCTCCGTGCGAACTGGATGTTCGAGCCCCCCGTCTCGACGCCGACCGCGCGGACGACCGCGGCGGCGGCGTCGCGGAGCTCCTGGTACGCCTCGTCGGAGAGCGTCATCTGCGGGGCGACAGTGACCGAGTCGCCGGTGTGGACGCCCATCGGGTCGAGGTTCTCGATCGAGCAGACGACGACGACGTTGTCCGCGCGATCGCGGATGACCTCGAGCTCGAATTCGTCCCAGCCCCGGACCGACTCCTCGACGAGCACCTGCCGGATCGGGGACTCCGCCAGGCCGCGCTCCACCTGGCGGCGGAGCGACGCGAGGTCCTCGGCGAAGCCGCCCCCGTGGCCGCCCAGGGTGAAGGCGGGCCGTACGACCGCGGGCAGCTGCACGTCGTCGAGCTCCTCTGGCGAGACGACGATCCTCGAAGCCGGCACGCGGAGCCCGCAGCTCCGGACCGCGTCGCGGAACTCCTCCCGGTCCTCGGCCCGCCTGATGACGTCCACCGGCGCGCCGATCAGCTCGACGCCGAGGTCGTCGAGCACCCCCGCCTCGGCGAGCGCGACCGCGAGGTTCAGGGCCGTCTGCCCGCCCAGGGTGGGCAGGAGTGCGTCGGGACGCTCACGCTCGAGAACGGACGCGACGCCCGCCGGGTCGAGCGGCTCGATGTAGGTCCGGTCCGCGAAGCCCGGGTCGGTCATGATCGTCGCCGGGTTCGAGTTGACGACGATCGTCCGGTACCCGTCCTCGCGCAGCACCTTGAGCGCCTGGCAGCCGGCGTAGTCGAACTCGCACGCCTGGCCGATCACGATCGGGCCGGAGCCGATGACGCAGATCGACTCGAGGTCACGTCTCGCAGGCATCAGCGGCTTCGCAGGCCCTTCACCCACGTCTCGAGGATGGGCCAGGCGTCGTGCGGGCCGGGGCCGGCCTCGGGGTGGAACTGGACGGAGCGGGCGCGCAGGTCCGGGAAGTCGAAGCCCTCCACCGTGCCGTCGTAGAGAGAGACGTGGACCGCTTCGTCCGCGTCCGACGGCTCCACGGCGAACCCGTGGTTCTGACTCGTGACGAGCACACGCCCGCTGCGCCGGTCGAGGACGGGGTGGTTCGCCCCCCGGTGGCCGAACGGGAGCTTGAACGTGCGGTGGGCGGTCGCGAGCCCGAGGAGCTGGTGGCCGAGGCAGATCCCGAGGATCGGGACCCGGCCGAGCAGGCCGGCGACCGTCTCGACCTCGTCGTGCAGCGGCTCGGGGTCCCCCGGGCCGTTTGAGAGGACGACCCCGTCGAAGCCTTCGAGCTCGTGCGGCCGGGCGGTGTGCGGGAAGACGCGCACGGCCGCCCCGGCCTCGGCGACGCGGCGCAGGATCGAGCGCTTCGTGCCGTAGTCGACGACCGCCACCCGCACCTCGCCGGCGTCGGAGTACCAGTAGGGCTCGGGTGTCGACACCGCCGCCACGAGCGACCGGCCCTCCATCGTCGGCTGCTCACGCACCTGGTCCAGCGCCTCCCCCACCGCGAGCGCGTCCTCGTCGGCGACCGCGACCGCGCGCATCGCACCCGCGTCCCGGAGGCGCAGCACGAGCGCCCGCGTGTCGATCTCCTCCAGCCCGACGAGGCCGTGCGCGCCGAGCCAGTCCGCCCACGCTGCGCCGCCCAGCTGCCGCATCAGCGCCGCCCTTGCGTGCGGCCGGTCGGACTCGCCGCGCCCGTCGGCGACGCCGTAGTTGCCGACCATTGGCGCCGTGAAGCTGACGAGCTGCTCGGCGTAGCTCGGGTCGGTCACCGTCTCCTGGTAGCCCGTCATCGCGGTCGTGAAGACCGCCTCGCCGAACACGGCGCCGGGAGCGCCGACGGACCGCCCGTGGAAGGTCGCCCCGTCCTCGAGCAGGAGATACCCCGCGCTCACGCCCCGAACACCACCCGTCCGTCGGCGAGCGTGCGCACCACGCGTCCCCGGAGCCTCTCGCCGAGGAGCCAGGAGTTGGCGGAGAGCGATCGGAACCCGTCCTCGGTGACGTCCCACTCCTCGCTGAGGTCGAGGACGGCGAGGTTCGCGCGGGCACCGACCTCGATCCTGGGCTCGGGGAGCCCGAAGGCGCGCGCCGGACCGGCCGACATGCGCTCGAGAAGTGTCTCGAGGTCGATGGCTCCAGGGAGCACGAGGTGCGTGTGCAGGGCCGCGAACGCCGTCTCCAGGCCGGTGACACCGAAGGGCGCCTCCTCGAAGGGAACCTCCTTCTCGTGCCGCGCGTGCGGGGCGTGGTCGGTGGCGACGCACGAGATCGCGCCTCGCCGCAACGCGTCGAGGAGCGCCTGGCGATCGGGCTCGGCTCGGAGTGGAGGGTTCATCTTCACGTTCGCGTCGAGCGAGCGGACGGCCTCGTCCGTGCGGACGAGGTGGTGCGGCGTCACCTCCGCGGTCGCCGGGACCCCGGCCGCCAACGCGCGGTCGATGGCGTCGACCGACTCCCGGGCGGAGACGTGCATGAGATGGACGTGGCGTCCCTCGAGGGCGGCGAGCGTCAGGTCGCGATCGACCATGAGGCTCTCGGCAGCCGAGGGGTAGGAGCCGAGGCCGAGCTCCGCGGAGACGAGGCCCTCGTGCGCATGGCCGCCACGCGAGAGGGTCGGCTCCTCGCAGTGGAGCGCGAGCGGAAGCGCGGTCAACCCGCTGTAGCGGAGCGCGTTCCGCATCAGCGCGGCGGACACGACCGGACGGCCGTCGTCGGTGAACGCTGCGGCCCCCGTGTCCGCCAGCTCGCCCATCTCCGTCAGCTCCTCGCCGGCCTGCCCCTTGCTGATCGCCGCCATGAAGCCGGTCGGGATCACCGCCTCGTCGCGCGCGCGGGCGAGGAGCGACCTGAGGACGGGGGCCGAGTCGACCACAGGATCGGTGTTCGGCATCGCCAGGATCGCGCAGTAGCCGCCCGCGGCGGCGGCTTCGGTCCCGGAGCTGAGCGTCTCCTCGTCCTCCCGGCCTGGCGTGCGGAGGTGGACGTGCGGGTCGACGAACGCGGGGGCGACGACGAGCTCCGCGGCGAGCGCAGGGTCGATCGACGCGATGACGCCGTCGGAAACGGTGATCCGCAGGAATTCGTCGATCCCCTGTGCAGGAGCGACGACCCGGCCCTCGACGACGAGCGAGTCGCCGCGCCCGTTCCGGCAGGCGAGGGTCATGCGACCTCCACGGGCGGCTCGGCGGGTGTCGCTGCCGGCGTACGCGCCGGGAGCTCGACGACGATGTCGTAGAGCACGGCCATGCGGACGACCAGCCCGGCTCGCACCTGGTCGACGACGAGCGCGGCGTCCGAGTCCGCGACGCGGGCGTCGATCTCGACGCCGCGATTCATCGGCCCCGGGTGCATGACGCGCTGGCCCGGCCGCACTCGCTCCGGCGTGATGCCGTAC
>JBOHBB010000011.1:0-2260 GCA_050698135.1 Gaiellaceae bacterium
ACGACCGTGTTCCCGCAGGCGAGGGCCGGCCCGAGCTTCCAGCTCGCGATGTTGAGCGGGAAGTTCCAGGGGACGATGAGTCCCACGATCCCGAGCGGCTCGCGGAACGTCGCTGCGATACCGCCCGCGACCGGGATCGTGCTCCCGTGGTGCTTGTCGACGGCACCCGCGTAGAAGTGGAAGATCTGAGCGACCATGCCGACCTCGCCGCGGGCGCCCGAGATCGGCTTCCCTACGTTGCGGGACTCGATCCGCGCGAGCTCCTCCCCGTTCTCCTCGACGAGCGTGGCGAGCCGCCGCAGGAGTCGCGCGCGGTCGACCGGCGCGATCGCCTGCCACCCGGGCAGTGCCGCTCGCGCGCGGGACACGGCCTCGTCGGCCTCGTCGACGCCCGCCTGCTCGAGCTCGGCGATCGGCTCCTCGGTCGCGGGATCGAGGACGGTGAGCGTCACGCCCCCGTGAGCCCCCTGCTCTGCCTGAGCCGCCAGATCCCGTAGCCGAGCCAGGCGACCACCGGAACGACGAGTAGCGCCACGATCCACAGCGCCTTGCCCCCCGTGGAGAGCGCCGGGTTGCGCAGGACGTCCGCGATGAACGCGACCGACAGCACGACGTAGATGATCCCGAGCGTCCAGTACATGCCTCTTCCTCCCCGGCTCGCGCCGGCTGTCAGCCCTTCGCCTTCGCGGCGCGGTAGGCCCGCGCCTCGTTCACGAGCCCCTCGAAGAGCGCCTGGTCCTCGCCTGCTTCCGGGTGCCACTGGACCCCGACGACGAACCGCCGGGACGGGTCCTCGACCGCCTCGAGCGTCCCGTCCTCCGCCCACGCCGTCTCCGCCAGCCCGTCGCCGATGCGTCCGAGCGCCTGATGATGGTGCGAGGCGACCTCCGGGCGGGAGCCGAGGAGCTCCGCGAGCCGCGTGCCGTCCTCGACCTCGACGGGATGGACCGCGAAGACCCCCGGGACCTGCTTGTGCACGTCGCTCCCGACCGCGTCCGGCAGATGCTGCACGAGGTCTCCCCCGCGCGCGACGTTCAGGAGCTGGAACCCACGGCAGACGGCGAGCGTGGGCAGGTCGTGCTCGAGCGCCGAGCGGAGGAGCGCCAGCTCGCCCGCGTCCCGACGAGCCTGGGGCACGTCGGTCTCCGGGTGCGCGTCGGCCCCGTAGTGGGCCGGATCGACGTCCGCCCCCCCGGAGAACACGATGCCGTCGAGGGCCTCGATCGTCTCCGAGACGCCGTCTTCGCTCGGCGGGATCAGCACCGGCCGCCCGCCCGCGTGCTCGACCGCCTCGACGTAGTTGAGCGGAATGAGGGCAGCCGGGAGTCGCCAGACGCCCCAGCTGGCCTCCTGGGCATACGTCGTGATCCCGATGACCGGCCTCATGCGGGCTCCGTCTCCACGATCCAGAGTCTGCCGTCTCCGCACTCGACGGAGCGCCCCGGACCCGGCTCGAGGCTCGTGCGCAGCACCCTCACCGTCTCCCCGTCGAGCTCTGCGAGGGCGCCGTGAGGCTCGGTGCCTCTCGACGCGAAGCGCCACGACCGGACCTGGCGGTGGATGCCCGCAGCCGGCTGCGACCAGTCGATCCGGGCGTACTCGGGCTCGAAGAACGAGAAGTACCGCCCCGCTCCCTGGGCGTCGCCCGGGTCGCCGTCCTCGATGCGGCGAAGCGCGACCGGCAGCAGCTCGGAGACGAGGTCGACGAGCTTCGGCGTCAGCTCGTCCCACGAGTGCTCGTCCCCGAGGGTCGCCTTTCCTTGCGCCAGGATCGCGCCGGTGTCGAGCTCGGCGTCCATCCGGTGGAACGTGAATCCGACCTCGGTCTCGCCGTTGCGGATCGCCCAGGCGACGGGGCTCGGGCCGCGGTAGTCGGGGAGCGGCGAAGGATGGCCGTTCATCGAGCCCAGTCGCGGCACTGCGAGCGCGTCCGGGGGAATCTTCCACGGGAAGCCCGCGCAGAGGAGCAGATCGGGCTCGTAGCGGCGGAGCAGCGGAGCGATCCCCTCCCGCGTGGCGGGGATCACGACGTCCAGTCCGTCGGGCGCGTCGTTGACGAGCGCGGTGAACTCGTCGCCGTAGCGCCCTGCGTGCTCTCGCGTGCAGAGGAGCGCGACCGGCTCGTGCCCGAGGCCGCGGAGCATCTCCGTGAGCCCGTGCGCGGCATCCGGGATCTGCGAGACGAGGACGACCCTCACCGGGCTACCCGCGCTCGAAGTAGCGCGCGCGTTCCCAGTCGGTGACCGCCCTGTCGTAGAGC
>JBOHBB010000012.1:0-7711 GCA_050698135.1 Gaiellaceae bacterium
TGGGCGGGCAGACTCGATCATGCATCTGGGCCTCCTGTGCGAGCTGGGTCTTGGTCGACCCCAAGGCTCGCCGGAGGCCCGGACGCGATCAGTCGTCTCGAAGGTGTGTGGTTAGTCCAGCTAGCTCACTCGCCCGGCCGCCGCGGGTGGCCGAGGACGGACAGCTCCACGACGTCCCGGCGGAAGAAGAGCGCGACCGTCCAGTCGAGGATGACACGCAGCTTCCGGGAGAAGAGGGGGAGCTGGTACAGATGGTACGTCCGCGCGACGAACCACCCGAGGAAGCCGCGGAGCCTCAGTCCAGGGATCTCGGCGATGCCCTTGTGCCTGCCCAGGGTCGCGACCTGGCCGAGCATGCGGTACCCGTACGGTCGCGGCGTGCCCGTCAGGTTCCTCGCCAGGCGCCGCGCCTGGCGCAGGGCATGCTGGCAGGTCGGCGGGTCGAAGGCGCCCGGCGTCCTCGCGTTCGGGACGGCCGCGCAGTCCCCGAGCGACCACACGTCGCGTCGCCCCTCCACGCGCAGCGTCTCGTCCACGACGACACGGCCGCGTTCGTCGAGGGGAAGGTCGAGGTCGCCGAGGAGGGGGCTGGGGCGGACCCCGGCGCTCCAGACGAGCGTCCGTGCGGGTACCCGCGTGCCGTCCGAGAGGACCGCGACCCGGCCGTCGTACGAGTCGAGGGTCGTCGAGACGTGGATCTCGACGCCGCGCCGCTCGAGGTGCCGGGAGGCGTATTCGCCGAGCCGGCGCGGGATCTCCGGGAGGATCTTCGGCGCGGCGTCTACCAGCACCCAGCGCTGCGGGACGCCCCGCAGGGCCGGGTAGAAGCGAAGGGCGTCATGGGCCAGGTCGTTCAGCTCGCCGAGCGCCTCGACGCCTGCATACCCCGCGCCGACGAAGACGAACCCGAGCTCCTCGACCGCCTCCGGTCGGATCGACGCGCGCTCGAGCTGCTGGAGGAGGCGGTTGCGAAGTGCGATCGCGTCGGCGAGATCCTTGAACCCGAGCCCGTGCTCGCCGAGGCCCGGGATCGGCAGCGCCCGCGCCACCGCTCCGACGGCGACGACGAGCTGCTCGTAGGCGATCTCGAGCGGCCCCGCGAGGGTGTCGGCGAGCACCGTCCTGCGCGCCTCATCGAACGTGGTCGCGCGTCCGAGGACGAGCTCCGCGTGCGGGCACATCTGGCGGATCGGGACGACCACGTGGCGAGGCTCGAGCGTCCCCGCGCCCGCCTCGGGGAGGAGCGGCGTGTACGTCATGTAGTTCTCGGGCGAGACGACTGTCGCCCCGCGCTTCCCGAGGAAGCGGGCGACGTAGCTCCCTGCGAACCCTCCTCCGAGCACGAGCGTGCCCCCGCGTGCCTCGCGCCGCTCCACTCCGTCATGCTTACGCACCGTGGCGTTGCAGGTATCGGTGATCGGGAGTGGCGCACGCTGGGAGCCGGCCGCCGAGGAGGTCGGGAGGCTGCTGGCCGAGCGTGGTTGCACCGTCGTCACCGGAGGTCTCGGCGAGGTCATGGCCGCGGCGCACCGCGGGGCGAAGACCGCGGGGGGGACGACGATCGCGATCCTGCCCGGCGAAGACCGCTCGGCGGCGAGCCCGTGGGCCGATCACGTGGTCGCGACCGGCATCGGTCACGCGCGGAACCTCGCGGTCGCCGCCTCGGGCGACGCTGTCATCGCCGTAGGCGGGAGCTACGGCACGCTCGCCGAGATGGCGTTCGCGCTTCGGCTCGGGCGCCCCGTCGTCGCGCTCGACGGGGCACCGTCTGCGGAGGGTGCCGAGGTGGCAGTGAGCCCCGCCGAGGCGGTCGAGCTGGCCCTACGACACCTCGCGTAGCCTGCCTTCGAGGTACCGACGCTCGGTGTCGTTCGCCGTCAGCTCGAGCGCCTGCCGGTAGGCGGCGCTCGCCTCCTCTCGGCGGTCCAGGCGACGAAGGAGATCCGCGCGGGCGGCGTGTAGCAGGTGGTAGTCCCCGAGCCCCTCGAGGTCGTCGACGAGCCCGAGGCCCTCGTCGATCCGACCCGAGAGCGCCACCGCGACCGCGCGGTTGAGCCGTACCACCGGCGAGGTGTCGAGCTCGACCAGCCTGTCGTAGAGCGCCGCGATCTCGCTCCAAGGACGGTCCTCCACGTGCGCCGCGGCGATCGCGGCCTGGAGCTGGTACGGGCCTGGCCTCCCGAGGGAGGCCGCGCGCTCCAGGACGCGGAGGCCCTCGCCGATCCGAGTCCGATCCCAGAGCCCGCGGTCCTGGTCCTCGAGCAGCACGAGCTCCCCCGAGGGGCCCGTGCGAGCCGCGCGTCGCGAATCCTGGAGCAGCATGAGCGAGAGCAGTCCGAGTGCCTCGGGCTCGTCGGGCATCAGCACCGCGAGCAGCTTCCCGAGCCTGATCGCCTCGTCGCACAGGTCGCCGCGCACGTGCTCGCGTCCCGAGGTGGCCGCGTAGCCTTCGTTGAAGACGAGATACAGCACCGCGAGCACGGAGCGGAGTCGCTCGGGGAGGAGGTGGTCCGGCGGCACGCGGAAGGGGATCCCGGCGCCGCGGATCCTGCGCTTCGCCCGGACGAGCCGCTGCGCCATCGCCGGCTCCGACACGAGGAACGCATGCGCGATCTCTCCGGTCGTCAGCCCTCCCACCTCGCGCAAGGTCAGCGCGACCCTGCTCTCCGCGGCGAGCGCAGGATGACAGCACGTGAAGACGAGCGCGAGCCGCTCGTCCGGGATCGCGCTCACCTCGTCCTCGTCCTCCGGGAGCTCCTCGAGTCGGGCGAGCAGCTCGGCCTTCTGGCGGAAGACGCGCTCGCGGCGGATCCGGTCGATCGCCCGGTTCCGCGCCGTCGTGACGATCCAGGCACCGGGATTCCGCGGAGTTCCGTCACGTGGCCAGCGCTCGAGTGCCCTCGCGAACGCGTCCTGCACCGCGTCCTCGGCGAGCTCGAGGTCCCCGAGCACGCGGGTGAGGATCGCCACGGCATGCCCCCACTCCTCGCGGAAGGCTTGCTCGACCGTCACTCCACGAGCGGCCGGATCTCCACCGACCCGCGCTGGGCGGCCGGGACGAGCGCGGCCAGGCGGATGGCCTCGTCGAGGTCGGGGAGGTCGATGAGGAAGACGCCGCCGACGATCTCCTTCGTCTCGGCGAACGGACCGTCGGTCACGAACCGCTCCCCTTCCCGAATGCGCACGACCTTTGCCGTCGTGCGTCCGTCGAGCTCGTGCCCGGACACGCTCGAGTCGGCCTTCCCGAGCTCCTCGAAGAGCGAGACCCACCGCGGCATCTCCTCGGCGCGCAGCGCCGCCTTCTCCTCGTCGGGCAGGTCGAC
The DNA here is from genome assembly GCA_050698135.1 of Gaiellaceae bacterium. Classification (GTDB taxonomy): domain Bacteria; phylum Actinomycetota; class Thermoleophilia; order Gaiellales; family Gaiellaceae; genus GMQP-bins7. Next base: position 3,324 of record JBOHBB010000012.1, read on the forward strand.
CCACTCGGAGTCGTCCCCGTAGATGAGCATCGCGTACCTCACAGCTGCACCTCCGCGGGATCGACGTAGATCGGTCGCACCTCGATCGCGCCGTGCTCGGCGCCGGGGATGCGGGATGCCCAGTCGACTGCGTCCTCCATCGTGCCGCACTCGAGGACGAAGTAGCCCCCGAGCGCCTCCTTCACCTCCGCGTACGGGCCGTCGGTCACGAGCGTTTCCTGGTCCCGCACGCGCACCGTCGTCGCGTCGCGCGTCGAACGAAGCTCGTCGCCCCCGACGAGGACGCCCGCCTCCCGTGCCGCGTCGGCGAACGCGCGGTACTGCGCATAGGCGGCCCCCTTCTCGGCGTCCGAGAACGTCTCCCAGACGCTTTCGTCGGCGTAGATCAGCGCCATGTACTTCACCTGGCCTCCTTCCCGATCGACTGCGATTCCATCAGAACGACGAACGAGGTCGGGAGAGATCGACGGCTCATGTGAAGAGGACGGGCCGGCAGGAGGATGATCGCCGCGCCGACGCCATCGATGACGGGCTCATCGGCGGAGCATGCGTTCGAGCAGGGTGAGCGCGCCCTCCTTGTCGAGCGGCTCGTTGAGGTTCCCGCACTTCGGGCTCTGGACACAGGACGGACAGCCGCTCGCGCACGGGCAGCGTTGGAGCAGGCGCGCCGTGTCCTCGACCCAGCCCTCGAAGGCGTCGAACCCACGCGCGGTGATGCCGACGCCGCCCGCATGCCCGTCGTAGACGAAGATCGTTGGACGACCGGTCTGGTAGTGGGCGTTCGTCGAGAGCCCGCCGATGTCCCAGCGGTCGCACATCGCCCACAGCGGGAGGAGGGCGATCAGCGTGTGCTCGGCTCCATGGAGCGTCCCGAGCAGCGTCGGCATCCGGTCGAGGCCCTCGAGGTGCGCCTCCTCCGGCGAGAACCAGACCGCCTCGGTCTCGAAGGTCGTCTCCGGCATGAGCACGGGCGTCACGTCGATCGTCGAGCCGTCGCGAACGGCCTTCCGCGCGTAGGCGACGACCTGCTCCGAGACGGAGACGCGTCCGAAGTGGAGGTGGACGCCGAGTCGTCTCTCGACCCGCTCCGCCTCCTCGATCGTCGTCTCGGTTTCCTTCTTCACCTGCGTGTACCAGTCGACGCTGGCGGGCGAGACGAGCGCGACGCGACCTTGGAGGTCGAGCTCCTCGACGAGGTACTGCTCGCCGAGGTGGAGGTAGACGGCTCCCTCGTGGACCGTCGAGTACGCGCGGTCGCGCTCGACGAGCCCGAGCAGCGAGCCCGAGCTGCGCTCGACGACGGCGAACGAGTCCAGGTCGCCCGAGCGGAGCGAGATCCGCGCGGCCGGGTAGTCGCGGCCCTTCCAAACGTAGCCGGCGGGCGTGCGCTCGAGCTCCGTGAGCTCCGCGGCCCGGCGCAGCGTCTCGGGGCCGAGCGTCCCGGCATCGTCCTCGTCGAGCGGCGCCTCGAACGCGGCTGCGAGGACGTGGGGATCGAGGATGCGCGGGTTCGAGTGGTCGAGGATCGCGGCCTCGACCCTGCGTGAGAGGAGTGCCTCGGGCTCGCGCGCGAAGAACTGGTCGAGCGCGTCCTCGCTCGCGACGAGCACGGCGAGTCCACGACCGCGACGCCCCGCACGGCCCCACTGCTGCAGCAGCGACGCGACCGTGCCGGGGAAGCCGACGGAGATCGCGCAGTCGAGGAGGCCGATGTCGATCCCGAGCTCGAGAGCGTCGGTCGCCGTGACGCCGAGCAGCTCGCCCTCGACGAGGCGCCGTTCGATCTCACGGCGTTGGGCGGGCGTGTAGCCGGCGCGATAGGGGGCCAGGCGCGCCGCGGTCGCGGCGTCCACTCGCTCGACGGCGAAGCGGTGGATGAGCTCGGTCGCCTTGCGGCTCTTCGCGAAGCAGATCGTCCGGAGGCCGCGCGTCGTCAGCTGGGCCAGGAGCCGGGAGGCCTCGCCGAGCGGGCTCGCCCGGAGGCCGAGCTCCGGGTCGAGCAGCGGAGGGTTCCAGATGACCACCTCTCGCTCCGCGTTCGGCGAGGTGTCGCGCTCGACCACGGTCGCGTCCGCGCCCGTGAGCGCCGCAGCGAGCTCGCCGGCGTTCGCGATCGTCGCGGAGGCGAAGAGGAACCGGGGGTCGGCGTCGTAGACGCGGGCCAGTCGGCGTAGTCGCCGGAGCACGTTCGCGACATGCGAGCCGAAGACACCGCGGTAGACGTGCGCTTCGTCGACGACGACGAAGCGGAGGTTGTGCAGGAAATCGCCCCACCTGTCGTGGTGCGGGAGCACTCCGACGTGGAGCATGTCCGGGTTCGTGAGGATCAGGTTCGACCACTTCCGGACCTGCCAGCGCGTCTCCGGCGGCGTGTCGCCGTCGTAGATCGCTGGCTTGAGCCCCTTCAGTCCGAGCGCGGAGAGCCCGCGCGCCTGGTCCTGCGCGAGCGCCTTCGTCGGGTACAGGTACAGCGCCCGAGTCTTCGGCTCCTGCGCGATCGCGTCGAGGACGGGGAGGTTGAACGCGAGCGACTTCCCGGACGCCGTGCCCGTCGTGACGATCACGTCCTCCCCTCGCCGAGCCGCCTCCCAGGCCTCGGCCTGGTGGCGATAGAGCGACGTGACGCCGGCGCCGAGGAGCGCGGACGCGACGCGAGGGTCGAGATCGTCGGGGAACGGCTCGCTCCGGGCCATGCGTGCCGGCTCGAGCTCGTGATGCACGGCCTCCTCCTCAGCGAGGAGATCGGCCCAGCCTGCCACGACGTCGGTCGCCACGCGCTCAGTGTCGCAGCCGGCCCGCTAGGGGAGGTAAGGCGCGAATGCCCGCTCGTAGTGCGAGCGCGAGCGCGCGCCGTAGATGGTCACCCGCGTGTGGCCGCCGGAGAACAGCATCACGGTCGGCAGAGCGAGCACGCCGTAGCGGCCGGCCACCGCGAGGTTCTCGTCGATGTCGATCTTGACGATAGGGACGCCGAGCGCGTCCGCGATCGCGCGTAGGTGGGGCTCGATCGCCTCGCACGGCTTGCACCACGGCGCCCAGAAGTCGACGATGACCGGCACGGGGGAGGCGAGCACCTCGTCCGCGAACGTCTCGTCCGTGACCTCGCGCATCAGATCATCCATCTAGAGCCGCCTCGCGAGTGCGCGCAGCCGCAGGAGCGGGACCATCCAGGCCGCCTCGGCAACGATCGAGCCCGTCATCTTCGAGTCGCCCACGCGCCGGTCGACGAAGCGGATCGGCACCTCCCGCACGCGGAGCCCGGCGCGGAGCACGCGATACGTCGTCTCGATCTGGAAGCCGTACCCGCGCGCCGACACCCGGTCGAGGTCGATCGCCTCGAGCGCCGCTCGGCGGAAGCACTTGAAGCCGCCGGTGAGGTCACGCACGCGCACCCCGAGGAGCACCTGCGCGTAGAGACAGCCCCCCCGGGAGACGAACCGCCGGACGAGGCCCCAGTTCACGGTGCCGCCACCCGGGGCGTACCGGGAGCCGAGGACGAGGTCGGCGTCCTCCGCCGCCGCGATCAGCCGCGTGACGTCGTTCGGGTCGTGGGAGAAGTCGCAGTCCATCTCGAGGACGAGCTCGGCCCCCACCGCGAGCGCGTGCCTGAACCCCGCGACGTACGCAGGGCCGATCCCCTCCTTCCGTTCGCGGTGGAGGACCGAGACCCAGGGGAGCTCGGCGGCGAGGCGATCGGCGACCTCACCGGTGCCGTCCGGCGACCGGTCGTCGATCACGAGCACGCGGTCGATCGCCGTGTCCAGCACGCCGCCGAGGGCTCGGACCATCGGCTCGAGGTTCTCGCGCTCGTTGTACGTGGGGAGGCAGACGACGGCGCGCGCCTTGGGAGGAGAACCAGGTGTCTGGGCGTTCGTCATGTCCCGAGGGGTTCGCGGGGGACCCACGGGTTCCCTCGCGCTGACACGTCCGTATCATCGCCGCATGGCGAAGACGCTGCCCCGGAACGCGGATCTCGCCGACCAGCTCGACCTCCTCGCCGACCTGTCCGAGATCCTCGGCGAGGAGTCGTTCAAGATCATCGCCTACCGCCGTGCCGCCGGCCGGATCCGCGAGACGCCGAGCTCGGTCGCCGAGCTCGCGCTCAAGGGTCGTGCGAAGGAGCTCCCGGGGATCGGCCGCACGATCGAGGAGAAGGTCCGCGAGGTCGTCGAGGAGGGTGAGATCCAGGCCTTGAAGCGGCGGCGGGAGCGTGTCCCCGTCGGCGTGGTCGACTTCCTGCGGCTGCCCGGCGTGGGGCCGAAGACCGCGGCCCGCATCTGGACCGAGCTCGGAGTGACGACGCTCGAGGGCCTGCAGGCGGCGGCGGCGGACGGGCGTTTTCGTGAGCTCTCGGGGCTCGGGGTGCGCAGCGAGGAGAAGATCCTCGC
>JBOHBB010000013.1:0-11442 GCA_050698135.1 Gaiellaceae bacterium
AGGAACCATGGTTCCTCCGCGGACCCCCTCCTTCGCCGTCCCGACGAGACGTGCCGAGGCTTGGCCTCCCGGCCGGCGAAGCCGGCCTCCGGCCGCGGAGTCGGTGCGCACCCAGAGCGCGGGTACACTGCGGTGCCTCGGCGAGGTAGCTCAGCTGGTAGAGCACACGGCTGAAAACCGTGGTGTCGCCGGTTCAAGTCCGGCCCTCGCCATCACGCTGCGACGAGCCGTACAGTGGTACGGTCGCCCGCGATGGACCTCGCGTTCCTGTCCGCGACCCAGCAGGCCGAGCTGATCCGGCGGCGCGAGGTCTCGTCGAGCGAGCTCGTCGAGTTGTACCTCGAGCGGATCGCTCGGATCGACCCGCAACTGAACGCGTTCGTGACCGTGCGCCCGGAGGAGGCACGAGCCGAGGCCCAGGCCGCCGACGCAGCGGCTCCAGAGGCTCCCTTCCACGGCGTCCCGATCGCCGTGAAGGACCTGACCGCGACGAAGGGGGTACGCACGACGTACTCGTCGCGAGCGTTTGCGGAGTACGTCCCGGACTTCGACGCCGCGGTCGTGCGACGGCTCCGGGACGCGGGGTTCGTCATCCTCGGCAAGACGAACACGCCGGAGTTCGGCACTACCGCCTTCACGGAGTCCGACCTGAACGGCGCGACGCGCAACCCGTGGGACCTCGAGCGCACGCCAGGCGGATCGAGCGGCGGAGCGGCCGCCGCGCTCGCCGCCGGCCTTCTCCCCGTCGCACACGGCTCCGACGGAGGCGGGTCGATCCGCATCCCCGCGTCGTGCTGCGGCCTGTTCGGGCTGAAACCCTCGCGCGGACGGGTCTCGGCCGCGCCCTTCGGATCGCTCGAGGGCCTGTCGACCGCCGGGCCGCTGTCCCGCTCCGTCGCCGACGCCGCGGCGCTTCTCGACGTCATGTCCGGGTACGAGCCCGGCGACCCCTGGTGGGCGCCGCCGCCGGAGCGCCCGTTCTCGGACGAGGTGGGCGACCCGCCGGGACGACTCCGGATCGCGTCGACCACCGCTCCTCCGATGGAGGTCGCGGTCGACGCGGACTGCGCAGCCGCACTCGCCGCGGCGTCGGACCTCCTCGCCGACCTCGGACATGACGTCGTCGAGGCCACGCCACCGTGGGCGGAGGACGACATCGGCCTGGCATTCATCTCCGTCTGGCAGGTGGGACCGGCGCTCCAGCCGGTCGACGACCTCTCGCTGCTCACCCCTCTCAACCGCGAGCTCGTCGAGTTGGCGCAGTCGACGCCTGCAGCCGAGTACGGTCGCACGGTCGCGTGGCTCCAGGCCTTCGCCCGCCGGGTCGTGGCGTTCTGGGAGGACGTCGACCTCGTGCTCACGCCCACGCTCGCTCTCCCCCCGGTGCCGATCGGCTGGCAGGACGCCGCGAAGGGTGCAGTCCCGCAGCTCCTCCGCAACGTCGAGTTCACGCCGTTCACCGCGGTCGCGAACCTCACGGGGCTGCCGGCGATGTCACTCCCGCTGCATTGGAGCGCGGACGGGCTGCCCGTCGGCGTCCACGTCATCGGCCCGCCCGCAGGAGACGCACTCCTTCTCCGTCTCGCCGCCCAGGTGGAGGCCGCCAGCCCCTGGGCCGACAGTCGACCCGCGATCTCCTAGCGGGACTCAGAGCGGGGTCGAGATCCGGATCGTCTGGCCGGGCGCTGCGTGAAGCATCCGGGCGGCGCTCCCGCGCGAGATCGCGACCGACATGTTGCGATAGCTGTCCTCGTAGAGGATCACGTCCCCCGGGCGGGCGTCGGCGAACGCCCTCGCCATGACGGCGTAGTACCGCTCGCCGGCGAGCTCGAGCTCGACACGCGTGCCCGGCACGACCCCGATGCGCTCGACGTCGTCCCGGGTCAAGTTCAGCGCGATGTTGCCGAAGCTGTCGACATAGAGGAGGGTCGCGACCGCCGCCCCGTCGGCAATCACCGGCTCCGGGAGGTCGAGCCCGATGAGCCCCTCGGGATCGAGGGGCGGGCCGAGCTCGGCGACAGGGACTCCACGGGCGAGATGAGCCGCCGCGGGGCTGAAGAGGTCGCGTCCGTGGAACGTGCGTGAGATCGACTCGAGGGCGTACGCGGGATTCGCGAGCTCGTGCGCCTCGGCGATTCCGGTCCGGCTCGCCGCGGGCAGGAGCAGGCCGTTGTCGGGGCCGACGAAGTGCCGGCCCTCGGTGTCGCGGAGAGCGAGCGGACGCCGTGGCCCGCCCACCCCCGGATCGACGATGGCGAGATGCACCCCGACCGGCATGAAGCCGACGGTATTGGCGAGGACGAGCGCTCCCTGCAGGACCGCCTGCGGCGGGATGCCATGCGTGATGTCGATGATCTGCGCTTCGGGTGCGATCCGCTTCATCACGCCGTGGCACGTGCCCACGAAGTCGTCCTGGAGGCCGAAGTCGCTCAGGAACGTGATGAACACGCGCGGAGCGTAGCGCGCCTCCGCGCGAGGCCCTAGCGACGGGCGCAGGCCCGCCCGTGGACGTAGCGGCGGGGGCGTCGTCTGTGCAGCTCCCCGCAGATCCGCGCGCCGCGCGGCCGGATCCGGACGAAGGCCGTCGGCGCCTGCAGCGGCAGAGGACTGCCGAGGAGCAGCCGGCGGGTCACCGCGATCTCCGCCCCGCGAACCTCGCCTGGACCTTCGGCACGCGCGCAGCATAGTGCCAGGCCCGGCCGGTCAGACGGTTCGCGACAAGTCCTGGTTGACCGGCTCGACGGAGAGCGGTGGCGACTCGCGCTCGCGCACGGCCTCGAGGATCTCCCTCGTCTCGCGCTGGAGGCGTGCGAGCTTGGCCGCGATGATCGCGACGTAGGCGAGGACGAAGACGAAGACGACCCCGTACGCGAGCGCAAGGTACTCGCCGCCGCTCACGTACCGAGGGCCTCTCTGAGCTCGCGCAGGTCGGCGTCGAGACGCTTCCCTGCGAGCTCGACGCGATAGAGCACGTACGCAAGGAACGTCACCGCCGCCCAGGAGACACAGAACGCCGTGAACATCGTCCCGGTCATCTGCGGCCCTTCGCGTGTGAACACCGTCGGGTGGATGAAGTCCTCGGCAAGGCGGATCGCGAGGAAGCTGATCGGGATGAGCACGACTCCGAAGAGGGCGTACACCGCCGACGACCGGGCCCGCCGAGGCCCGTCCTCGATCGAGAAGCGGAGCATGAAGTACGCGCAGTAGAAGAGGAAGAGGACGAGGAAGAGGACGAGCTGGTTCGAGCTCCACGTCCACCACACGCCCCAGGACGCCTTCGCCCAGATCGCGCCGGTGATGAGGGTCAGCGCGCCGAAGATCGTCCCCTGGTGGATCGCCACGTAGCTCTCCAGGTCGTAGCGCGAGTCGCGCCGCCAGAGAAGCAGGAGTGCCTTCCACGCGCCTAGGCCGAAGCAGAAGTACGAGGTCAGGGCGATCGGGACGTGAATGTAGAAGATCCGCTGCGATAGACCCTGGTCGGCGTCCTCGGGCGCCACCACGAGGGCGAGCACGATCGCGAGCCCCATGAGCCCCGCGGCGACGCCGGCGAGGAAGGGGAGACTCCGGATCGGAGACGAGGAAGTCAGCGGATCACTCGGTGACGACGTACTCGAACGACGCCCACGAGAGTACCGCGAACACCGCGTCGTACAGCGCGAGGAAGAGGAGGTAGCGCTCGCCCTCCGGCGAGATCGCAGCACCCACCCCGCCCACCACGAGCGGGATCGCGAGCGGCAATAAGAGGAGCGGGAGGAGCAGCTCCCGCGCGCGCCCGGCCGCCGCCATCGCGGCCATCAACGACCCGACCGCGCAGATGCCGACGTTCGCGAGGAGCACGCCAGCGACCGCGGTCGCGTCGAGCGGCGCGAAGAAGAGCACGAACGCCGGCAGCGCCACGACTTGCGCCGCGAGCAGGAAGACAAGCGTCGCGATCGTCTTCCCCAGCCAGATCGCGCTCCGGTCGCATGGCGCGAGCACGAGGCCGTCCAGCACTCCGTGCTCCTGCTCGGGCACCCAGGCGCGGGAGAGCCCGAGGAGGGCCGTGAACACGATCGCGACCCACAGCAAGCCGTAGGCCGCCTCGTCCGCCGTTCCCTCCGGGAGCGCGAAGTGGAAAACGACGAGCGTGGACAGGACGAACAGGAGCATCGCAGGCAGCGTGTCCCGCGCCCGGAGCTCGACGCGAAGGTCCTTCCGGGTCAGCGCCACGACATCCGCGAGGTAGCTCATGCGAGCCGACGGCGATCGTTGCTCACGGGAGCGCGAGCCTCGCGGTCGCAAGGCGCTCGAGGCGCCGCGGGTCGTGGGTGGAGACGACGAGCGTCCGGAGGCCCGCGAGCTCGTCGAGCTCGCGGTCGAGGAGCGCGGCGCCCTGCTCGTCGAGCGCCGCATACGGCTCGTCGAGGACGAGCAGGTCGGGCTCGTGGAGCAGCGCCCGGCACAGCGCCAGCCGCTGGGTCATCCCGCGCGAGTACGCCGCGACCCGTTCGTTCCGGGCCTCCCAGAGCCCGAAGCGCTCGAGCAGCATCCCGGTTCGCTCCCGCCGCTCGGCGACGCGGTAGAGGCGCCCGAAGAGCTCGAGGTTCTCGAGGGCGGTCAGCTCGCGGTAGACGAGCGGCTCGTGCGCGAGGAAGCCGAGGCGGCTGCGGTCGACACCGACGTCGAGGGACCCGCGCGTGGGTGCCGCCAGGCCTGCGAGCAGCCGGAGGAGCGTGGTCTTGCCCGACCCGTTGGGGCCCGTCACGACGAGAGCCCCGTCCCGCGGCAGGTCGAGGTCGACCGGTGCGAGCGCGCGGCGGCGTCCGTAGCGCTTCTCGACCCCACGGCCCCGGATCACGTGACGACGTCCAGTGCGACGAAGACGAAGAAGACGACGCTGATGATCCCGTTCACGGTGAAGAACGCGGCATCGAGGCGGCGCAGATCGTCGGGCCGCACGATCGCGTGCTCGTAAGCGAGCAACGCAGCGACGGCCAGCACGCCGAGCCAGTACCAAAGACCGGCGTCGAGGCCGGCGCCCGCGGCGGCCAGCAGCGCCACCGTCCCGAGGTGAAACGCCCGCGCGCCGAGGAAGACGCCGCGCACGCCGAAGCGAACCGCCCAGGAATGCAGCCCCGCGTCGCGGTCGTGCTCGAGATCGAAGAGGGAGTAGAAGAGGTCGAAGCCGGCCACCCACAGGAGCACGGCGCCGCCGATCGCCCAGGCCTCCCAGGGCGCCGTCCCGGAGACGGCGAGCCAGGCGCCGACCGGGGCCAGGCCGAGGCAGGCGCCGAGCCAGACGTGCGAGAGCCAGGTGAAGCGCTTGAGGTACGGGTACACGAAGAACATCGCCACCGGGATCGGCCAGAGCCAACGCACGACGGGGTCGAGCTGGAAGACGGCCACGAGGAACACGCCGAGCGCGACCGCGGTCAGCACGACCACCTGCGAGCGCGAGAGCGCACCGCTCGGGAGCTCACGAGACGCCGTCCGTGGGTTCCGCGCGTCGAGTTCCGCGTCGACGAGCCGGTTCAGCGCCATCGCCACGGTCCGCGCCCCGACCATCGCGACGGTGATCCAGAGCATGTCGCCGACGCCCGGCCACTCTCCGACCGCGAGGACCGCGCCGACGTATGCGAACGGGAGCGCGAAGACCGTGTGCTCGATGCGGACGAGCGATGCGAGCCGACGGGGAAGCGGCGCCGTTGGCGTGCTCAGCGTGCTCACGTCTGCCGGTGGGACGTCGCCCGTTGCCCGGCGGCGAGCTCGAGGCCATGGCGGAGCGCAGGCTTCAGCACCGCGAACCCGTCGCGGCAGCCGCCGGGCGAGCCGGGAAGATTGACGACGAGCGTCGCGCCGCGGAGGCCGGCGAGTCCGCGGGACAGCAGGGCATGCGGGGTCCGGGTGAGCGCGTCCGCGCGGATCGACTCGGCGATGCCCGGTGCCTCCCGGTCGATCACGGTCGAGGTCGCCTCCGGCGTGACGTCGCGCGGCGCGAAGCCGGTGCCTCCTGTTGTCAACACGAGCAACGTCTCCTCGGCCAGTTCCTCGATCGCGCGGGCGATCGTCTCTCGGTCGTCGGGCACGACCCTCCGGACGACGTCGAACCCGTCCGCGCGTAGCAGGCCCTCGAGCGTGTCCCCACTCGCGTCCTCACGCTCGCCGGTGTGTACGCCGTCGGACACCGTGAGCACCGCGGCCCTCATGCCTCCGGCTCCTTCGTCTTCTCGACGAGCCGCACGTTCCCGATCTCCATGCCCTTGTCGACGGCTTTCGCCATGTCGTAGACGGTGAGCGCGGCAATCGTCGCGGCGACGAGCGCCTCCATCTCCACGCCCGTCTGCGCGGTCGTCTCGGCGGATGCCTCGATCTCGACCGACCGTTCGCCGACCTCGAGGTGGACACCGACATGCGTGAGTGGCAGTGGATGACACAGCGGCACGAGCTCACCCGTGCGCTTCGCCGCCATGATCCCGGCGAGCTGAGCGGTCACGAGCGCATCTCCCTTCGGCAGCTCGCGGAGACGCTCCGCTGTCTCGGGAGCCATCAGGACGCTCGCGCGGGCCACCGCACGCCGCCGTGAGCGCGGCTTTCCGCCGACGTCGACCATCCGCACCTCGCCCGTGTCACCCACGTGGGAGAGCTCGTTCATCGGCGAGATCGTAGTCCGCCCCGCGGCCACGCCCTCCCTCAGCGTCGCTCGAGCCCGACACCCGTCTCGTTTTCACGTGAAAACGCCGAGTCCCGAGCCTGCGGCTCCGCCCGGACGGGCGCGCCTGGGAGGTCGAGGGTGAGCAGCGTGCGGCCCGGTGCCGACTCGAGGCGGACCGCGCCGCCCATGAGGCGGGCCAGCTCGCGGGCGATCGCGAGGCCGAGGCCGCTCCCGGACGCCCTACCGCCCTCCACCCGGTAGAAGCGCTCGAAAACCGCGTCGCGCTGCGCCTCCGGGATCCCGGGGCCGTCGTCCTCGACCGTGAGCTCCGCGCGGTCCTCGCGCCTTCGAGCCCGCAGCTGGACCCGCGTGCCGGCAGGCGTGTGGACGAGCGCGTTCACGACGAGCGCGCGGCCGATCTGCGCGACGCGCTCCTCGTCCGCGAGCGCCCACACCTCGCCGTCGACGCGGGACTCCAGGACGTGGCCCGATCCGGCGGCCATGTGCTCGAGCTCGCCAGCGAGCGACCGCACGACCTCCCCGAGCTCGACGTCCTCCGTCGCGACGCGGAGCTGCCCTGCATCGACGCGCGAGAGGTCGAGCAGGTCGGTCGAGAGCTTCGCGAGCCGCTCGACCTGCTCCTGCATCGTCGCGAGGAACCGGGCACGCGTCTCCTCGTCGAGCTCCTCGTCCGCCAGCAGCTCGAGGAAGCCTCCGAGCGAGAAGATCGGCGTGCGCAGCTCGTGCGACGCGTTGGCCACGAACTCCCTGCGCGCGTCGTCCAGCTGCGCGAGCTGGACGCGCATGCGGTCGAACGCCTGGGCGAGCTGCCCGATCTCGTCATCGCCGTGATCGACGATCGGTACGTCGAAGTCGCCTCCGGCGATCCGCTCCGCTGCGCCCTCGAGCCGGCGCAGCCGCTGCGCGAGCATTCCCGCCGCGGTGAGACCCAGGACGAGGGCCAGCGCGAGCGCGAAGCCGGTCGCGAGCAGCAGCCGCCGCTTGACGAGCTCCACGGTCGCGAGCGAGTCCGCGAGCGGCGCCTGGAAGAGCAGGATCGCGTCGGAGCTCGTGGGCACGGCGACGTCGGCGTAGTCCTGCATGTCCGCGACGACCCTGCCCCGCTCGACGTCCCCCGTCGTGAGAGCTCGCAGCGCGACCTCGTCGTCGGCCACGTCGCGCGACCATCTCCCCGGAGGGAACGCGGTCTGGACGGCGAGCCCGGGCGGCGTTCGCGAGAGGATGTCGAACGCCACCACCCGCGTGTTCGTGGCAGCGGCGAAGCGCTCCAGGGTCTCGGGCCAGGCGAAGCGGTCCTCGGGGAGGTCCGCCGAGAGTGGCACCGCGAGGTTCTCGAGCTCGTCGAGGCGAGCGTCGACGAGCCGGCGCTCGAGCGAGGGGACGACGATGAGGTACGCGGTGCCGAGCGCTCCGGCGACGATCGCCACGAGAACGAGCGCGATCCGGGCCCGGATGCCGCCCGGGAGCCTCACTCGGATCTGAAGCGGTAGCCGGCTCCCCGGATCGTGAGGATGAGCTCCGGGTTGCTCGGATCCTTCTCGATCTTCTCGCGGAGGTGGCGCACATGGACGTCGATCGTGCGCGGCTCCCGGTAGTCGGCACCTCCGCGCAGGCGCTCGAGGAGCTCCCTGCGCGAGAAGACGACGCCGGGGCTCGCGGCGAGCAGCGCGAGCATCTCGAACTCGATGAACGTGAGCTGGACCGGCTCACCGCGGACCTCGACGACCCGGCGAGGAAGGTCGATCCGCACCTCGCCCTGCTCGATGACCTCCTGCCGCTCGCGCGCCGCTGCCGGGGTCGCCGCGCGGCGGAGCAACGCACGCACGCGGCTGCGGAACTCGCGGATCGAGAACGGCTTCGTGATGTAGTCGTCCGCGCCGAGCTCGAGTCCGAGCACCTTGTCGAGCTCCTCGCCGCGCGCGGTCAACATGATGATCGGGACGTTGCTCTCCGCGCGCAGCCGCTTGCAGACCTCGAGCCCGTCGAGGCGGGGGAGCATCACGTCGAGGACGACGAGGTCCACGTCGTCCTCCGCGAACTGCCGGAGCGCCTCCTCGCCGTCACGAGCCTGCACGACCCGGTACCCGTCCCGCTCGAGCGGGAACGTCAGGAGCGTCTGAATCGAGTCCTCGTCGTCGACGAGGAGGATGGTCGAGGCGTCTGGCATGGGAGCGATCGCGCGGGCCCGCGGCTGCCTGCCCGCCTACTATAGCCTCGCGATGGAAGCGGCTCGGCCCCGTGGGCGGAGGCGGCGGCCGCGCCGCGGCACGGTCTCACGCCCGGTGAACACCCGGCTCGTGCGAGTCGCGTCCGTCGTGATCGCACCCGCTCTCCTCGCCGTTCTGTTCTCCGTCTCGACAACGGGCGTCCTCCCGCGGCCCGCGCTCGACCCGCTCTTCGACGGGGCTGCGGCGGTCGACCTCGCCACCCGGTTCGCCACCGAGAACCCGGAGCGGGTGCCCGGCACCGTGGGGGCGGAGAGCGCGGCACGCTGGTACCGCGAGACGATCTCCGGCCTCGGCCTGCCCACGGAGGAGGACGTCTGGAGCGAAGACCTTCCCGACCTCGGGCGCGTGGAGCTCAGAAACGTCGTAACCGTCGTGCCAGGACGCTCGGAGGAGGCGATCGTCCTCGTCGCCCACCGAGACAACGCCGGCGTCGGCCGCGCCGTCGGTGACAACTCGGCGGCGACCGCTGCGCTCATCGAGCTCGCACGAGGCTTCGCTCCCCAGGAATCCACCCCCGCGCTCCCCGAGCGAACGCTCGTCCTCGTGTCGACGGACGGCGGAGCCCATGGAGGCGCCGGCGCCAGGCGCTTCGCCGAGACCTCCCCTTACGCGGAGAGCGCCATCGCGGCTGTCGTCCTCGACGGCTTCGACCGGCTCGGACGTCCGCGCATCGCCGTCGCCGGCGATCGCCCCGTCTCGCCCGCACGCAGCCTCGTCCGGACGGCCGCCGCGAGAGTCGAGGAGCAGACGGGAAAGCCCCCGGCGCTGCCGTCCGTGCTCACGCAGCTCGTCGACCTCGCCATCCCGTACGCGGCCGAGGAGCAGGGCCCTCTTCTCGACCGCGGCGTCTCGGCCGTCACGATCGCGGCAGAGGGCACACAGGCGGGCGAGGACAGCCTGCGGGCAGAGACGGCAGTCGGCGAGCTCGGGCGCGCCACCGAAGCGCTCGTCAGCTCCATCGATGCGAGCGTCGGCGCCGCGTTCCGGACCCCCGACAGCGTCTTCCTCGACGACCGTGCGGCGAGCGGGTGGGCGGTGCGCCTCACGCTCGTCGTCGCGGTCGTGCCGTTCGTGCTCGGGATCGTCGACCTGCTCGTGCGCGGCCGGCGCCGGGGTCTTCCGCTCGGCGCCGCTCTGCGTGGGCTGCGGGCGCGTCTCCTGTTCTGGCTCTACTGCGGACTGCTCCTCGGCCTCGGTGCCCTCATGGGAGTGTTCCCCACCGGTGCCTCGCTTCCGCTGCCCCCGTACTCGCCGCCAGTCTCCAACTGGCCCGTCGCGGGCGTCGCGCTCCTCGTCGGCGCGGCCGTCCTGGGGTGGTTGACAGCTCGCCGCCGCCTCGTGTCAGCGGCCGAGACGACTCGGGAGGAGCAGCTCGCCGGGTACTCCGTCGCGCTCGCGTGGATCGGCGTGGTCGCGATCGGGCTCGCGCTGGTGAAGCCGTACGCCCTCGTCTTCGTCCTGCCGTCGCTCTATGCGTGGCTCTGGCTCCCCGTGCACGATCGGCGCTGGGCCCGGCTGGCGCTCTATCTCCTCGGGCTGCTCGGGCCCGTCGTGGGGCTCGTCGTGCTCGCGAACGAGCTCGAGATCGGCCTCATCGACGCGCTGCTCTACGTCGTCTCGCTCGCGACCGTCGGCTACGTCTCGCTCGGGTCGGTGCTCTTCGCGCTGGCCTGGCTCGCCGGGGCGTCGCAGCTCGGCGCGCTCGCCGCGGAGCGCTACTCGCCGTACGCCGGCGGCGCGAGCTCCCCTCCTCCCGGCCCGGTGCGGTCATCGCTCCGGCGGTTGTCCCGTTACGCGAGATCGAGGTAGCGCACTGCGGCGCCCGCCGGGACCTCACCCGTCCCACGCGGCACGTGGACGAGCGCGTCGGCGGTCGCGGCGCGAACGATCATGTGCGACTCCTGGCCGGAGACCGGCTCGAGGACGACGCCGTCGGGATCTGAGCGTCGGCGGGCGCGCAGGAACTCGTCGCGCTCCGGGCTCTGGCGCAGCGGCGAGCCGGCGCGACCGACCTCGAGCTTCGGGCGCGGGTCGGCGAGGCCCTGGAGGGCGAGAAGCGCGGGCCGGACGAACAGGAGGGCGCCGACGAGCGAGGACACGGGGTTGCCGGGCAGGCCGAACACGAGCGTGTCTCCACGAACGCCGAACGACACCGGCTTCCCAGGCTTCACGGCGACTCCCCAGAAGACCTCCTCCACACCGAGCTCGCCCGCTGTCCTGCGAACGAGGTCGTGCGGGCCGACCGAGACGCCGCCCGACGTGACGAGGACGTCCGCCTCGAGCCCCTGCGCGAGGGCGCGCTCGTGAGCACCGGCTTCGTCGGGGACCACCGGAAGCTGCTCCACGTCTGCGCCCGCATTCGCGAGAACGGCGGCGATCATCACGCGATTCGACTCGTAGATCTGACCCGGCCCGAGCGATTCTCCGGGCGTGCGGAGCTCGCTCCCCGTCGCGAGCACCGCAACCCGGGGACGGGTGGAGCACCCGACGTCCGCGACTCCGGCAGCGGCGAGGGCGCCGATCGCGGCCGCGCCGAGCCTTCGGCCCGCCCCGACCACCGTC
>JBOHBB010000014.1:0-3793 GCA_050698135.1 Gaiellaceae bacterium
TCCCGGCCGGCGAAGCCGGCCTCCGGCCTCGGAGGGCTTGCTCATCTAGAGCGTGGAAAGGCGCTTGCGCGATAGCGAGTCTAGGCGCCGGTGACGACTCGCTTGGCGAAGCGTCCAACCGCGTAGACAGCGCCGAGCCCGGCGCCGGTGGCGAGCGCGAGGAGATTCGTGGTCGTGCAGGTGCGGCACGCGTTGCAGCACACGGCGGCCATCGGGGCCTGGTCGCCGTACTTCGCGGCGACCTGCATCGCTCGACCCTGCCAGATCGGTCTCACGGCCGGATCGTCGTCGCCGACTCAGTCGACGTCGAAGACGTCGTGCCGTTCGAAGAAGGTCTCGTCCGGCTCGACGCCCTGCTCGCGGAGCGCGGCGAGCTGCCTCCGGTACTCGGCGAACCCGCCCGGCGTGTGCAGGTTGAGCATCCTCGCCGGCTCGTCGCTCACGTTCCGGAAGAAGTGGACGATCCCCGGCGGCGCGAGGACGTACGCGCCCCTCGTCGCGTGGAAGACCTCGTCGCCGACGTGGAACTCGAGCTCGCCCTCGAGGACGTAGAACGAGTCGCTGTGCCGCTTGTGGAAGTGCGGCTGGACGCCACTTCCCGGCTCGAAGGTGACCTCGAGCAGCGAGAGCTCGGGACGGTCGGCCTTGACGGGGCTCCCCTCGCCGGGACCGAAGGCGATCGGCTCGTCCATTCAGATCGCCTGCTCGACGAGGCGTTCCCACTCGGAGGACTGCGCGGCGGGCACGTGCACCCATTCGCGCATCACGCGGCCCATGCCCGGATCGAAGAGCTGGGCGCCGGGGAGGGCGAGGGCAGCCTCGCGCGCGGCGTCGTCCGTGAGCTTCACGGTGAGCCCGCCGTCCTTCCAGTGCCCGGCGACGACCTTGCCGTTCTCCCGTTTGAGGCACGGCATCCCGAACATCTGCGACTCGCGGAGCGGATGCCTTGCCGTCACGTCCGCGACGAGCTCCTCCCAGGTCACATGCCCCACCTACCCCAGGCGCACGGCGACGATGGAAGCGGGATCGACTCCCCCGTCCGCGGGCGGGTCGTGCTGGTCGAAGCCCGGGTTCCGCCCGCGCAGGTAGTCGCCGAACCCGCTCGCGGGCATGTGGAGGTTGAAGCAGCGCGCGACCTCGGAGCTGTCGTTGTCGAAGCCGTGGGCAACGCCGGAGGGGAGGACGACGAGCGTCTCCGCCGGAACGGCGAGCGTCCCGTCGCGGTAGGGGAAGGCGAACTCGCCCTCGACAACGAGAAACGCGTCCGAATGCTCGTAGTGGACGTGGGACTTCGCTCCGCGTTGGCCCGGGCCGTAGGCGAACTCCGACACGATGAGCTCGTCGGCGTCCACGAGGACGGTCGTGCGACGCTCGGGCAGGTCGGTGATCACCTCACCCTGCCCCGCTCCGGCGCCGGCAAAGCCGGCACCTGCGCTCTTGGGCAGCTCCGTCGAGCCTACGCCGCTGGTGCCTCCTGCACGCCGGACGACGACGAGGCCGGGATCACCGGCGGCGTACTCCGGTGCCGGCTGCTGGTCGAACGCCGCGCGCACTGCCCGGAGCTCGTCCTCGTCACGGGCGGCGTGCAGACCGCGAACGAAGTCGCCGAAGCCGCAGCTCGGGACGTGGAGGTCGAGGAACCGCGCGTGCTCCGTCCCGGTCACCGCGAACGTGTGCACGACCTCTGGTGGGACGAACACCCACGTCTCGGCTCCCACGCGGTGCTCGCCGTCCTCGAGTCGGAACGTGAGCTCGCCCTCGAGGACGAGGAACGCCTCCGCATGCTGCTCGTGGAGGTGCAGCGGCGGAGCCACCCCGCCCGACTGCGAGCGGACCTCGGCGATGCCGATCTCGTCGAGGTCGGCGAGGAGCGTGACGCCAAGCCCACCCTCGCCGGTGATGTGATCTCCCTCGCGTATCTCGACCACGTACCGGCAGCCTAGACGTGTCCTACGTCGAGCTGCATTGCCACTCGTCGTACTCGTTCCTCGACGGAGCGTCGCAGCCGGAGGAGCTCGCGGCGCGCGCGGCCGAGCTCGGGTACGAGGCGCTCGCGCTCACGGACCATGACGGCGTCTACGGCTCGCTCGAGTTTGCGCACGCCGCAAAGGCACTCGGAGTGCGTCCCATCACCGGGGCGGAGATCACACTCGACGGCGGTACCCACCTGACCCTGCTCGTCGAGAACAGGCGCGGCTATGGGAACCTCTGCCGCCTGCTCACCGCCGCGCACGGGGGGACGCGCAGGGCGGGGAGGGAGGACCGCGAACCGCTCCCGCCCTCGGTGCCGCTCGAGCTGGTGGCCGAGTTGAACGAGGGCATAGTCTGCCTCTCGGGCTGCGCGCGGAGCGGGCTCGGCTTCCGCGACCCGAATGCCGCGGCGCGCCTCGCACAGGTGTTCGGTCCCGACCGCTTCCTCGTCGAGCTCCAGCGGCCCTTCGAACGGGGAGACACACGCCGGAACGCCCTCCTCCGCGATCTCGCTGAGCACCTGGGGATCGAGACCGTTGCGACGGGGGACGTCCATGCGCACCACCCGCGACGGACGCTGCTCCAGGACGTCCTCGTCGCGATCCGCTGCCGGACGTCGCTCGAGGGCTGCGAGCCGGAGCGGCGGGGGAACCGGGAGAGCTACCTGCGGGCACCGGAGGAGATGCTCGACCGCTTCCCCCTCGACCGCGCGGCGGCCGAGCGGAGCGCCGAGCTCGCCGAGAGACTGGAATTCGACCTCACGGAGGAGCTCGGGTACCGCTATCCGGACTTCTCCGACGGCGATGAGCCCGCGATCCATCGGCTCGCCGTGATCTGCCACGCCGCGCTGGAGGAGCGCTATCCACGGCGCCGGACCGCGGCTCGAGCCCGGCTGGAGGACGAGCTGAGGTTGATCGATGAGCTCGGCTTGGCAGGGTTCTTCCTTCTCCACCACGAGGTGCTCTCGCTCGCGCGGGAGTGCGCGCTCGAGGTGCGCGGGACGGGCACGCCGAGGAGCTTCCTGCCGCCCGGTCGGGGCCGCGGCTCGTCCGTCGGCTCGATCGTCTGCTACCTCACCGGCCTCTCCCACGTCGACCCGGTCGCGAGCGAGCTCTCGCTCGGGCGGTTCCTCAACCGCGAGCTCGCGTCCGTTCCGGACATCGACCTCGACTTCCCGCGCGACATTCGCGAGAGGCTCATCGTCCGCGTCACCGAGCGCTACGGGCGCGAGCACGCCGCGCTCGTCGCGAGCTTCGCGACGTACAAGTCGCGAGGCGCGATCCGCGACGTCGGCAAGGCGCTCGGCCTCCCGTTCGCCGAGCTCGAGCGGCTCGCGCGGACTTCGGACGGCTGGAACGCGAAGCGGGTGGGGGAGGTGGTCGCTCGGCTCCCCGACGGCGAGCGCAAGCTGGAGTCGAAGCGCTGGCGTGCATTCGCGTGGCTCACGGGTGAGATCGCAGGGCTCCCGCGCCACGTCTCGCAGCACCCGGGCGGGATGATCGTCTCGACGCGGCCGCTGATCGAGCTCGTTCCCGTACAGCCGGCGGCGATGGCCGGACGCCAGCTCTGCCAGTGGGACAAGGACTCGTGCTCGGATGCGGGCTTCCTCAAGATCGACCTGCTCGGGCTCGGGATGCTCTCCGCGGTCGAGGACTGCGTCGACCAGATCGCGCGCACGCACGACGAGGTCATCGACCTCTCGAGGATCCCCTTCGACGACGAGGCGGTCTACGACGACATCCAGCGCGCGGACACGATCGGCACGTTCCAGATCGAGAGCCGCGCACAGATGCAGAGCCTCCTCCGGACGAAGCCTCGGAAC
>JBOHBB010000015.1:0-6254 GCA_050698135.1 Gaiellaceae bacterium
CGAGGCGGTCGAGCGGCATCGCTCGCGCGGGAAGCTGCTCGCGCGCGAGCGCATCGACCGCCTGATCGATCCGGGTTCCGCCTTCCTCGAGCTGAACGCGCTGGCCGCCTACGCTCTCTACGACGGCGCCGCGCCCGCGGCCGGAATCGTCACAGGCATCGGCGTCGTCGAAGGGCGCGAGTGCGTCATCGTCGCGAACGACGCAACCGTCAAGGGCGGCACGTATTACCCGCTGACGGTGAAAAAGCATCTGCGCGCGCAAGAGGTGGCCGCGCAAAACGGCCTGCCCTGCATCTACCTCGTCGACTCGGGAGGAGCGTTCCTGCCGCTCCAGGACGAGGTGTTCCCCGACCGCGACCACTTCGGGCGCATCTTCTTCAACCAGGCGGTGATGTCCGCGAAAGGGATTCCTCAGATCGCGGTGGTGATGGGCTCGTGCACCGCCGGCGGTGCCTACGTCCCGGCCATGAGCGACGAGACGGTGATCGTCAAGGGGACGGGGACGATCTTCCTCGGCGGGCCGCCGCTCGTGAAAGCGGCCACGGGCGAAGAGGTGACCGCGGAGGAACTGGGTGGCGCCGACGTCCACTCCCGCGTCTCCGGGGTCACCGATCACTACGCCGTCAGCGACGAGCACGCGCTGGCGCTCGCACGCTCGATCGTGGCGAACCTGACCCGGAACGTCGACGTGCCGTGGGAGGTCGAGGAGCCGGAAGAGCCCCTACACGACCCAACAGATCTCTACGGGATCGTCCCCGAGGACTACAGCAAGGTGTACGACGTGCGCGAAGTGATCGCGCGGATCGTGGACGGCAGCCGCCTCCACGAGTTCAAGGCGCTCTACGGCGACACGCTCGTGTGCGGCTTCGCGCACATCGAAGGCTTCCCCGTTGCAATCCTGGCGAACAACGGTGTTCTCTTCTCGGAGAGCGCGCTCAAAGGGACGCACTTCATCGAGCTCGCGTGCAAGCGACGGGTGCCGCTGGTCTTCCTCCAGAACATCACCGGCTTCATGGTCGGGAAGGACTACGAGGCCGGTGGCATCGCCAAGGACGGCGCCAAGATGGTCACCGCCGTCGCCTGCGCGCAGGTGCCGAAGTTCACCGTCATCATCGGCGGCTCGTTCGGCGCCGGCAATTACGGGATGTGCGGGCGGGCGTACTCCCCGCGGCAGCTCTGGATGTGGCCGAACGCCCGCATCAGCGTCATGGGCGGCGAGCAGGCGGCCGCCGTCCTCTCCACGGTCGGCCAGGCCGACCCGGACGAGATCAGGGCGACGTACGAACGGGAGGGCAACCCGTACCACTCGACCGCCCGCCTCTGGGACGACGGCATCATCGATCCGCTCGACACGCGCCATGTGCTCGCACTCGGGCTCGCAGCCGCGGCGAACGCGCCGGTGCCGGAGACGACGTTCGGCGTCTTCAGGATGTAGCTGAAGCCGCGGCGATGGTCGTCCGCATCCTCGTCTGGAGCCTCTTCGACTCGAATACCACGATCGACGACCTCCGAGAATCGCTGCCGGAGCTCGAGCCGCCGAGCGCCTGGATCTGGAACGAGGGGAGCGAGCGCTTCGGCGTCGTCGTCCACGGCGAGGAGCTGCCCGAGGCCGTCGGCTGGGCACGGGACCTGATCGGAGAGGACCCCGACGCGTTCGAGGAGTTCGAGGCCCACTAGGACTGCTCCGTCCGCGGGCTAGATGTATGTCCCAGGGAGGTTGTTGACGCGCTGAAGCGGCGTGAGGCCTCCGAGAGCGCGGTGCGGACGGAAGCGATTGTAGAAGTCGAGCGCCGGACCCAGAGCAGCCAGGCGCTCTGACTCGTGTTCGTAGGAGTAGGCGTACGCCCAGCGCTCGAGCAGGGTGCGGATGAAGCGCTCTGCCTTGCCGTTGGTCTGTGGGCGATAGGCCCGCGTCTTCTTGACGACGATGCCGTGGCCTTCGCAGGCATCGGCCCACCGGCGCTTGAAGCAGGTGCCGTTGTCTGAGAGCACCCGCTCCACGGTGATCCCGTGCTGCCCATAGAAGCGGACGAGCTCGTCCAGGAAGGAGGTCGCGCTCTCTGCCGTTTCCTCGGCGTAGACGGAAGCGAAGCCGAGCCGGGAGTGGTCGTCGATACAGACGAACAGGTGCTGCCAGCCGGCCTTGCCCTTCGCCTGCCCGCGGCGGTCGCCGGTGACGCGGTGTCCGGGCTTGAGGATGCGCCCGAGCTTCTTGCAGTCGACGTGCACGAGCTCGCCGGGGGAGGCGCGCTCGTAGCGGACGATCGTCTCGCGCTCGCACCTGCGCCGGAGACGAGAGCGCCCGTGGCGACGAAGCACGGCATGCACCGTCGAGGCCGCTATCCCGAGTGCCCAGCCGATCACGTGTGGTCCCTCGCGCAGCTCGGCCCGCGCGCGCAGGATTGCCTGTTCGATCGCTTCCGCAGTCCGCTTCGGTGAGCGGTGCGGGCGGCTCGACCGATCCCCGAGGCTCTCGCCTCGTCTTCGGCGGTTGACCCACTTCGAGGCCGTCTGCCTGGAGCAGCCGACGACGAGGGCCGCCGCGGTGATCGTCACTCCAGCCGAGACCAGATCACACAGGCGCCGACGCTGACGAACGGTCAAGACCGCATCTGCATGAAGATCCACAAGAGCCCTCCTTCGGTTGCGACTGGGACAAGCCGCACCCTAGGAGGGCTCGCTGCTACTTCACGCTGTCAACAACGTGTCTGGGAACTACAGCTAGAGCACGTCGAGCGATGCGTGCCACGCGTCGAGCTCGGCGCGCTCCTCGACCGTCAGGCCGCGGAGCGGGGCGCGCACGTCCTCGTGCACCGGGACGCCTTGTCGTCCGAGGAGCCGCTTGAGCGCCGCCTGGCGCGGGAAGCGCTCGACGAAGGCGCGGAGCTCACCGAGGCGCGCCGCACCCTCCTCCGTCGGGCTCCGGACCACGGCCGCCACCTCGCCCGGAAAAGCGGACGCGAGCGCCGACACCGCGCCGACGGCCCCGGCCGCGCGTGCGTCGTGGATCAGCGCCTCCGGGCCCGCGAAGATGTCGAGCCGCGGCAGGAGGTACCGCTCGAAGGCCGCCCACGGTGTGTCCGACACCTTGAGCCCGGCGAGGTTCGGCGCGGCGCCGCGAAGCCGCTCGAGCATCTCGGGCGCGACCGAGTACCCCGTGGTCGCCGCGAACTCGTAGACGTAGAAGGGGAGCGGCGCACAGGCTGTCGCCGCCGCCAGGAAGTGCGAGTACTGGGCTCGCTCGTCGAGCGGGAAGTACGGCGGGCCGATGACGACGACGGCGTCCGCGCCGACCTCGGCCGCGTGCGCCGCGAGGGCGACCGTGTCGGCAGTCGTCTGGGCGCCGCACTGAACCGCCACCTGCAGGCGGTTGTCGGCTGCCTGCAGGAACAGGTCCGCGGCGACGCGGCGTTCGTCCGCGGAGAGCAGGATCCCCTCCCCCGCAGTCCCGAGCGCGAGGAGCCCGTCGAGCCCGGCGGCGACGAAGAAGTCGACGAGGGGGAGGAACGCCTCCTCGTCGAGCTCGCCGCCGGCGCTCCGGAGCGGCGTCACCGACGCGGCCAGGGTGCCGCGCAACGGTGCACTCACCGTGGCGCCCGGCCCTCGCGGACGCGCTCCACGGTGCCTGCGATGCGGCGTGAGCGCGTCTCGGGACGCTTGACCTCCTCGACCCACTCGACGTACTCGCGGCGGTGCGTGAAGGACAGCGCTGCGAAGGCCTTCGCGACTGCCGGGTCCTCCTTCAGGGCGGCGCGGAGGTCGGACGGCACGCGCACCGTGCGCGGCTCGGTGTCGAGCTCCATCGTGACCTGCACCCGGTCGCCGGCGTCCACCCCGGTGGCAGCCTTCACCGCTCGGTTCACGACGACGTGCCCCACGCCGCCGTAGATCCCGGGGGTCGTCCGCCACGTGTGCCCGCGAATCGTGACCTTCACCGGTGGCCGGGCACGTCCGAACGCCTCCTCGAGGTCGAACGGCACACGGAACATCGTCGCCGTCTTCTGCACACGCTCGAGCTCCACGCGGAAGCGCTTCGTGGCCATGCCCGAAACCATATGGTGTCCGCCATGGCGGCACTTCGCGTGGAGCGCGACGGCGACGTCCTCCGGGTGACGCTCGCCCGGCCGGAGCGGCGGAACGCGTTCGACGCCGCGCTCATCGCGGAGCTCACCGGCGCGTTCGCAGACATCGGGGACGCGCGCGCGGTCGTCCTCTCGGGCGAGGGCCCGAGCTTCTGCGCCGGAGCGGACGTCGAGTGGCAGCGTGCGGCGATCGACCTCTCGTACGACGAGAACGTCGAGGACGCGATGCGTCTGTACCGGATGCTGGACACGATCGACTCGTGCCCTGCACCGGTCGTCTGCGTGGTGCACGGGCACGCGCTCGGAGGGGGATCCGGCCTCGTCGCCTGCGCCGACGTCGCCGTCGCGTGGCCGGACGCGGTGTTCGGGTTCACGGAGGTCCGCCTGGGGATCATCCCTGCAGTCATCTCTCCCTTCGTGCTTCCGCGGATCGGCGCTTCGGCACGGCGCTACTTCCTGACCGGGGAGCGGTTCGATGCCGACGTCGCGCTCCACATCGGCCTCGTGCAGGAGGTCTCGGAGGACGCGGGACGCGCGGCGGAGGCGATCGTGGAGTCGCTCCGCCAGGGCGGGCCGGAGGCGGTGCGCGAGGCGAAGCGCCTCGTCCGCGAGCGGCCCACGGGCATCGATACGGCGCACATCGCCGCGACCAGGCGGACGAGTGAAGAGGGACAGGAAGGACTGCGGGCGTTCCTCGAAGGCGCGGGCGGCCGACGGCCCTCGTGGCGCCCGGAGCCTCACGAGACCTAGTTCGCGAGCGCGCGCGACCGCGGCGGGCAGCCGTGCCGCGCGAGGGACTCGGTCGAGGAAGGAGGATCGCGTCGTCGTCATCGCGAGCAGCTCGAGGCACTCGATCGGGCTCTTGACGTCCCGACCTGCTCGCTGCCTCTTAGTCCCAGGTGAAGACGATCGAGGGCGCCGAGCGGCGGACGGGACCGTGGTATACGGCCTCGACGTTCGTGCCGTCTGGGTCGAGCACGAACGCGGCGTAGTAGCCGGGGTGGTAGCTGCGCTCGCCGGGCGCTCCGTTGTCGCGCCCCCCGGATGCGAGAGCCGCTTCGTGGAAGCGCTCGACCGCCTCGCGATCCTGCGCCTGGAACGCGAGATGCAACCCCGCGGTCGGAGGCCCGTCGTCGCTGACGTACAGCTCGTCCACCGAGAACGAGTGCTCGCCCTCCCCGGTCAGCGCGAGCCCGAGCGGTGCGAGCGCACCCGAGTAGAAGCGCTTGCTCGCCTCGAGGTCGCTCACGCGGAGGTGAACGTGGTCGAGGAGCCTGCCGGCGTGCGCTTCGGGCATCAGGCTGCTCGGCGGTCGTCGACGTACTTCCTGAGGCCGAAGTACGGCAGGATCAACACGGCCAGGAGGGACACGACCCAGACGATCACCGTCGTCGCGATCCAGTCGCCGACACCGCTGATCGAGAACCCGTCGGACACGAGGTCGGTGATGATAAGCGCCGCGAGCGTCGCGACGAGCGCGACCCCACCCACGGCCTGCGGCGCGAGCCGCCGCAGCTGGACGGCGAGGAACGGCTGCAGGATGGCGAAGACCACGGTGAAGAGCACGACCGCGACGGCGAACGAGGTCCCCTCGATCTCCACACCGTCCAGGACGAGGGAGGCGACGATGAGCCCCAGCGCGCTGCCGGCCAGCGTGATCGCGGTGCGCACGAGGAGCCGGATCACGTCGCCGAGCCTATACGACCCTCGGGCGCCCATGGCTGCGTAGAGTTGGCCCGTGCCGATCGCGCGGCTCCTCGTCGCGAACAGGGGGGAGATCGCGCTCCGCGTCTTCCGCAGCTGCCGCGCCCTCGGCATCGAGACGGTGGCGGTCGCTGCGCCCGACGACGTGGCCTCGCTGCACGCCCGCTCTGCCGACACCGTCGTCGCGATCGCGAGCTACCTCCACTCCGAGGAGCACATCCGTGCAGCGGAGGAGGCCGGCGCGGACGCGATCCACCCTGGCTACGGGTTCCTCGCCGAGAGCGCGGAGTTCGCCGAAGCCGTCGAGGCGGCGGGGATCACGTGGGTCGGCCCGTCCCCCGAGGCACTCCGGCTCGGCGGCGACAAGCTGGCGGCGAAGGGGGTGGCACGCGAGGCGGGCGTACCCGTGCTCCCGGACGGGACCGCGGACGAGGTCGGCTTCCCGCTGCTCGTCAAGGCAGCGGCCGG
>JBOHBB010000016.1:0-13588 GCA_050698135.1 Gaiellaceae bacterium
GCCGTGCGAGACGGACGTCGTTGCGCGACCGCGCCGCCCGGGGCCGCGCCGTCGCGGGCAGCCCGAAGACGTTGCGGACGACGCGGGAGGACCGTCGCCCCGCGGTCGCGAGCGTGGACACCCGGACCGAGACGTCGCCGGTCGGGAGCGTGACGCGGAGCCAGAAGCGCCGGCCGCGAAGCCGTCTCGCCGCGAGGACCCGGCCGTTCGCCGAAACCACGACGACCTTCGTCCCCGGCGCGGCGCGCCCCGTCACGAGCCCGTACGACACCTGGTACGGCGCGGGCTGCTCGATCGCAGGCGGCGGAAGGGGCGGAGAAGCGTCCACGACTGCTCACGATAGACTCGCCCCCCTCCGGACGCGTTCCGTGAGGCCTGGGCTCGTGCATCTAGCCTTCTCGCGTGCCGGCTCAGACTCGGATCCTCGCCCACCTCGACCTCGACGCGTTCTTCGCGGCGGTCGAGGAGCTGGAGGACCCGAGCCTCCGCGAGCGACCTCTCGTCGTGGGCGGTGACCCCCATGGGCGGGGCGTCGTTGCGACGGCGAACTACGAGGCGCGCACGTTCGGCATCCACTCCGCGATGTCGTCGGCGGAGGCGCTTCGGCGCTGCCCGCACGCCGTCTTCCTGCGCCCGCGCCACGCCCTCTACCGTCAGTACTCGCGCGCGGTCTGGGAGACGGTCGCCGAGGTCGTGCCCCGGCTCGAGCGAACGGGGCTCGACGAGGGCTACCTCGACCTCGGCACCGTTGCCCGCGACTTCACGCGCGCTCGCGCGGTCGCTTCGGCGGTGCAGACCTCGGTCCGCGCCAAGACGAGCCTCACGTGCTCGCTCGGCGTCGGCACGTCCAAGGTCGTGTGCAAGATCGCGTCCGACCGCAGGAAGCCGGGCGGCGTCACCGTCGTGCCGCCCGGCAGCGAGGCCCGCTTCCTCGCGCCGCTCGCCGTGCGGCTACTGCCCGGCGTCGGCCCGCGCGCCGAGGAGCGGCTGCGGCGAGCCGGCGTCGAGACGATGGGCGGGCTGGCGGCGCTCACGGACGAGGCGCTCGCGTCCGTCCTACCGGGGTCGGTCGGGCTGCTCCTCCGCGACCGGGCACGCGGGATCGACCCTCGCGGCCTCGAGCTCGAGGCCGAGACGATCTCCGTCTCGGCCGAGGACACGTTCGCGCGCGACATCTCGGACCGCGAGCTCCTCCACGCCGAGGTCCGGCGGCTCGCCGAGCTCGTCGCAACCCGGCTCGGCAACTCCGGGCTCGCGGGTCGCACCGTCACCGCGAAGCTCCGGTACGCCGACTTCTCGATCCGCACGCGCTCGACGACGCTCGCGGCCGGCGTCGAGACGGCGGACGTCATCGGCGACGTCGCCTGCGCCCTGCTCGACCGCGGGCTGCGTGACCGACCGGGCGCGCTCCGGCTCGTCGGGGTCGGGGTGTCCGGGCTCTCGACGCACCGCCAGCTGACGCTCGAGGAGGCATAGAGTCCCCGCGTGCTCGAGGCGGCGCTCTGGGGTCTCGTCACCGCCGGTTCCCTCTGGGTCGGCTGGGCGATCGCCGTCGCGCAGCCGGGTAGGCGCTGGATCGGGCTGGCGATGGCGTTCGGCGCGGGCGTCCTGATCGCGTCCGTCGCATACGAGCTCGTGCTCGAGGCGTTCGACACGGACATCTACTACGCCACTGCTGGGTTCGCGGCCGGCTCGCTCGCGTTCTACGTCGGCGACTCACTCATCGACCGCCGCGGCGGCCACGGGCGCAAGAGCATGAGCGGGGAGAACCAGCTTGCGGGCAGCGCGAACGCCATCGTCCTCGGCACCGTCCTCGACGGGATCCCGGAGTCTTTCGTCCTCGGCGCGTCGCTCTTGAAGGACGGTGCGGTCCCGATCGCGGTCGTCGTCGGCGTCTTCGTCTCGAACGTACCGGAGTCGCTCTCCGGTACGAGCGGCCTGCTCGCCGCCGGCTGGACGCGCGGGCGCGTCCTCGCAATGTGGACCGCGGTCGTCGCGGTCTCCGTCGCGGCTGCCGCGGTGGGCTGGCTCGCGCTCGACCGGCTGCCCGGAGCCGGTGGTGCGTTCACGTTGGCCTTCGCGGGCGGCGCGCTGATCGTCATGCTCGCCGACACGCTGATCCCGGAGGCGTTCGAGCTCGGCGGGCGCGAGGCGGGGCTCCTCACCGCACTCGGGTTCGCCGTCGGCTTCGGGCTCTCGTGACCGGGCTCAGTCGCGGAGCAGCGGCCTCGTGAGGCAGGTCGGGCCGCCGTCGCCCTTCCGCGAGATCTCGTCGCCCCGATAGGTCACGACGTCGACGCCCGCGGCCTGCATGCGCCTGCGCGTCTCGTCGTTCCCCTCGAGTGCGAGCGCGCGCCTCGGCCCGAGCGCGAGCACGTTCGGCCCCTGCGTCTCGAACTCGTCGTCGGGAACCTCGACGACCGCGATGCCCCGCTCGGCGAGCAGGCGGAGCAGCCGGACGGGCGCGAGGCGCGGATAGACGAGCGCCAGGTCCCTGTCGAGCAGGGACAGGAACGACATCAGGTGCATGACCTCCGCCTCGCCGTTCCAGTGCGGGAGGTCGAAGGCGAGCAGGTCGACGCCTGGGAACGCCCGCCCGAGCGCCTCGACCGCGGTGTCGCTCGTGCGGTAGCCGACGCCGACGAGCAGGGTCGCGTCGTCGAGCCAGACGGTGTCCCCGCCCTCGACGACCGCGGGCGCGGCGATCTCGCCGGCGACAGGCACGCCCGCGGACTCGAGCACGGGCGCGAGGGCGGTGGGCTCGGTGCGCCTCGCCTCCTTGCCCGGTCGCAGGAGCACGGCACCGTCCCGCCCCACGAGCACCGGGTCGTAGGTGTAGATCGCGTCCGGGTTCCCGGGGTCGTGGCGCGAGACGACGACGTCGGCTCCGGCGTCCTCGAGCAGGCCGCAGAACGCCTCGTGCTCCGCGACCGCAGCCGCGTGGTCCGGCGCCGATCGCCAGCCATACGCCCGCCAGTGCGCGGCGTCCTCGGCGAGCGGCGGGCGCACGAGCACGCGTCGCAGCGTGCCGCTCATCGACGCGCTCCCGAAACCGACCATCCGACTCAGGCGTCGAGCACGCGCGCGCGGTGCGCGGACGAGTACACGTCCTTACGGAGGATCAGGCCCTCCCGGCACGGGAAGATGTCGACGCCGTCCCACTCGAGCTTCCGGCCCTCGCGGTCGGTCGCGGTCGCCGTCCACTCGCTGACGACGACCCCGTCTCGCGGGTAGAGCCTGCGGTTGCGGAACGCCAGGTCGGGCCAGTTCTCGAAGATCTGCGCGATGTGCGGGCCGACCTCGTCCCCCTGCACCCGCTCGCCCGCCGTGTGGTTCTCGAACACCATCCCCGGAGCGTGGAGCGCGACGATCGCGTCGACGTCGTGCGCGTTCCAGGCCGCGTCGTAACGTCCGATCAGCTCCTCGAGCGCGGCCGCCGAGTCGAGGTCTCCCATGTGGCCGAGTATCGCAGCACCGCCACGACGAGCACGGTCGAGCCCGCAGTCTCCAGTCGCCGTCCTCCTTCGTGCCTACGGTGTCCAGAAGATGGAGATCGTCGAGGTATACGTCAACCGGCGGGCGATAGCGCGCGTGCTGATGCACGACGACCGCCTCGAGCCGTCCCTGATCCCACGGCGCATCCGACCGCCGCACCCGAGCGTCCGCCAGACGTGCGCGCACGCGAGGCGGGCGCGGGCGTTCGCGTACCGGCGATCGCGCGACGAGCACTGGCCGGTCGCGTACTGCGAGGACTGCCTGGCGATCCTTGCCGGGCGCGACCCGCTCGCCCGCTCGAAGCGGCCGCGCTGGAGGCTCGACGAGCGGAACGTCGCCGCGGCACGGTGGTCGCGCGACTGGCCGAAGCGCGGCCTCCCCCGGGCAGAAAGGCCCCCGGCGTCGATCGCCTGGCCCGAAGCGGCGTAGCCCGCTAGAGGCCCGGTGCCTCGGGCGAGCGCGGCGGCCCGAGGCGGTCGCTGAGCCGCTGCAGGAAGAAGCCGCCCGCGAGCAGGAGGCCGCCGACGAGGATGAACGAGAAGGCGCGGGCGACCGAGCTCAGCGACGCGAGGTCGTAGAGGAAGATCTTCGCGAGGCTCAGACCGAAGAGCGCGAGGCCCGAGTACCGCACGAGCGCGGACCCGCGCAGGAGGCCGACGACGAGGAGCGCGAGCCCGACGAGCGCCCAGAGCCCGCTCACCGCCGTATGGCCTCGCTCGAAGTCGGTCTCGACCGAGGCCGTGGAGGCCCACTCTGCGAGCCCGAGGATCCCGAGGGACATCGCATACAGGGCGAAGCCGCCGGCGACCGCCGCGAGGACGGGCCGCTGCGCCGGGTCCGGGGCCGACCACAGGAGGGCGGCCAGCCCTACCACGCATCCGACGAGCACCCAGACCCCGTCCGCAGGCCGCGCGGACTCCTCGAAGAAGCGCTCGACCGGCGTGAACTCGACGATCGTGGCGACCGTGGCCGCGCCGACGACGACGCCGCCCGCGAGCCACAGCCGGATCTCCCGCAGGGGGCGGGAGAGGAGCGCGATCGCGCCGCCGGTGAGCGCGACGGCGAGCGTCGTCGCTCGCAAGTCGTCGAGGACGACGCGCTCGGTCGCGAGCACCAGGAGGATGCCGTCGGCCCAGAGCACCGTCGTGAGGTCGCGCCGCTCCTCCTCGCCCCAGGCGAGCGCGGCGAGGCCGAGCAGCGCGATCGCGGAGGCGGCCGAGGCAATCGCCATTCGGGCTTCGATCTCCCCCTCCCCGAGCCAGGGCTGAGCTTGGCCGAGGAAGACGACAACGGAGGTGCCGACACCGAGCAGGCCCCCGGCGAGCCAGAGCCGCGACTCGCGAAGCGGCGCGGCGAGCGCGCCGACACCGAGCGCGGTCGCCGCGACGACGACCGCTCTCCAGACCGAGTCCGTGACGAGGAGCGACTCCGCGCCGACGAGGAACGCGAGGGAGAGCGACCACAGCACCGTCGAGGCGTTGCGGTAGGTCGCGCGGGTGAAGATCGTGGCGGCGAGGACGGCGTAGACGACGGCGACGCCGAGCAGGCCGAGCCCGCCGGACCGGACATCGGCCGTCAGGAAGGCGACACCGAGCGCCGCCGCGAGTGCCGCGACGCCGGCGCTGACGCCGAAGACGGCCTCGCGGGCCGGGGTCGCGGGCGACGCGAGACGGTGCGCGTACGCGCCGCCGAGGATGCCTGCGCCGGCCGCCAGTACCGACCACCCACCCGTCGAGAGGCCCGTCGCGTCGTCGTAGAAGTGCCCGACCTCGTACGCGAGCGCCACGACGAGCACGACCCCGAGCCAGGTGAGGGCGGCGGCGGCGAGGCCGTCGGTGCGGAGCCGCCCGGCCACCCCAAGGAGCACGGCGCCGACCGCCGCGGCCACCGCCGTCGCCAGCACGTGCCCCCATTCGAAGGAGGCGGAGACCAGGGCGAAGCACACAGCAAGCGTCGCCAGGGCCGACCCCGCGACCGCCTCCGTCTCGCGGAGCCCTTGCCGCGTGTCCTCGAGCGCCTTGCGGAGACCGGCCACGAACGAGAGCAGACCGGCCTCGGTGCGGGCGACGTACGCGGTCGGGACGAGGGCCCAGCAGGCGAAGAATGCGAACGACGCCGCCGCGAGCGGGAGCACGGCGGGAAGGTGGTCGGCCCCCTCGTCGAAGAGGAACGTGGGTCGGGCAACGGTCACGAGGGCGTGTGCCGTCGCAAGGGCCGCGTACGAGATGCTCATCGTCTGCAGCCGCGCGTCGCGCAGCCGCCGCGCGACCGCCGCGAGCAGGATCGCCTCCGCCGCCCAGGCGATGGTCAGCGCGGCGTCGGAGATGAGGTCCGCAGTCCCGACCGCCGCGAGCGCGAGCGCGGACAGCCCGACGACGGCGGCGAGGTCGCGGTTCCGCAGCCGGTGGAGCGTCGCGAAGACGACGGCCCAGGCCAGCGCGGCCACAAGGAGCGCGATGCCGCGGTCCGAGCGCTCGTCGAGGAGCTGGATCGAGAAGACGAGCGTGACCCCGAACGAGGCGACCGCGTACCCGAGCGCCAGCGGATCGACCTCGACCTCGCTCGAGACCAGCTGCCTCCCGACCGCGACTCCGAGCAGGCAGAGGACGAACGCGGCCGCGACGACGATCGTTCCCGCGCTCACCGGCGGCGGCTCGGCAGCGAGCCATTCCACCTGCGCGCCGACGATCACCGACGTGGCGACGAGGAGCTCGTGCCAGCGGTGGGGGACCGCGACGACGCCGGCCGCGACGAGGACGATCACCGCGAAGGCCGCGGACTCCCACGTCATGTCGGTGTCGATCGCCTGGAGTGCAGGCGCGAGCGCCGCTCCGAGGAGGCCGATCCCGGCGATGACCTGGGACGCCCAGCGGATCGCGACGACGGTCGCGACGGCGGCGATCACACCCGCGAGTGGGAGCGCGAGCGCGTCTGGCACGAGGTCGTAGCGCGCGGCCGCAGCCGCCAGGGTCGCGTAAGCCCCGGCGATCCCCGCCCCAACGGCGGCGAGCGCCGACCAGTACTGGCCATACCGTGCGCGAAGCAGGAGCCCCGCACCGAAGACGAGAGCGGATGCGGCCGCCCCGAGTGCCACGCGGGCCCGCTCGTCGATCCAGCCGCGATTCGCGGCGAGCACGAAGAAGAAGCCGATGCCGAGCGCCATGACGGCACCGCCGACGATCGCGAAGCCGCGGGGGCCGACGAGATCCCACTCCCGTGCGAGCTCACCGAGCGTGCGCCTCGGCGGCGGAGGGGGCGGAGGCGGAGGTGCCTGTGCAGGCTCGCGGAGCGGCGTGGGCTCGGGCGGGTGGAGCGCGATGACCGGCGGAGGGGCAGCGGCAGGGACCGGCTCGCGCGGCACTTCTACGCGAGGAGCCTCGACCGGCGCAGGCGGCGGAGCAGGCGCCGTCGCGGCGACGTCGGCGGACACGAGCGCGCGGACCTCCGCGAGCTCGGCTCCGAGCCGAGCGAGGTCGCGCTCGAGCCGGTCGAGCCGGGCCTCGAGCCCGTAGCTCCGGGGCCGATCGGTCACGCCGAGTTCCTCTCCTCGACAGGCCGAGCGTACGAGTGGGAGCAGTGTTCGTGCATCCGTACCCGCTACGGATGCACGTCGCGGCTCAAGAAACGCTCAAGACCATGGCGGACCGAGCAGCTCGCGACGTCCGCGCAGCGCGTCGAGGATGCGGTCGACGTCCTCCTCGACGTTGTAGAGGTGGAGCGAGATCCGCAGGTTCGAGTCACGCTCCGAGGTGACGATGCGCTCGCGCGCGAGAGCGTCGACGAGCGCGTGGGCGTCGGTCGAGGTCACGCAGACCAGCGGGCCACGCTCGCGGTCGCCCCTCGGCGTGGCGACGCTCGCGCCGATCTCGTCGAGCCCGGCGAGCAGCCGGTCGACGAGCCCGCGCACGTGCGACTCGATCGCGCCGACGCCGGCTCGCTCGACGATGCCCATCCCGGCGAGGCCCGCGAAGATGTTCGGGACGGGTGGCGTGCCTGCGTCGAACCGTCGCGCGGTCGACGCGGGTGAGTAGTCCGAGATGTCCATCTCGAAGATGTCCTCGTCCGCGAACCAGCCGGTCTGGGTCGGCAGCAGCAGCTCGTGAAGCTCGCGCGTCACGTACATGAACGCGAGGCCTGACGACCCGAGGAGGTACTTCACCGTCCCGGCGGTGAGCAGGTCGACCCCGAGCCCGCCGACGTCGAGCGGGATCGCACCCGCGGCCTGGTACGAGTCGGCGAGGCAGAGCGCTCCCTGCTCGTGCGCGAGCCGCGCCACCTCCGCGACGTCGAGGCGGTAGCCGGTGCGGTACGAGATCGCAGTGCAGCAGACGAGCGCCGTGCGATCGTCGATCGCCTCCGCAAAGCGCTCGAGCGGGATCCGGCCGTCGGGCTCGGGCGGCACGTGGACGACCTCCGCGCCGCGCAGCTCCTGGGCGTGCGAGATCTGGCCGACGGTCGGGAACTCGAACTCGGAGATCACGATCCGATTCCGCTCGCGCTCGAGGGGCAGGGCGCTCACGAGCGCGCTGACGGCCTGTGAGACCGAGGTGGTGACGGCGATCTCCTCCGGACCGGCGCCGACGAGCCGCGCGAACGCCGCGCGCGCCGTCTCCGCGCGCTCGACCCAGTGCTCCCACTCCGATCCGCGCTCGTCCCAGCCGGCGAGATAGTCCTCGTACGCCTCGCGCACGTCCACCGACAGCGCGCCCTGCGAGCAGGAGTTCGCGTAGGTCGTGTGCTCGAAGATCGGGAACCGCGGGCGAATCTCGGCGCCGACGCTCATCGCCCGAGGTATGCCTTTCGCAGCCCCTCGTGCTGGAGCAGCTCGGACGCATTCCCGGAGAGAACGATGCGCCCCGTCGAGAGCACGTAGCCACGATCGGCGATCGAGAGCGAGATGTTCGCGTTCTGCTCGACGACGAGCACCGCGACTCCGGCCTCGTGTACCTGCCGGATGATCTCGAAGCTCCGCTCGACGAGGACCGGAGCGAGGCCCATCGACGGCTCGTCCATGAGGAGGAGCTTCGGGCGCGCCATCAGCGCCCTTCCCATCGCGACCATCTGCTGCTCCCCTCCCGAGAGCGTCCCGGCGAGCTGCTTGCGGCGCTCGGCGAGCAGCGGGAAGGTCGTGTAAACGCGGTCGAGGTCCTCGCGGAGGTCCGCGCGCGGCCGCAGGTAGGCGCCGAGCTCGAGGTTCTCGAGCACCGTCATCGGGCCGAACAGCCGCCGGTTCTCCGGGACGATCGCGAGCCCGGCTTCGATCCGGCGCGGGGTGGGGAGCCGCGTCACGTCGCGGCCGCCGAGCACGACGGACCCGGAGCGCGGCGAGACGATGCCGAGGATCGTCTTCAGCGTCGTCGACTTCCCGGAGGCGTTCCCGCCGAGCAGGCAGACGAGCTCACCCTCCCCCACCTCCAGGTTCACGTCCTGGAGGATGTGCATCTGCCCGTAGTACGTGTTGACCCCCTCGAGCCGCAGGAAGGGCTCCGGGCCGTTCGCGTTCATGGGCGAAGCCCTCCCCCATGAGCGGGGAGGGGTGTGCGGAACCGGGAGGTTCCCCACGTCTTCTGGAAGAAGGGGCCTTCGCGGGAGGAAACATGGTTTCCGTTCGCCATTTCGCTGGCGAACGCGAGCCGAAGGCGAGCGGTGCTCACTTCCGCTCCGCCTCCGAGGTACCCAGGTAGGCCTCGACGACCCGCGGGTCGGTCGCCACGCGATCGAACGCGCCCTCGGCGATCTTCTCGCCGTGGTCGAGCGCCACGACCCGGTCGGAGATGCCCTCGACGACGTGCATGTCGTGCTCGATGACGAGGATCGTGTAGCCGCCCTCCTCGCGCAGGCGGCCGATGAGCTCGGTGATCTCGTGCGTCTCGACCGGGTTCATCCCGGCGGCCGGCTCGGCGAGGAGGAGGAGCTTCGGGTTCACCGCGGTCGCCCGCGCGATCTCGAGTCGGCGCCGGTTCGCGTACGAGAGGCTGTACGCCGGCTGGCGCCAGCGGTAGCCGACGAGCCGGTCGCCGAAGAATCCGAGCCGCTCCTCGGCGAGCCGCTCGATCTCGCGCTCCTCGCGTCGCATCCCCGGCGTGCGGAGGACGGAGCGGAGGACGCCCGCCTTCGTGTGGCCGTAGGCAGCCGCCATGACGTTCTCCTTCACGCTCATGTTCAGGAAGAGCCGGAGCGTCTGAAACGTCCGCGCGATCCCGAGCTGCGCGATCCTGTGCGGCGGCAGGCCGGTGATGTCGCGGCCCTCGAGACGGATCTCCCCTTCGTCGGGCGCGTAGATCCCCGTGACGAGGTTGAACACCGTCGTCTTCCCCGCGCCGTTCGGCCCGATGAGGCTGACGATCTCGCCCTCCCAGACCTCGAGGTCCAGGTCGTCGACGGACCGGAGCCCCCCGAACGACTTCGCGACGTGCCGCAGCTCGAGGAGCGGTGCCCCCTCGGCGCTCACACGATCTCCACGCGCGGCGTCCCGAGCAGCCCCTGCGGGCGCACGTTCATGAGCACCACGAGAAGGGCGCCGAAGAGGATCCAGCGCGCGACGGCAGGCTGGAGGACGAAGCTCGTCTCCCACACGATCGCGGCCAGGTACGCCACCGCGGGCAGCGCGAAGATCCGGCGCGACGGGCGGACCTGCGTCAGCGCCAGGACGGCGACGACGAGCGCTACGTAGGCGACGTTCCCGAAGTCCGGATGACCCTGCGGGATGACCACCCAGCCCCCGATCGCGTCTCCGAGACGACCTCCCTCGACCACCGGCCCGCCCGCCCAGGACGGCGCCACCGCCTCGACGACGGCCTGCACGGCCACTCCGAGCGCGACCGTCGCCGCGAGGACGAGCCCGACCCGCCACCACGACCGGACGAGGAGAACGATGACGAGGGCGATCAGCATGTAGAAGAGCACGCGCGCGTTGTTCTGCGGGTTCTCGGGTGCGAGGAACTGGAACGAGACCGTGATCACGAGTGAGCCGAGGACCACGCCACTCAGGCTCCCGAACCCTCCCAGGATGACCACCGCATAGATCGTGATGAGGATCGGGATGTCGAAGTTCCCGGCGGTCACTGCGGTCAGGAGGGTCCCGAAGATGCAGCCGGTGAAGCCCGCGATCCCCGCGCCGATCGCGAACGCCAGGAGCTTGAGCCGGTTCACCGGGATCCCGATCGCCCCCGCCGCCAGTGGGTCCTCGCGCAGCGAGCGCAGCGCACGTCCGGTGCGGGACTGGCTGAGGAAGTGGAGCCCCGTGAGGATGAGCACCGCCGAGACGAGCAGCACGTAGTACTGCTGGGTCCTGGTCGAGGCCTCGAAGCCGAAGAACCTCAACGGGTCGATGTCGGCGATCCCGTTCGGCCCGCCGGTCAAGCCCCTGCCGGCGACCACCGGGTTCGTCGCGTTCACGAACACGACGAACGCCTGTCCGAAGAAGAGCGTCACGATCGCCAGATAGTCGCCGAGAAGACGCCGCGACGGGATGCCGAGCAGGAGGCCCATCAACGCCGTCGTGGCGACGACGAGCGGCACGGTGACGATCGCCGGCCAGTGGATCCCGTAGTGGTCGGACGAGAGGATGGCATAGAAGTAGGCGCCGAAGCCGAAGAACGCGACGTAGCCGAGGTCGAGCAGGCCCGCGAAGCCGACGATGGTGTTCAGGCCGAGGCCGAGCAGGACGTAGAGGAGCACGAAGATCCCGTAGGTGAAGAGGTCCCCGGTGCCGAGCCAGAACGGGGCCATCGCGGCGAGCCCGGCGAAGATCGCGAGCTGGATCGGCGGTGTCACCACCTCCCCGGCTCGGCCAAGCGCCCCGGCGATGCCGGTGGGGCGATCCTGGAGCCGGTCCGCGGAGGCGACCCACTCGTCGACGCCGACGCGCGGCCCATCCGGCTCGACCGGCTCGCGCGGCAGATCCGGCCTGTCGCTCTCGGAGCCCATCACACCTTCTGGATCGCGCGGGCGCCGAGGAGCCCGGTCGGACGGACGAGCAGGACGATGATGAGGATCGCGAACACGGCGATGTCGGACCACTGGCCGCCCAGGTAGCCCTGGGCGTAGGACTCGACGAGGCCGACGAGGATCCCGCCGAGCATCGCGCCCGGGATGCTGCCGATGCCGCCCACGACCGCCGCGGTGAAGCCCTTGAGGCCCGCGTAGAACCCCATGAAGTGGTTGATCTGGCTGAACATCAGCCCGAACATCACCCCCGCCGCCCCCGCCAGCACCGAGCCGATGAAGAACGTCGCCGCGATGACCCGGTTGACGTCGATCCCCATCATCGCCGCCGCCTCGTGGTCGAACGCCGTCGCTCGCATCGCCTTCCCGAGCGTGGTCTTGGCGACGAGCAGGGTGAGCGCGACCATCAGCGCGACGCTCGTCGCCAGCACGGCGATCTGGATCCGCTGGAAGTTGACGCCCGCGATCGTGAAGACGGGCTCCACGAGCGGACCGGGCTCGAACGCGGCGGGGTTGTCCGAGCCGAGCTGGAACGACTGGTAGCTTCGGAACTGCGCGCCGAAGAGCAGCAGCATGCTGTTCTGCAGGAAGAACGAGACGCCGAGCGCGGTGATCAGGACCGTGAGCCGAGGGGAGTTCCGCAACGGCCGATAAGCGAAGCGCTCGATCACGACCCCGAGCGCCCCGGAGCCGAGCATCGCCACGACGAACATGAGGACGATGAGCGGCAGGATCGCGATCGTCGGCGACGGCGACCCTCCGAACGCGTTGAGGACCCCGAAGCCGATGAACGCCCCGACCATGTACACGTCGCCGTGGGCGAAGTTCAGGAGCTTGAGGATCCCGTACACCATCGTGTAGCCGAGCGCGATCAGCGCGTACAGGCTCCCGAGGGCGAGGCCGTTGCGAAAGAGCTCGACGGCGCCCGACCAGCCGAGCTCGCGCACGGTGTCGAGGACCGAGAAGAGTGGGAGCTCCACGGAACGGGGAAGCCTCTCAGAAACGCGTGCGGCCCACCGGAGCGGGCCGCATGCGCTCGACGGATGGACTAGCCGACCTTAATGAACTGACCGCTCGCGTTGATCCGGTAGACGATGTAGGCAGCCGGCGTCCGCATGTCCCCGGGCCCCAGCGGCAGCTTCACGGTCTGCTGGAACCTGATCGGGAACCCGAGCAGCGACTGCGCCCTCGGGATGTTCGTCCGGTTGATGAAGCGCCTCACCTCGGCGCGCGTCGCCTGGCCGTTCGCGCAGGCCTTCTCGACCGCACGCGCGGCGATCTCGACGGCGACGTAGCTGGGAAGCCCGAACAGGTCGCTGCTCCCCCGGCCCGGCCCACGCTGGTACGCCCGGATCGTCGGGTTGCCCAGCGCCACCGGGAACGCGGTCACGTACGACCCCGGCAACTTGAAGTCGTCCGGAGAGTAGAGACCGTCCCCGCCGAACAGCGTGGCGTTCCGGCCGGATGCGCGCAGCTGCTCGCCGAACTGCTGGGCCTTCGCCGCGAGCTGCCACGGGATGTACACGACCTGCGTGTTGCTCGGGATCCGCGTGATCACGGACGAGAAGTCGGTGATCGTCGCCTCGTTCACGGACTCGCGCTGGACGGTGGCGCCCGCGGCACGCAACAGCCGCTCGACGCTGTCGGACAGGCCGACGCTGTAGCTGTTCTGCGCGTCGATGACGACGACTCTCGACGTCCGGAGCGGCGCGCCGCGCATGTAGGCGACGGCCCGCGCCGCCTGCTGGTCGTCGTTCGGAACGGTGCGGAAGAAGAACCCGCGCCGGGTGCCGGACGTCGTCAGCTTGGTAGCCGTCGCGGTGCCGGAGATGTTCGCCACCCCGCCCCTTCGGAACGGCGCGGTCGAGACCTCGACCTCCTGGCTGCCGGCCGGGCCGACGACCGCGAGGACCTGCTGGTTCGACGCCAGATTCTCGGCCACCCGCACGGCCTGAGCGGTGTCGGGCAGCTGCGTGTCACCCTGGACGAGCCGGATGTCGAGCTTGTGCGCTCGATTCCAACGCGTCTCCGCGAACTTGCCCCACCTCGCCATCTGCTGCCCGAGCGGGCCCGCTGGCCCGGTGACCGGAGCGGCGAACCCGACCGATACGCGGTTGCCGCACGCGATCGCCGCGCTGTCCGCGGC
>JBOHBB010000017.1:0-4922 GCA_050698135.1 Gaiellaceae bacterium
CGGCCGGAGGTACCCCCACGAGCTCTCCGGTGGCCAGCAGCAGCGTGTCGCCCTCGCCCGCGCGCTCGCCCCGGCGCCCGAGCTCGTGCTCCTCGACGAGCCGTGGTCGAACGTCGACCCGTTCCTACGGGAGTCGCTCCGCGCGGAGGTCGTCGAGGTCGTCCGCCCGCTCGGCGTCACGGTCGTCCTCGTGACGCACGACCGTGAGGAGGCGTTCTCCCTCGCCGACCGGATCGCTCTCATGCGCGACGGCCGGATCGTGCAGGAGGGGACCTCGGAGGAGCTCTACTTCTCCCCCGTCTCGCGCTGGGCCGCCGAGTTCGTCGGTGCCGGGAACGTCCTCGCGGGCCGCGTCGTCCGCGGCCTCGTCCAGACGGCCCTCGGCGCGTTCCCCGCGAACGGCGCGTCGGCCGACGGGTCCGCGAGAGTCCTCGTTCGCCCCGAGCTGCTCGAGCTCGAGTGCGATCCCGCAGGCGAGGCCGAGGTCGTCGCCCGCGAGTTCCGCGGCCATGACGTCTTCTACCGCGTCCGCATCGACGGCATCGAGCTCGTCTCCCAACGCCCGTCGACCGAGGTCGTTCCACTCGGCGCGCGCGTCTCGATCCGCCTGCACGAGGGCCGCGTGCCCGTGCTCTCGTGATCTGATCCTTGTAGGGTCTTCCTTCCATCAGGAATAAGGCAGCCCTTACATGGAGGTTTACGCTCGATGAGGTGGATCGGAGTGCTCGGCATGCTGATCGCGGCGATCGTCGCCGCAACCGGATGCGGCGGGTCCGACGACACGCTGACCGTGTACTCGGGTCGCGAGGAGGAGCTCGTCGCCCCGCTCTTCGAGATGTTCACCGAGGAGACCGGGATCGACGTCGAGGTGCGCTACGGAGACAGCGCTGAGCTCGCCGCCACCATCGCCGAGGAGGGCGGGAACTCGCCCGCGGACGTCTTCTTTGCGCAGGACCCCGGCTCCCTCGGCGCCGTGGAGAGCCAGCTCTCGGCCTTGCCGTCGGACGTCCTCGGCCGGGTCGAGAGCCGCTTCCGAGACGGCGACGGGCGCTGGACGGGCACGTCCGGGCGATCGCGGGTCCTCGTCTACAACACGGACGCGCTGTCCGAGAACGAGGTCCCGGACTCGGTGCTCGACCTGATCGACGAGCGGTGGGACGGGCGCATCGGGATCGCGCCCACGAACGCGTCGTTCCAGGCGTTCGTGACCGCGATGCGGCTCTCCGAGGGTGACGAGCCGACGCGGGCGTGGCTGAACGACCTTCAGGACCTCCACCCGAAGATCTACGAGAAGAACACGCCGATCGTGGAAGCGGCCGCCTCCGGTGAGATCGACCTCGGCCTCGTGAACCACTACTACCTCTACCTCGTGCGGGAGGAGCAGCCGGACGCGCCGATCGCCAACCACTTCCTCGCTGCCGGAGATCCCGGCGCACTCGTCAGCGTGGCCGGCGCCGGCGTGCTCTCGAGCTCGGATCAGCAGGACGACGCAGAGCGGTTCGTCGAGTACCTGCTCTCCGACGAGGGGCAGAGGTTCTACGTGGACGAGGCCGAGGAGGCCGAGTACCCGCTCGTCGAAGGGATCGACGCCAAGCCCGGGCTTCCGCCGCTCTCGACGCTCGAGGGCCCCGACGTCGACCTGACGAGCTTCGGCGCCGAGCACGAGGCGACGATCGAGATACTGCGAGAGACCGGCTACCTGACGTGAGCCGCGGAGCGGGGAAGCGCGCCCCGCTCCCGCTCGTCCTGACGGCGAGCGTCGTCGTCGCGCTCCTCCTGCTGCCGCTCGCGTACCTCGTTGCCCGGGTCGCGGGCGGCGGCCAGGTGCTCGACATCCTCGGCGAGACGACGACGTGGCGCCTCGTCTGGAACACGCTCCTGCTCGCGGTCGGTGTCGTCACGAGCTCCGTCGTCATCGGAGTTCCGCTCGCCTGGCTCGTGACGCGGACCGATCTCCCGGCGAGGCGAGCCTGGGCGACGGCCGCCGCTCTGCCGCTCGTGATTCCGAGCTACGTCGCCGCGTTCTGCCTGCTCGGCTTCTTCGGCGAGCGTGGTCTCCTGTCCGACGCGCTCGGCACCGAGCGCCTCCCCGAGGTCGAGGGGTACTGGGGGTCGCTCGTCGCGCTCACCCTGGCGACGTACCCGTACGTCTTCCTGCTCGCTCAGTCCGCGTTGCGCACGCTCGACCCGGCGCTCGAGGAAGCCGCACGCGGCCTCGGCAGCTCCGGCAGGCACACGTTTCTCCGCGTCACCCTCCCTGCCTTGCGCCCGGCGATCGGCCTCGGCGCGCTCCTCGTCGTCCTCTACACGCTCTCGGACTTCGGCGTCGTGTCCCTGATGAACTACGACACCCTGACGCGGGCGATCTACATCCAGTACAAGAGCCTCTTCGACCGCGCCCCCGCCGCGACGCTCGCGCTGCTGCTCGTGGCGCTCAGCGGCATCGCGCTCGCCGTCGAGTACCGACTGCGGCGACGGGGGCGCCTCTATCGCTCGGGGCCGGGAACGAGGCGTCCGCAGCCGCTCGTGCGCCTCGGCCGCTGGCGCGCGCCCGCGCTCGTCTTCTGCTCGGCCGTCGTCGGGCTCTTCCTCGTCCTCCCCACCGCGGTCCTCGGCTACTGGCTGAGCCGCGGGATCGCGAACGAGCGCGCGCTCGGCGTGCCCTGGTCCGAGGCCTTCCACTCACTCGTCGCATCCGCGCTCGCCGCGGGCGCCGCGGTCCTCGCCGCGCTCCCCGTCGCGATCCTCGCGCTCCGGTACCCGTCCCCGGCCGGGCGCGTGCTGGAGCGGCTCTCGTACGCGGGCAACGCGCTGCCCGGTCTCGTGATCGCCCTCTCGCTCGTGTTCTTCGCCGCCCGCTACGCGTCGCCCGTGTACCAGACGCTCGCGCTCCTCGTCTTCGCGTACGTCGTGCGGTTCTTCCCGCAGGGGCTCTCGGGCGTCGAGTCGGCGCTCGAGACGGTCAGCCCGCGCCACGACGAGGCGGCGCGCAGCCTCGGCCTGGGGCCGCTGCGGTCGATCGCCCTCGTCACGCTCCCGCTCGTGCGCCCGGGCATCCTCGCCGGCGCCGCTCTCGTCTTCCTGTCGGCGATGAAGGAGCTGCCGGCGACGCTTCTCCTTCGACCCATCGGCTTCGACACCCTGGCGACCGAGATCTGGACGCTGACACAGGTCGGCGCGTACTCGCGGGCGGCAGTGCCGGCGCTCGTGCTGATCGCGATCTCGGCGCCCGTCCTCTACCTCGTGTCCTCCGAGCGGAGATTCGAGTCGGGCGCCTCCGGCTAGAGTCCTGGTGATGGCGCAGCCACACGGCCACAGCGTCGACGAGTACCTGGAGACGATCTACTTCCTCGCCTTCCCGATCGGCGAGTACCGGCCGGCGACGGGCGCCACCGCCATCGCCTCGCGCGTCGCGGAGATGCTCGGAGTATCGCGGGCGTCCGCCGGAGAGATGCTGAAGCGCCTGGAGGCGGACGGGCTCGTCGAGCGCGGCGAGCAGAAAGAGGCCATCCTGACCGCGGAAGGCGCGGAGCGCGCGAAGCGCGTCGTGCGCAAGCACCGGCTCATCGAGCGCTTCCTCACCGACTTCATGGGCTACACGGCGGCCGAGTCGCACGTCCACGCGGACGAGCTCGGCGACACGTTCACCGACGACATGATCGAGCGCATCAACGTGCGCCTCGACCACCCCGACCGCTGCCCGCACGGGTGGCCGGTCGACACGGAGTTCGAGCAGGCGGAGAACGCGGAGCTCCTCTCGCTGGCCGAGCTCGCGCCCGGCCGCGACGCCGAGATCGTCCGGCTCGCCGAGCACGACGGAGAGCTCCTGCACTGGTTCTACGACGAGGGGCTCGTCCCCGGGACGCAGGTGACGGTACGCGGGGCCCAGAAAGCTGCCGGGCAGCTCACGATCGTCCTCGACGGCGCCGAGCGCCCGATCACGGAGAAGGCCGCGGACGGGATCTACGTCCGCGCCGCCGCGTAGGTAGTCCTTTACGGAAACCTCAACGGGCGCTTGCCCCGTCCTCACGTCCGGGTGAGACGATGTCGCCGCAACGGGGGAGACCGAAAGGAGAACGGGAAGCATGAGATCGAGTCGCACTGTCCTGGCCGCGCTCGCAGGTGGAGCCGCCCTTCTCGTCGGAGGCGGGTCCGC
The DNA here is from genome assembly GCA_050698135.1 of Gaiellaceae bacterium. Classification (GTDB taxonomy): domain Bacteria; phylum Actinomycetota; class Thermoleophilia; order Gaiellales; family Gaiellaceae; genus GMQP-bins7. The sequence goes on from JBOHBB010000017.1 coordinate 4,157, forward strand.
GCTCGCGGCGCAGGACGCTGGAGACCGCGCCGCACGGTGCGAGGCACGCCTCGCGGAGCTTGCGGAGAAGCGAGGCGTGTCGGTCGACGTGATCAAGGCGAGGATGACGGCACGCGTCGACGCCGCGCTCGCGAACGGGCGCATCTCCGCAGCGCGCGCGGCGAAGCTGAAGGAGCGGATCGCGCAGGGCGCGATCTGCCGGCCCCTCGGCGTCCACGCGCAGGTCGCGAAGCGCCGGATGCTGCGTGCCGCGGCCGGGTTCCTCGGCCTGAGCGCCCGAGAGCTGCGGGCCCAGCTTCCCGGGACCTCGCTCGCAGCGCTCGCGCAGACGCAGGGCAAGGCCGTCGACGCCCTCGAGGACGCGATGATCGCGCCTGCGAAGGAGAGGCTCGCACGGGCTGTCACGTCGGGTCGCATCACCCAGGCCCGCGCGGACCGGGCGCTCGAGCGGCTCGAGCAGGCCGCGGCCCGTCTCGCGCAGAGGACGTTCCCGGCGAGGTAGGGCTCGTCACAGGCGCCGGGACCGCACGGAGGGCCCGCTCGACGGGCCCTCCGTGTCTCTTACACAACTCTTAAACAGCTCTCATCGCCCTCTTACGGGCGGCCGCTTTCATGACGGAAGCGCATTCGCTCCTCCCTCCGTGGAGCCCTCCATCCGAAGGCCTGCGACGCGGGCCTTCGGCGCGTCTATGCCGTCGTCTCCGCGAGAACGCCCGCCGCCGCGCGGAGGGCGTCGGCCTTGTCCGTGCGCTCCCACGTGAAGTCG
>JBOHBB010000018.1:0-17222 GCA_050698135.1 Gaiellaceae bacterium
CTGGTGCCCCGAGATCTTCTAGCCGCTCTGCGCCCTCGTCGAAGGCCGCGACCTAGCGCCGGCACCGCCCCGGCGCTCCGTTCCAGGTCCCCAGGAGCGGCAGATCCCTGCCGCGGCATGTGCGAGGGTTACGGAATGTCCGTCGAGGACGGCGTCCGCTCCTCTGAGCGAGGGGTCCGCGTCAGACCGCTGCTCGCCGACGATCTCGACTCCGCCGATCGGGTCCTGCGACTGGCGTTCGGCACGGTTCGTGGTCTACCCGATCCCGCCGCGGCGTTCGGAGACCGGGATTACGTACGGACACGGTTTCTGGCCGCGCCGGACTGTGCCTGGGTAGCCGCGGTCGACGGCAGCGTGGTGGGATCGGTGTTCGCGGCCCGCTGGGGTACGTTCGCCTTCGTCGGCCCGCTCACCGTCCACCCCGAGCTCTGGGGTCGTGGTATCGCGAGCCTGTTGCTCCAGCCGGTCCTGGAGTCGTTCGGACGGTGGGGAGTGAGGCAGGCGGGGCTCTTCACCTTCGCGTCGAGCCCGAAGCACATCGGCCTCTATCAGAGACACGGTTTCTGGCCGGGCAGCCTCGCCGTGGTGGCCGCCAAGCCGATCGCCGCGAGCGCCAACGGCTCGTACACGCTCGCATCGGGGGAGATCGCGAACGGACGTGCCGGGCTGCTCGACGAGATTCGCCGGCTCACGGACGCGGTCTTTCGCGGTCTCGACCTCGAGCGCGAGATCGTCGCTGCGGCCACGCAGCGGATCGGCGACACGCTCCTGCTACCTGGTGACGACGGCTTGGACGGCGTGGCCGTCTGTCACTGCGGGGCCGGAAGTGAAGCGGGAAGCGGTACCTGCTACGTCAAGGTCGCGGCAGTTCGTCCCGGCGCGGGCGCGGCCGACCGGTTCGAGCGACTGCTCGACGCATGCGAGCGGTTTGCAGCCGACGCTGCGCTGGAGCGTCTCGTCGCGGGCGTCAACACCGGTCGTCTCGATGCCTATCGACGCCTGCTCGTCCGCGGCTTTCGCATCGAGCAGATCGGAGTCGCGATGCACCTTCGGCCCGGCGATCCGACCCTCGACACATCGGAGCACTACATCGTCGACGATCTCCGGTAGTCCGTGCCGAGACCGCGCGATCCGAGACCGCGTGTCGGCCGTCTAGACGATCTCGAGACCGACGTAGTTCTCGGCGAGCGACCTGGCGGCGGCGTGGGAGGTCGTCACGTAGCGCAGCTGAGAGAGCTGGAGCATGAGGTCGAACGAGTCCTGGTCCTCCGGACGGTGGAGCATGTGCGTCATCCACCAGGAGAAGTGCTCGGCCCGCCAGACGCGCCGCAGGCAGGTGTCGGAGTAGGCGTCGAGACCGGTCGTGCTGCCGGCCCGGAACCAGTCCACGAGCGCCTCGGCCAGCACCTGCACGTCGTGGAGCGCGAGGTTGAGCCCCTTCGCGCCGGTGGGCGGCACGATGTGCGCGGCGTCCCCGGCGAGAAACAGGCGCCCGCAACGCATCGGCTCGCAGACGTAGCTGCGCATGCCGGTGACCCCCTTCTCGAGAATCGGTCCTTCGGCGAGCGTCCAACCCTCGAGGCCGAGCCTCGTCTGCAGCTCCTCCCAGATGCGATCGTCGGGCCACTCCGCCAGGTCCTCGTCGGGACGGCACTGCAGGTAGAGGCGACTGAGCTCCGGAGAGCGGAGGCTCAGAAGCGCGAACCCGCGCTCGTGGTGGCAGTAGACGAGCTCGTCGTTCGAGGGCGCGACCGCCGCGAGGATCCCGAGCCAGCCGAACGGGTACTCGCGTGAGAACTCGGACAGCACGCCTGCCGGAATGCTCGGGCGGCAGGTCCCGTGGAACCCGTCGCAGCCCGCGATCACGTCACACTCGAGCTCCTCGTCGCTGCCCTCCTGCCGGTACCGGATCAGTGGGCGCTCGGACTCGATGTCCTGCACCGAGACGTCCGCCACCTCGAAGTGGAGGGGTCGACCGGTCTCGAGCCGAAGACGGATCAGATCCTTGACGAGCTCGGTCTGGCCGTAGATGACGATGGCACGGCCGTCGGCCAGGTCGCTGAGCGGGATCCGGTGCCGCTCACCCGCGAACTGCAGCTCGATGCCGTGGTGGGCGAGGCCCTCACGCCGGAGGCGCTCTCCGGCGCCCGTCTCGATCAGGAGGTCGACGATTCCTTGCTCGATCACGCCTGCACGAATACGCGCTTCGACGTACTCGCGGCTCCGGTCCTCGAGGATCACCGTGTCGATGCCCTCCAGGTGGAGGAGGTGGCCGAGCGTGAGTCCCGCTGGGCCGGCGCCGACGATGCCCACCTGCGTGCGCGTGCGGTTCACTCTCCGCCTTCCTCCTCGAGGACCCGTTGGGCGATCGCGAACGCTCCGTTGGCCGCGGGGACACCGCAGTAGATGGCGCACTGAAGCAGGACCTCTTTGATCTCGTCCGGGGTGAGCCCGATGCGAAGCCCGGCGCGGACGTGCATCGCGAGCTCGTGTTCCCGGCCGGTCGCCACGAGCGCGGTGATCGTGATGCAGCTCCGCGTGCGGAGGTCGAGGCCGGGGCGTGACCAGATCTCACCCCAGGCGTAGCGGGTGATGAGATCCTGGAAATCGGCCGTGAAGTGGGTGGCGTCCGCGATCGCGCGGTCCACGTGCTCGTCCCCGAGCACCTCGCGCCTCGTCTTCATCCCCTCGTCGCTCACACTGTTACCTCCTGTCCGAGATGCTCGAGCACGGCGCCGGTGAACGCCCCCGCACGCTCGACGTTCGCGAGGTGGGCCGCACGCTCGAGGACGTGAAGTCGCGCGCCCGGAATCCGGGATGCGATGAGCTCGGCGTGCTCGACCGGGGTTGCCGGATCGTCGGCTCCGGCGAGGACGAGCACCGGCGCCGTGATCGCGGAGATGCGCCCACGGGCGTCCCACGCCGCGACGGCCTCGCAGCACCGCGCGTACCCCTCCGGTGGCGTCGCAGCGAGCATCGCCCGGAAGCTCGCGACGGTCTCGGGCTCGTCCCGCGCGAGCTCCGGCGTGAACCAGCGTCCGAGGATAGTGTCCGCGATCGCGTCAACCCCTTCGGCGCGGACGACTCGTGCCCGTTCGTCCCATTGCTCGCGCGGCCCGAGGTGTGCGGAGGTGCAGGCGAGGACGAGCCGCTCGACGCGTTCCGGTGACTCGAGCGCGAGCGCCATCCCGACCATCCCGCCGAGCGAGGCGCCGCAGACCGAGACACGGTCGAGCGCGAGCTCGTCGAGGAGCCCGAGCAGACCGTGTGCGAACCCCTCGACCGTACACTGCTGCTCGGGGAGCTCGGACGCGCCGTGGCCGGGATGGTCGTACGTGAGGACGCGGAAGCGCTCGGCCAACGCGGGGAGCTGCCGGCCCCACATGTCCTGTGTGGTGCCGAGCGAGTTCGAGAGCACGAGGACAGGTGCCCGCGCAGGACCGTGGAGTCGGTGGGAAAGACTCATTCCAGACCTGCCCTGTACTCGGCGAGCGCACGGTCGACGAGCACCTCGGCCGCGCCGAGATAGCCCGTCGGGTCGAGGAGCGCATCCAGCTCCTCGGCGGAGAGACCCGTCCGCTCGTCGGCGAGGAGCGCCTCGCGGAACGAGTCGGCCCGCGCGGCCTCGGCGACCACCTCGTGTGCCTCGCTGCGGCCCAGGCGGGGGGTGAGGGCGAACGAGATGCGCTCAGCGAGGACGAGGCCGCCGCTCGCCTCGAGGTTCGCTCGCATCCGCTCCGCATCGATCTCGAGGCCGGCGACGGCGTCCGCTGCGGCCGCCGCTGAGCCGCCGGTGAACGCGAGGGCGCCGGACAGTGCCTCCCACTCGGCGTGCCAGCCGCCCGCCGCGCGCTCGTGCTCGTGAGCGAGCTCGCCGAGCAGGACGCCCGCGTGCGCGTTCGCGAGGCGCGCGCACGCCACTGCGAGGGTGGAGCGGACGGGGTTGCGCTTCTGGGGCAGTGTCGAGGAGCCGCCGTCCGACGATTCCGCCACCTCGCCCACTTCGGTCTGCGCCAGCAGCGTGATGTCACGTCCGATCTTCGCGGCCGCCCCCGCGGCCGCGTCCAGCGCCGCGCCGAGCTCCGCGACGCGCTGGCGGTTCGCGTGCCAGGGGACGACCGGGTCCTGGAGCTCGAGATCCTGCGCGTACAGGCCGACGATCTCGAGCGCCTTGTCCCCGATCGCGGCGAGTGTTCCTGCGGCACCGCCGAGCTGCGCTGCGAGCCGCTCGTCCCGCACGGCTGCGAGACGCCGTCGCGCCTCGAACACCGAGACGAGCCAGCCCGCCGCCTTGAGACCGAACGTCGTCGGTACCGCCTGCTGGAGCAGGGTACGGGCCGCGATCGGAGTCGAGCGGTGGGCACGGGCGAGCTCGGCGCACCCGTCGGCGAGCCGGTCGAGATCCGCGAGCAAGAGCGCGACGGCGCGACGGGAGACGAGCATCGCGGCCGTGTCGACGATGTCCTGGCTGGTCGCGCCCAGATGGACGTATTCGGCTGCCTCGTCGCCGACCGCAGTGCGGAGCTCGCGGACGAGGGGCTCCGCAGGGTTTCCGACGGCGCGGCCGTCCTCTGCGAGGCGCGCCGTGTCGTAGAGCTCGGCGCGGCAGACCTCTCCGATCCGAGCAGCGGCCGCCTCCGGGACGAGACCGACTGATGCGCCCGCCCTCGCGAGGGCGTGCTCTGCGTCGAGCATCCCCTGCAGCCACGCGCGATCCGAGACCGCCTCTCGCAGCTCCCGCGGCACGAAGATGGCCGAGAACGGTGTCACACCGCGAAGAACGTCGTCTCGCCGGCGCCCTGGAGGACGATGTCGAAGCGGAGTGCGCCGTCCTCTTCGCGCGCGACGAGGGTTGCGCGCTCCTCCGGGTCGAGTCCCGCGAGCACGGGGTCCTCCCCATTCGCGGTCTCCTCGCCGGGGAAGTACATGCGGGTCGCGACCCGCTTCAGAAGACCACGAGCGAAGATCCCGACGAGGAGGTGCGGAGCCTGCAGCCGACCGTCGACCCACGGTACCCGTCCGGGCTTCACCGTGAGGAACTCGAAGCGGCCGTCGTCGGCGGTGTCCGAGCGGCCGAAGCCCCAGAATCCGTCCTCGAGCGGGATCTCCTCACGGTCGTCGGCCGGGTGCGTGTAGCGGCCGGCCGCATTCGCCTGCCAGATCTCGACCATGCCGTCCGTCACCGGGTCGCCGGCGCCGTCGAGAAGGAAGCCCTGAATACGGATCGCGCGGGAGTCGGACTCGCCGACGAGCCGGTTCGTGACGGGTCCGGCGATCAGGCCGATCTCCAGGAACGGCCCGGCCGTCTGGGAGGGTGTCAGCCCGATGTCAGTCATCGTGGGGCTCTTCGAGAGGCGTGGCCTCGCGTCCGCCGAGCACGATGTCGAAGCGAAACCCGAGCGCCCAATCCGGCCTCGTCAGCTCCATCTCGAACGTCGAGACGAGCCGCTCACGGGCCCGCTCGTCGCGGATGGAGTTGAAGATGGGGTCGAACGGGAAGAGCGGATCGCCCGGAAAGTACATCTGCGTGACGAGCCGGTCGGGGAAGGCGCGGCCGAAGAGCGAAAAGTGGATGTGCCGTGGTCGCCAGGCGTTCGGGTGGTTTCCCCACGGATATGCGCCCGGCATCACCGTCACGAACTGGTACGTGCCGTCGTCGTCGGTGAGGCAGCGTCCGCCCCCGGTGAAGTTCGGGTCGAGCGGCGCGTCCCAGTTGTCGACCACGTGGTTGTAGCGGCCGGCGGCGTTCGCCTGCCAGATCTCGACGAGCTGTCCGGCGAGCGGCTTTCCCTCCGAGCCGAAAACCTGTCCCGTGACGATCATCCTCTGCCCCAGGGGTTCTCCTGCGTGCTGGCGTGTGAGATCTGCATCGGTCTCGGAGAGCGGACGGTCGCCGTAGATCGGGCCCGTCAGCTCCGAGAGCGAGGACGGCACGACCACGAGCGGGTTCCTCGGCGCCCGCAGGCGCGTGCTGACGTAGTCCGGGTAGAGGAGCGGCGGGTCGGTCTCGGTCAACGCGGTGTCCGGGATACGGGCGAACGCGGTCTCAGGCTGCACGGCGATCCTCCAGGTCGACGTCGAAGGAGGCACCGGTCACGGTCCGCACCTGCTCCACGGTTGTGTCGCCGAGTAGCTCGGTGAGGACGAGCGCCCCGTTCCTGAGCCGGAAGACGGAGAGCTCGGTGACGACGACGTCGGCAGCGCCGCGCGCCGTGAGCGGGTACGTGCACTCGGAGACGACCTTCGGCTCGGCCGTCGACGACGTCGCGGTCATGGTGACGATCACGCGGCGCGCGCCGACGACGAGATCCATGGCGCCGCCCACGCCCAGGACGTCCTTTCCCGGCACGGCCCAGTTCGCGATGTCGCCGGAGATCGAGACCTGGAGGGCTCCGAGCACGGCGACGTCGACGTGGCCGCCGCGGATCATCGCGAAGCTCTGCGCGCTGTCGAAGTACGCGGCGCCGGGGAGCGCGGTCACCGGCCGCTTCGCCGCGTCGATGAGATCGGGGTCGAGCTCGCCCTCGCCCGGGCGCGGCCCGACACCCAGGAGACCGTTCTCCGTGTGCAGGACGATCTTCGTGTCGTCGCCGAACAGGCCGGGAACGAGGTTCGGGATTCCGATGCCGAGGTTGACGATCTCGCCGGGCCGCAACTCCTGCGCGGCGCGGGCCGCGATCGACGTCTTGACGTCGCTGGTCATCGCGAGAGCACCAACTCGTCGACGTACAGGTGCGGCGTATGGATCGACTCCGGCTCGAGCTCGCCCGCTGGCACGATCTCTCCCACCTCGGCGATTGTCACCCCTGCGGCCGTCGCCATCAACGGGTTGAAGTTGCGCGCCGTGCGCCGGTACCAGAGGTTGCCGAGCTCGTCGCCACGCGCCGCATAGACGAGTGCGACGTCCGCGTGAATCGGCTTCTCGAGCACGTGCGGGACGCCGTCGATGAGGCGTTCCTCCTTGCCCGCTGCGAGCTGGGTCCCGGCGCCGACCGGCGTGAGGAAGCCGGCGATCCCGGCTCCGGCCGCGCGGATCGCCTCGGCGAACGTTCCCTGCGGCACCAGCGTCGCCTCGATCTCGCCGGCGTTCACCGCGGCGACCGCTTCCGGGTTCGACGTGAAGTAGGACGAGATGCCGCGCTTGATCCGGCCCTGGCGCAATAGCTTGCCGAGCCCTCTGCCGGGCTCGCCGATGTTGTTCGAGACGACTGTCAGCTCGTCGGCGTCCGAGCTCTCGACGAGGGCGTCGATCAGCGTCAATGGCGCGCCGACGAGGCCGAAGCCGCCGACCATGACCGTGTCGCCCGAGCGGATCGTCGATACGGCCTCCTCCGGGTCGATTGGGCCGCTCGCAATCGTCACACTTGACGTCCTTCGTCGCCGACGAGAAGGGGAGCCTACAGCGCTTGTATGCAAACGCCGAACACTTCCGCCGCGGGGAGCGGATTGCTGGACGCTGCTCAGCGGGTGTTGTATACATGCGGCGATGTCCTCGCGACGCGCTCGCCGAGCTGTCTGGGGAGTGTTCGCGGTTCGGGCGCCGTACCGGGAGGTGCGCCGTCGGAGGCGTCGGAGGGTAGTTCGCGGGTTGCTAAACCGGCCGTCGGGGAGGAGCGTCTCTCCTCGGCGGCACGCCTGGTCGGTGGCAGGCTTGACGGAAGGAGGAGGTCGGTGAAGCGGTTTCGGTTGATTGCGGCCGTGGGCGCGGTAGCGATGCTCACCGCCGCGTTGAGCGGGTCGAGCGCGTATGGCGGGCCGAGCGGCTCGGCTCAGAGGAGCCCGATCAAGATCGGCGCGCTCGTGCCGCTTACGGGCGCATTTCCGGCCTGGGGCATCCAGGCGCGCTCCGGGATGGCCCTTGCGGTGAACGAGATCAACAGGTCGGGCGGCGTGAAGGGGCGCGGGCAGGGGCGACTGCTCAACCTCGTCGTCGCGGACGACCAGTCCACGAACACGAACGCGGGCATCGACGGCTTCAGGAGGCTGACCGAGCAGGAGGGCGTCGTTACGGTCGGGGGCATCATCGGCAGCCCCATCGCGCTGGCGACCACGCGGCTCGCCGAGGAGGGGAAGGTGCCGCTGTTCCTCGTGAAGGCGGGCGCGAACGAGATCCTGACGCTGAACAGCCGCTACACGTTCCGCACCTGTCTGCCCGCCGGTGCCACGGTGGCTAAGGCCGTCATCCAGTTTGCGCAGCGGCGCGGGCTCAGGAGCATGGGCGCGATCATCGCCGACTACGCGTGGGGTCAGTCGTTCAAGTCGTCCCTCGAGGAGGCTGTGAAGGCGGCGCCGAACATCAGGGTCAACTTCCAGGTTGCGCCGGTGACGGCGACAAACTTCACGCCGTACCTGCGTGAGCTGGGCGACGTGCCGCTGATCGTGGCGACGGGCCATCCCCCCGGGGCGCCCACGATCCTGGCCCAGTCCGGGCAGCTCGGGATGAAGGCGCCCGTGCTGGCTGCGTTCCAGCCGTTCAACCCCGTTGCGAAGGCCGCCGGATCGGCGGCGTACGGCCGCTGGTTCGACTACAAGTGCGGGCCGCTGGGCAAGGAGTACAGGACGCTCGCGAAGCGGTACCTGAGGACCTTCCCGCAGAACGAGTTCTTCGAGGACGACGCGCTCTCCGGCTACGCGTATGTGAAGATCGTCGCTCAGGCGATCAGCAAGGTCGGAGTCAACAGGCAGAAGATCGCCGCCTACGTCCATGCCACCACCTTCAACATCCCCGGGTATGCGTTCCCGCTGCGGTGGACGGCGTGGGGCGAGCTCAGAGACCCGCGGCTCGCGGTCGTCGTACTGACCAAGGGCCCGCCACCCGAGCGCGGGTTGAACACCGCCGGGGACTGGTGGCCGAGGCTGCTGTTCCGATCGCAGCCGCTGGCTCCGTATCGCCCAGGGTCGTAGCGGAGGCGAGGACTGCTCCTCGAGGTCGACGCGGTCACGAAGCGCTTCGGCGGCCTCCCGGCCGTCCACGGCGTCACGTTCGGGATCGACGACGGCGAGATCGTCGCCGTCGTCGGTCCCAACGGGGCCGGCAAGAGCACGCTCCTGAAAGTGATCGTCGGTCTGGAGCGGCCGACGCACGGCAGCGTCCGGCTGCACGATGTCAGGGTCGACGGTCTTGCCGCTCATCAGGTGAGGCGCAAGGGCATCGCGATGGCCGTGCAGAGGCCGCTGCCGTTCGGCTCCATGACGGTCCAGGAGAACGTCGTCGTAGGCGCCATGTTCGGCGTCGGTCACGGAGTCGCCGCCGAGCGAGAGGCGAGACAGCAGGCGGCGGAATCGTTGGCGTTCGTCGGACTGGAGGAACGGGCCGACCAGCCGGTCTCGAGCCTGAACCTCCATCAGCTGCGGTTTCTCGAGCTGGCGAAGGCGCTTGCGGGCCAGCCCAAGGTGCTGCTGCTCGACGAGGTGATGGCGGGTCTCAACGAGTCGGAGCTCGCCGCCTCGGTCGAGATCGTTCGGAACATCCGAGACAAGCTCGGAACGGCCATCTTGTGGGTCGAGCACGTGATGAGCGCTGTCATCCAGCTCGCCGAACGAGCGATCGTCCTCGACTTCGGCGAGGTCCTGGCCGAGGGCGTGCCCGGGGTCGTAATGCGGGACCCCAAGGTCGTCGACGCGTATCTCGGGCAGCCCCCCGTTGCTTGAGGTCGTGGGGCTGGCCGCCGGGTACCTCGGCGAGCGGGTCATCGACGGCATCGACGTCGAGGTTCGTACTGGTGAGGCGGTGGCGATCGTGGGCTCGAACGGCGCGGGGAAGACGACGCTCTTCCGGGCCATAGCCGGGCTGCTTCCGCCGATGGAGGGCCGGGTCGTGCTCGACGGGAAGGATCTGACCCGCCGTCCGGCTCACCGCAGGTCGCGCGCAGGAGTCGCATACGTACCGGCGGAGCGGCACCTGTTCCCGGCGATGACCCTGAAGACCAACCTGGTTCTGGGCGCCTATCCCAACCGGCCGGACCGGGAGACGCTGGAGCTCGTCTACGACCTCTTCCCGCGGTTGCACGAGCGACAGCGCCAGCAGGCGGGAACGTTGAGCGGCGGTGAGCAGCAGATGCTGGCAGTGGCTCGTGCGCTCATGTCGCGGCCGCGACTGCTCATGCTCGACGAGCCGACGACCGGCCTGGCGCCGAAGATCGCGGAGGTGGCGTTCGAGGCGTTCGGTGAGCTCAAGAAGAAGGGGATGACCCTTCTGATCGCGGAGCAGCAGGTCCCGCTTGCTCTTTCCATGGCCGATCGCGGGTACGTGCTCGAGAACGGCCGGATCCGGCTCCAGGGGGTCTCGTCCGAGCTCGAGCAGAACCCGGAGGTGCGACGCGCGTACCTGGGTGTCGCGTGAGACGCTGTTCGTCAACCCTGCGATTCACGTCCGTCGACGCAGGCCGCGCCAGCGGCCCCTCGGAGCGGTGGGACGGACGAGCGCCGCGATCAGCGGCAGCGAAGCTGCCGCGCTTCAGGGGTTCGGCGCGGGCGGGGATCCCGCGCGAGCGGGTTCCCGGCCGTTGCGCAGATTTCGACGGTGTTCGCGATCCCGGATCTGCTGCAGATTCGGGATCTGCGGTGCGGGTGTGAGAGCGGTCGTCCTCGACGGGATCGTCCTCGGGCTGGCGTTCGGCCTGCTCGGCGTCGGGATGACGCTGGTATACGGCCTCGGCGGCATCCTCAACCTCGCATATGGCCAGATCGTCGTGCTCGGGGCGATCGTCGTCTCGCTCGTCATCGCCGAAGGCGTTCCGACGGCTTTCGCGGCCGCGGTGGGCGTGACCGCGGCAGTCGGCCTAACTGTCCTGCTCGACCTCACGTTGATGCAACCGGTCTACCGCCGGCACGGCGAGGAGCAGGTGCTCCTGGGTCTCCTGCTGACGCTAGGGGCCGCGTTCGTCATCGGGGGACTGCTCACCTGGCGCTATCCGACCGGCGCGCTGTACATCAACATCAGCGGAGAGCCGATCTCGATCCTCGGCGTGCCGATGGCGGTGGGGAGTGTCTGGGCCACTGTGATCGCGCTCGGAGTCGGAGCGCTGCTGCTTCTCTTCTTCGGCGCCACGACCTTCGGACGCGGCGTACGCTCCGTGATCCAGGACGAGACCGGCGCGCGACTCGTCGGCATCAACCCGTCGTTCGTCCGCACGGTCATCTTCGCGCTGAGCGGCGCGCTGGCGGGGATCGTGGCGATCACGTACTCGATGAGCGGGCCGCTGACGGTCAACCAGGGCTTCGAGCTCACGACCTTCGCGCTGATCGTCGCCGTCGTGGGCGGTCTCGAGAGCGTCGCAGGAGCGTTCCTCGCAGGCGTGCTGCTCGGGATCGTCAACACCCTGAGCGCCCACTACATCGGGCAATACATCACGAGCGTGATCCTCCTGGTTGCAGCGGCCCTCACGATCCTCATCCGGCCACGAGGGCTGCTCGGACGGTGAGAGCGACCGCGGAGCGGACGCGGCGCGCGCATGGGGGTGGCGCTCGGCTGGCGCGCTACGTCGCCCAGGCGCTCCTCCCGATCGCCGCCGTGGCGGCGATCCTCGTCGTGCTCCCGCCACTCTGGTTCGGAGACTCGCCCTTCACGACGTCTCTAGCGGTCCAGGCACTGGTGTTCGCCTCGTGGGGCGTCGGCTTCAACCTGATCTTCGGGTGCACGAACCAGCTCTTCCTCTGCGTCGGCGCTCTGGCCGGGGTCGGTGGCTACGGCGCCGCCATCCTCGCGGACAGAACCTCGCTCCCGATCTGGGTCGGCATCGTGGTGGGGACGGCGAGCGCGGCGATCGTCGGCGGGGTCTTGAGCTGGATCGCGGTTCGGCGCTCGCTCGGCATCATCTTCACCGGCATCGTCACCCTGGTCTTCTCGCTCGCGTTCACCAACCTGCTCTTCGGCCGGCGTGAGCTGACGGGGGCTGAGACGGGTCTCCGCGTCACGGGCGTTCCCGCCGACCTCGCCGACGATCGCGTCGGCGGCTACTACCTCTTCGTCGGCCTGCTCGTCGGCTTCCTGATCGTCTTCCGGGCGCTCCAGCTCTCGCACATCGGGTGGGCGTTCCGCGCCCTCCGTGACGACGAGGTCGCTGCCGAGCTCGCGGGCGTCGACGTGGCGCGATACCGGATCTACGCAGCGACGGTGGGATCGGCGATGATCGGCCTCACGGGGGCGCTCTACGCCTACAGCGCGGGGTACATCAGCCCAGCGACGTACAGCTTCGACCGCATTGACGTTCGCGTCCTCGTGCTCGTGGCGTTCGGCGGCCTCGGCACGCTGCTCGGCCCGGTGATCGGTGCGGGCGTCTTCGCCGTCGTCGACGAGCAGCTGACGACGAGCCTGCAGCTGCGGGAAGTCTTGTACGGCGCCTTCGTGATCGCGATCTTCCTCTTCTTCAGGCGGGGTGTGGTGCAGGCGATCGTCTCGCGCTTCGACCGCTTCTTCGGCCCACGTCGCAGCAAGCCGCCGCTCGAGACGTCTCACGAGTAACCGAGCGCTCGTCGCTTCCGGCGCGTGCATGCAGAACGAGCGTCAGACGATCCTCGGAACACCGGTAGGGACCCGATTGCATGCAATCGGCGAGCGCCGGCGTTACGCTGGCTCCGTGCCGCGCGGCAACCACGCGAACTCGCAGACCACGAAGGCGACGCTCGGGCTCCGTGAGCTCCTGCTCAACGGGGCCTTCAAGCCGCGCGAGCGGGTTCCCGAGCTTCGCCTCGTCGAGGAGCTCGGCGTGTCACGAACACCACTCCGGATCGCCCTCATGACGCTCGAGCACGAAGGGCTCCTCGAGACGCTCCCGGGCGGCGGCTTCGTGGTGCGGGAGTTCACCCGTACCGACATCGACGACGCGATCGAGCTCCGCGGCGTGCTCGAGGGCACGGCTGCGCGCCTCGCGGCGGAGCGACTCGAGTCGGACGACGAGCTCGAGCCTCTGCGCGACTGCTGTCGAAGGCTGGACGCCATCGTTCGCACGCAGAGCATCGAGACGTTCATGGAGTACCTCCGCCTGAACGAGGAGTTTCACCACGGGTTCCGCGAGCTGGCGAAGAGCCCGCAGCTCAGTCGGGCGCTCGAGCATGTGCTCGCACTCCCGTTCGCCCCGCCGAGCGCGCTGCTGATGGTCCACTCCGCGCTGCCCGAGTCGTGGGAGATCCTGCTCGTCGCGCAGCATCAGCACCACGCGCTCGTCGATGCGATCGGCCGACGAGAGGGAGCGCGCGCGGACGCGGTCGCGCGCGAGCATGCGCGCATCGCCCGCCGGAACCTCGACATCGCACTCGAGAACCGCCATCTCCTCGAGCGCGTGCCGGGCTCGACTCTGCTGCGGCTGCCTGCGGCCTGATCCCGCCGAGGCGGGGTTCGCGCTCAGACGGCGGTGGCTTTCGTGCGCCAGCCTTCGTGGTACGAGCTGCGCGCGACCTCCGAGTACGGGCAAGGGCTCACGATCGCGCGGATCTCGGCCTGCCGGTGCCTCTCGACCACCGGCTTCGAGGATCCGCCGCCCTCCTCGCCCCAGACGAGGGTCACCTCGGTGCCGATTTCGACGTCGACGTCGACCATCGCGAGTGACAGGTACGAGCGCTCGTTGTAGCTGTATCCGGAGAAGGTTGAGACGCCGATCGTCGCGCCGTCGTGGAGCACCTTGTCGTACGGCCACGTGGAGTAGTTGGAGAGCGGGATGTCGATGTACTTCACGGGATCGCCCGACTCGAGAAGGGACCCGATCGCCTGCGCCACGTCCTCCCCGTTCCACGCGAGCGTGACCTTCTTCCAGCGCGGCCGGTCGGCCATCTCGAGAAGTGCCTCCCGTCCGACGAAGTCGTGATCGAACTTGACGAACGGCCAGTACCCGAGATCGTGCGGCGTGAGGTAGTAGTCGGAGATGTCGTCGGAAGAGAAGCTGCCTCCGAGCGACCCGGTGCCCTCGTAGCCGTCGGCGGGCAGCCACTCCCGGTAGGCCTTCATCTCGTCGCCGGTGAAGATCGCGGGGAGCGGGCACGGGATCCAGCCCGACTCGAGGGTGTTGGTCGCGTACACGCGCGAGCCGACCTGACGAAGCCCGAAGTCAGCGCCGGCCTCGACGATCGCGCCTCGAACGTCCTCCCGCTCCTCCCACGGGCCGAACAGCTCGAGGCCGGGCACGCCCGACATTCCGTGGTGCAGGGCGCGCACCTTTCGCCCGGCGATCGTGAGCTCGCCCATGTTGAAGAACTTGATCTCGGGCAAGGGCGCGCCGTTCGCCTTCCCCAGCACTTGCATCGCCGTCGGCCCTTGGACCTGGAAGCGATAGAGCTCGCGCCCACCCGTCGGGTTGACGGCGGTTCGCTCGTCTCTCGATACCCGGACGTCGTACTCCTCGGTCTCGGCGTGATACTGGACCCAGTTGTGCGCGGAGGGACGGCCCACGAGCCGGACCTTGTTCTCCTCCAGGTGGAAGAGGATGACGTCGCCGATGACGTACCCGTCGTGGTTGCACACGACGAGCTGCTTCGCCTTGCTCGCCGTGAAGTTCTCGAACGCATTCACGCCGAGGCGGGACACGAGCTTGAGCGTGTCAGGGCCCTCGATCTGAAGGTCGAGCATGTGGTGCGACTGGTCGAAGAGCGCGGACGTCTCGCGCCAGGCCACCTGCTCGTCCCGCCAGTTCGAGAACTCGGCCGGCACCGCCGGGTAGACGTACGGTCCGATCTGCGAGTTCCGCGCCATCTCGACCGCGCTGCCGACTGCCTGCAGCTTTGCCTCCAAGCTCCCGTACGCCATCTCCTCTGCCTCCTCGTCGCCGAAACGTCGCCGGCCCAGTGGTTGATTATGACGCCGTGGCCGAGCCGGTCTCGGTCCACTGCGGGTCCTGAGCCTGGTGATCGCGGCCGAGGAAGGCGTTCGCCCAGGCGCTCGTCCCCTGGAGCGCGTTGTCCTTGACGACGACGGGGCCGTCGAGCATCGCCTCCTCCTCGCCGTAGGCCTTGAGTCGCTCGTACGCGTCCGACCAGATGCACTCGGTGTCGTACACCTCGCAGATGCCGTCTCGCGTGCCGCCGCACGGACCGTTGCGTTGGTTCTTCGCGCACTGTGATTCCGGGCAGACGTAGGCGATCTCGGGGAGCGAGCAGTCGCCGCAGTCCTTGCAACCGAAGAGCGGCACCTTGGCCGCCTGCTCGAGCCCATGGGTCGCGCGTCGCACGACTCGATGGGCCTTCTCGATGCGACCGTAGAGGCTCTGCCCGGTCCTGAAGAGGGGCGCGCCGCTCGCGAAGACCGTGTCGTGGAAGCGCCGGCTGAACCGGTACTTGGCCGGAACGCGCAGGTCGGTTCGCCGTTGCCGCTTCGACTCGAGGTATGCGCCGTTCACGAGGTCGGCTGAGAGTCCCGTCTCCGGATCACGCTCGAAGAAGTGGAACTCCCCTGGACGCGGGAACTGGATCTCGCGTGCGAACGCGCGCCAGTCCTCCGCCCCGAACGCATCGGCCCGATCGATGATCTCGCCGAACGTCTCCGCCGGCATGTGCCCGCCGAGGTAGACGCCGTCGTAGCCGAGGCCACGTACGACGGCGAGGTGCTTCGACGCGAGATCGACGAAGAAGGCACGGCCCTGGTCCGGGCTGGCGCCGTGTCGCTCGGCCAGCGCGAGCAGCTCGTCGGTGACGACGATGCCGGGGATGATCCCGCGATGGAAGGCGCGCGCAGCCGTCCGGGAGAGCAGGTAGACGTTTGCGAGGACGTGTAGGTCGAGGCCGTCGCGGCGGATCCAGCGGAGGAGCTCGTCGTCCTTGCGCGTGTTCCAGCCGGCCTGGTTGATGACGAAGCGGGCGCCTGCCCGCACCTTCTTGCGCAGCTTGAAGTACTGAGGCATCACCTCGCGCTCGTGGCGCTTGTGGTTCGTGACGACACCGCCGAGGAAGAAGTCCGTTCGCTTGAGCCGCGTGTCCGGCCTGCGCGTGTCGGGCAGGCCCACGTTCATCTCGGAGAACAGGCTGATCAGCCCGACCGAGTCGATGTCGAACACCGGGGCCGCGAGGCCGCGATGTCCCACGACCGGATAGTCGCCGGACAACGCGAGCACGTTGTGGAAGCCTCCCGAGCTCAGCTGCCAGCCGCGACTCTCGAGCGCATTCCGGTTCCAGTCCTTGCAGGCGAGGTGGATGATCACCTCCTGGCCGCGCGAGATCAGGTCGGTCCCGAGCGCGTCGGGCGAGAGCATCGCGTGCCCGCCGGGGTTGTCGGTGATCGAGAGGACGTCGATTCTCGGGTCCGCGGCGAGGTCCCTCGCGAGCGCCAGCACCCTGGCGCCTCCCTCCGACGTGATGGGGCCGCGGCTCGTGACGAGCTCCGCCGCGACGACGAAGCCGCCGGGCCGCCCGAGTGCGTCGCGAAGCGAGGCCACGTTGTCAGCCCTCGCCGGCGACGTCCGGTGTGCCGTACGTGTGGAAGCTCTCGATCGTCTTCACGCCCCAGTACTGACCGCGCGCACGCTCCTCCGCGGTCCACGTGATCGGCTCGAAGTCCGGGTCGTACACGAAGTACCCCCCGGTCGTGACCTCGATCCGGTTCCCTCCGGGCTCGAACCCGTACAGGAAGAAGCCCTGCGCGACCCCGTGCTTCGACGGCGCCGCCTCGATCGGCACGCCCGCGTCGACGAAGACGTCGGCGGCGCGCAGGCACTCCTCGCGCGTGTCGACCCAGAACGCGAGGTGGTGCAGGCGGCCCGAGGCAGCGTACGCGTCCGCGACGTAGATGAGCTCGTGTGCGGCGATCGAGAGACTGAGCCATGCGCCCGTCTCCGTCCCGTCGTCGAGCTCGATCCGCTCGTACAGCCGGTAGCCGAGCACCTCCTGCGCGAACGTGCGGCTCGCGCGGACGTCCGCTGCCAGCAGGTTGACGTGGTCGAGCCGCTTGACCGCGGCGCCGCGTCCGACGTAGCGCTGCGGCTGGTTCCTCCATGACGGCCGCAGGTGCTCGGGCGCCTCGTAGCGCTCGGCCTCGTAGTAGAGCTCGAAGACGTGCCCGTCGGGGTCCGTGAGTCGGTACGCCGGGCCGTGACCCACGTCCCCGTCGATCCAGCCGAGCCCGCGCCCAGTCGCCTCGGCTGCTGCGACCCGGCGGTCGAGCGCCTCGGGGCTCCACGCCCGCAGCGCGACGTGCCCGAGCCCGGCGCGCTCCGACTCGGTCAGCTTCAGGCTGTAGCGGAGGTAGTCGCCCCACCCACGCAGGAAGACGGACTGACCCTCGCGCGCCTCCTCCTCCATGC
>JBOHBB010000019.1:0-2148 GCA_050698135.1 Gaiellaceae bacterium
ACCTCCCGCGGGTGATGGTCGATCGCGGGCTCGAGAAGCGTGTCGATTCCGGCGGAGCGGAGCATCGCCTCGAGCTCCTCCGCCTCGGTGACGTCGCCGGCGACGGCGACCTGCACCATCCTGGTCATCGCGGGGCCTCCTCGACGGTCGGGACGACTTCCTTCGGAGCCGGCTGCTGGCGGCGGTGCGTGGCTCCTCCCTTCACGAGCTCTGGTGCGCCCCGCTCCTGGAACGGGACGACGATGATATCGAGGTCACGGGGTACGACCGTGTCCGGGAAGACGGACCGAGCCTCCCGCTCGATCTCACCGCCGAAGTAGCGGTTCGACAAATGGGTCAGCGCGAGCATCCCGACCTCGGCGGTCTGCGCGACCTCCGCCGCCTCGAGCGCCGTCGAGTGCAGCGTCTCGTGCGCCCGGGCCTGCTCCTCCTCGGCGAAGGTGGCCTCGTGGACGAGGAGGTCGGCGCCGCGCGCCGCATCGACGACCGAGCGCGCGAACGCGGTGTCCGCCACGATCACGACCTTCCGGCCGGGGCGCGCCGGGCCGAGGACGGCGTCGGGCGTCAGCACTCGTCCGTCGGGCAGGGTCACCGACTCGCCGGCCTGGAGCGCGCCACGCTCCGGCCCCTCGGGGATCCCAAGCGCGTCGGCGGCGCCGGCGTCGAACCGGCCCGGCCGGGGCCACTCGACGAGCGCGTACCCGATCGCGGACACGCCGTGTTCGACTGGGAACGTTGCGAGCTCGTACTCCCCGCGCTCGAGTCGCTCGTCCGGATCCAGCTCGACGAGCTCGTAGCGGTACGTCAGCTTCCCGAAGATCCGCCGGAGCGACGAGAACAGGTCGTGCAGGCCACGCGGGCCGTAGATCGTGATCGGAAGCTCCCGCCCGCGTAGGGCGAACGTCTTCAGCATCCCCGGCAGGCCGAGATAGTGATCCGCGTGGTAATGGGTCAGGAAGATCTCGCGAAGCTCGATCAGCCCGACGTTCGAGCGGAGCAGCTGCCGCTGCGTTCCCTCGGCGCAGTCGAAGAGCAGGCGCTCACCCCCGCGCCGGAGCAGCATCGCGGTCGGGGCCCGCTGGGCCGTCGGCATCGAGCCGGAAGTGCCGAGGAAGACGAGGTCCAGGTCCACGGCGCAAGTCTATGAGGGCGCCGAGGAGCGGCCGGGCTACGGCAACAGGAGCACCTGCCCCGGCCTCAGACCGGAGCCGGCCAACCCGTTCTCGTGCTGGATCACCCAAACCCCCTGCCGCGGATCGCCGTGGTAGTGCTCGGTGGCGATCGACCAAAGCGTGTCGCCTGTCTTCACCCGATACGGCTCCGGTGTTCCGGTCGCCTCGGAGACGCGGGTCAGCACGCTCCAGGCGAGCACCATCACGAGCAGCGTCACGAATGCGATGCGAACGAACATACGTTCGCCATGCTACAGAACGTATGTTCGGACGTCAAGCCGCCCCTTTTCTACCACCAGCCCGATCATCCCGTGGTGGGGCGGGGTGCGCCGCTCGGTCGGGCTCCCCGGATTGAGGATCCACGTCTCACCGAGGCGCGTCGCCTCGGGTACGTGCGTGTGGCCGTAGACGACGGCGTTACAGCCGGGAAACGCCTCGACGAGTCGAGCGGCCCGACCGGCCGCCGGCCCGGCGTCGTGCACGACCCCGATTCGCACGCCTTCGTGCTCGACGACGAGCTTCGGCGGGAGGACGAGACGAAGGGCCGGCTCGTCCATGTTGCCGACGACGCCGTCGACCGGCGCCAGCTTCCCAAGCTCCTCGTACACCGCCACTGACACGAAGTCGCCCGCGTGGACGATCCGGTCCGACTCGGCCAGCAGGCGCAGGCACTCCTTCGGCAGGCGCCGCGTCCCCCGCGGCATGTGCGTGTCCGAGATGACCGCGAGCTTCAGTTGGCTTCAGCTGACGCCGTTGAGGAAGGCGCCGTCGCGGTAGACGAGCTCGCCGTCCGCGTACACCTCGCCGCCCTCGCGCAGGTCGCACACGATGTCCCAGTGCAGCCCCGACTCGTTCGTGCCCCCGGTCCCCGGGACTGAGCGGCCGAGCGCGAGGTGGACGGTGCCGCCGATCTTCTCGTCGAGCAGCAGGTTGCCGGTGTACTCGCTGATCGACTCGTTGAGGCCGAACGCGAACT
>JBOHBB010000020.1:0-17461 GCA_050698135.1 Gaiellaceae bacterium
GGTCTTGATACGGCCGAGGTCCCGCGCGCCCAGCACCACGCCGCGCTCGACGGCGGCGAGGCGGAGCCCAGACACGAGGATCTCGCGCACGACGATCAGCGCCACCATCCACGCCGGAGCGACGCCGGCTCCGACGACCATGACGAGCGTCGCCAGGACGAGGACCTTGTCCGCGACGGGGTCGAGCAACTTCCCGAGCGGCGAGCTCGTCCCCCGGCGCCGGGCGAGCCAGCCGTCGATCTGGTCTGTCGCCATCGCGACGACGAAGACCGCCGTCGCCCAGTACGCGTGGTTCGGGAAGTCCCAGGCGAAGAGCAGGACGACGATCGGCACGGCCACGACGCGGGCGACCGTGAGCTGATCGGGAAGGCTCACCGTGAGGGAGAATACGCGTCCCATGGGGTCGTTCACGAAGGTCCTCGTTGCCAACCGCGGTGAGATCGCCGTGCGGGTGTTCAGGACGCTTCGGGAGCTCGGGATCGGCGCGGTTGCGGTGTACTCGGAGGCCGATCGCGGAGCGCTCCACGTCGCCTCGGCGGACGAGGCGCACCTGATCGGGGAGGGGCCTGCCTCGGAGAGCTACCTTCGCGGCGATCGTGTGATCGAGGCGGCCCTGCGCGCGGGCGCGCAGGCGATCCATCCCGGCTACGGGTTCCTGGCGGAGAACGCGGCGTTCGCGCGGCAGGTGGCAGCGGCGGGGCTCACCTGGATCGGGCCACCGCCGGAGGCGATCGAGGCGATGGGCTCGAAGACCGCGGCGCGCGAGCGCATGCGCGCCGCGGGGGTACCGATCATCCCGGGGACGACGGAGCCCGCGACGAGCGTGGAGGACGTCCTCGCGGCGACGTCGGAGATCGGCTACCCGATCGCGATCAAGGCGTCCGCGGGCGGTGGAGGGAAGGGCTTCAAGATCGCCGCGTCGCCGGAGGAGGTCGAGCGGGCCTACGACTCGGCGCGGCGCGAGGGGGAGGCGTACTTCGCCGACCCGTCCGTCTACGTCGAGCGTTACCTCGACGATCCCCGGCATGTCGAGGTGCAGGTCCTCGCGGACGAGCACGGGAACGTCGTCCATCTCGGCGAGCGCGACTGCACGATCCAGCGCCGCCACCAGAAGCTCGTCGAGGAGACCCCGTCGCCCGCGGTGGACTCCTCGCTCCGCGAGCGGATCGGGGAGATCGCGGTCGACGCCGCCACGGCAGTCGGGTACCGCTCCGCGGGCACGGTCGAGGGGCTTCTCGCGCCCGACGGCTCGTACTACTTCCTGGAGATGAACACGCGGGTGCAGGTCGAGCACACGATCACCGAGGCGGTCACCGGTATCGACATCGTCCGCGAGCAGGTCCGGATCGCCGCGGGAGAGCCGCTCGCGTTCGCTCAGTCCGACGTCGTCCTGCGCGGGCACGCGATCGAGTGCCGCATCAACGCGGAGGACGTGACCCGCGGCTTCCTCCCGTCACCGGGGCTCGTCACGGCGTATCGCGAGCCGGGAGGGATCGGCGTGCGCGTCGACTCGGGAGTTCGGGCGGGCGACCGGGTCTCCGACCTCTACGACCCGCTCGTCGCGAAGCTCGTCGTGCACGACGTCGACCGCGAGAGCGCACGCCGCCGGATGCTGCGGGCGCTCGAGGAGTTCTCGATCGAGGGGCCGACGACGCTGCTCGGCTTCCACCGCGCGCTCCTCCGGTCACCGTGCTTCGTCGAGGGCGGCACGTGCCGCGGCGTGACCGAGTCGGAGGAGCTCGCGGAGCGCGCGCGCGAGCTCGGGGAGCGGTCGGCTCCTCGGGAAGCGGGGGGCGCCGCCAGCACGGATGGCAGGCCCGGCCCCACGCGCGAGCGCCGGGTCGTCGTCGAGCTCGACGGCAGGCGCCACGAGGTCCGCGTCCACACCCCCGAGCCGCCGTGGACGGAGCTCGCGCTCCGTCACAAGGAGCGCCGCAAGGGCCTCGCCGGCGAGGAGTCGGGAGCGGTCGTCAGCCCGATGCAGGGCACCGTGCTCGGCGTCGAGGTCACGGACGGGCAGCCGGTGGAGGCCGGCGGCCTGATCTGCGTGATCGAGGCCATGAAGATGGAGAACGAGATCGTCGCCCATCGCGACGGCATCGTGTCCGAGCTCACCGTCGCCACCGGCCAGCAGGTCGCGCACGGTCAGCTCATCTGCGTCGTACGCGACGGGTAGCCGCTCGACCGGCTACGTACTCACCTCCGCAGCCGGTACGTGTGGTCCGTGATCCAGACGATGCGCTCCGGCAGCTCGTCCGGCGGCTTCCCGGCCGCGACGAGCGTCCCGAAGACGACCCGCACCCAGCTCCCCGCGACGAGCGCGCCGGAGGCGGACATCGTGCCCTCCCAGGACGCGTCCGGCTCGAGCAGCGCCGGCAGGGACGGAGCGAACGCCGTCGCCGGGCGGGGCTCCGGCAGCTCCCCGCTGGCGTTCAGCTCGTCGAGCGTCTCCTGCTCACCGCTCGAGAACAGCATGAGCCCGAAGGACCGGTCGAGCGTGACGCGCGGGTCGTTGAGCTCGTAGGCGACCGAGGAGTCGTTCTCGATGCCGATCCGGGCGCGCCAGCCGCTGCGAGTGACCTCGAGCCACTCGACCGAGAAGACGAGCTGCTCCCCTCCGGCGCCGAACGTCTCCCTCCAGTCGAGGTCCGCGCTCTGGGGGCCTGCGGCGACGCTGGCGTCCGGGGAGGCATCGGCTCC
This sequence comes from Gaiellaceae bacterium, assembly GCA_050698135.1. GTDB lineage: Bacteria > Actinomycetota > Thermoleophilia > Gaiellales > Gaiellaceae > GMQP-bins7. The sequence continues at coordinate 2,701 of JBOHBB010000020.1, forward strand.
CCGGAGGCGTCCGGCGGCCGAGGAGAACGCGAAGCCGGCGACCGCCGCACCGAGTGCGACGAGCACGATGATCGTGGTGCGGCTCACGCGGCCATGCTCGCACACGCGGCTCGACGCTCTCCGCGGCGGGTAGACTCGCCCGCGCTTTGGACCTGTACGAGTACCAGGGGAAGGAGCTCTTCCGCCGCCACCGCATCCCCGTGTCGGAAGGGAGGCTCGCGACGAGCCCGGCCGACGCGCGCGGAGCCGCCCAGGAGCTGGGCTGCCCGGTCGTCGTCAAGGCCCAGGTGCTGACGGGAGGGCGCGGCAAGGCGGGCGGGATCAAGCTCGCCGAGTCGCCGGTCGAGGCCGAGGCCCGTGCTCGGGAGATCCTGGGCCTCGACATCCGTGGGCACACGGTCCAGAAGCTCTGGATCGAGCGCGCGTCCGACATCGAGCGCGAGTACTACCTCTCGATCACGTTCGACCGCAGCGCGAAGAAGCCGCTCTTCATGTTCACGATCCAGGGAGGAGTGGACATCGAGGAGGTGGCTGCGACGAGCCCCGAGGCACTCGTCCGGCTCCACGTCGACCCGCTCGAGGGCTACCACCCGTGGCAGGGCCGGCGGCTCGTCCACGAGGCGGGCGTCGAGAGCCCGGCCGAGCAGAAGCAGATCGCGGCGATCGCAGGGCGCCTGTACGAGGCCTTCGTCCGCAACGAAGCGATGCTGTGCGAGATCAACCCGCTGGTCGTGACGCCGGCGGGGGAGGTGCGCGCCCTCGACTCGAAGTTCACCATCGACGACAACGCGCTCTTCCGCCTCCCGGAGATCGCGGAGATGCGTGACCTCGCGGCTGCAGACCCGCTCGAGGCGCTCGCGCGCGAGAAGGGCGTCACGTACGTGAAGCTCGACGGCGAGGTCGGCGTGCTCGGCAACGGCGCGGGGCTGACGATGTCGACCGTCGACGTCGTCACCTTCGTCGGCGGGCGCCCGGCGAACTTCTGCGACCTCGGCGGGGGCGGCGACGCGCAGGGCGTCGTCGACGCGCTCGAAGTGATCACGCGCGACCCGCAGGTGCGGGCGATCTTCTTCAACATCTTCGGCGGGATAACGCGCTGCGACGAGGTGGCGCGCGGGATCCTGCAGGCGCTCGAGCAGATGGCGATCGAGGACCCGATCGTCGTCCGGCTCGACGGGACGAACGCGGAGCAGGGCCGCCGCCTGCTTCGGGAGGCCGCGAAGCCCAACGTGCACGCGGAGGCGACGATGCTGGACGGTGCCCGTCGCGCGGTCGAGCTGGCGGGAGCGGGGGGCTAGGGCCATGGCGATCATCGTCGACTCGGAGACGCGGCTCGTCGTCCAGGGGCTCACGGGCTCCGAGGGCCGCTTCCACGGGCTCCGCAACCGGGAGTACGGGACGCAGCTCGTCGCCGGCGTGACCCCGGGCAAGGGCGGCCAGGACGTCGAGGGCGTCCCCGTCTTCGACACCGTCGCCGCCGCGGTGCGGGAGGCAGGGGCGGACACGACGATGGTCTTCGTCCCCGCGCCTTTCGCCGCCGACGCCGTCTACGAGGCCGTCGACGCGGGCATCCGGACGATCATCTGCATCACGGAAGGCATCCCGGCGCACGAGATGCTGCGGATCCACGCGTTCATCCGGCCGCGCGGCGTGACGCTCGTGGGCCCGAACTGCCCGGGCGCGCTCTCGCCCGGGAAGGCCAACGTCGGGATCATCCCGGCGGAGATCTTCCGCGAGGGAGGCGTCGGGCTCGTCTCCCGGTCCGGGACGCTCACGGACCAGATCGGCCACGAGCTGACGCAGCTCGGGCTCGGGAACTCGACCATCGTCGGCATCGGCGGCGACCCGGTCGTCGGCTCGTCGTTCGTGGACGTCCTCGCGCTCTTCGAGGCCGACCCGCAGACGGAGCACGTCGTGATGGTCGGGGAGATCGGCGGTGACGAGGAGGAGAAGGCCGCCGCCTTCATCGAGAGCGAGATGTCGAAGCCCGTCGTCGCCTACATCGCCGGCTTCACGGCGCCTCCGGGCAAGACGATGGGGCATGCGGGCGCGATCATCTCGGGCTCGGCGGGGACCGCCCAGGCGAAGAAGGACGCCCTCGAGGCAAAGGGAATCCGCGTGGGCACGACGCCGACCGAGACCGCCGAGCTCGTCGCCGAGATCGCCGGTCCCTGAATCGACGACCTGTCCGACTGCGTCTTCTACGAGACCGTCGCCGGAGAGCGATCGGCGCGCTGCCTGCACCGCGACCACACCGTCGTCTCGCTCCTCGAAATCGCGCCGGCGACGCGCGGCGACGCGCTCGTCGTCCCGTGACCGAGTTGGGGCGCGGCGCCTGGCGCCCGCCCGAGGTGAGCGAGGCGACCTCGACGACATCGCGGCGCGGGTGACGAACGCCCTCCAGCCGGCCTGCCCGATCGGGCGCGGCGGCTACGCTCCGGCCGATGGCCGAGCCGCCGATCTCGCTCGCGCGCGGAGCTCCTGGGCCCGACCTGATCCCGGCGGACGAGCTCGCGGACTGCGCGCACGCGGCGGCGCTGCGTGATGCGAGCGTCTTCTCGTACGGGCCGGGCGCTGGCTACGAGCCGCTGCGGGCGTGGGTGGCGGAGCGCCACGGGGTCGCGCCCGACCGCGTCGTGCTGACGGTCGGTGGCCTGCTCGGGTTCGTCCTCTACGCCGGCGCGCTGCTCGAGCGACGGCCCGGACGCGTTCTCGTGGAGGCGCCGACCTACGACCGGCCGCTGAAGGTGCTCGCCCGCGAGGGCGCCGTCGTCGTCCCCCTGCAGCTCGACGAGGAGGGCCTCGACCCCGACGCGCTCGAGGACGAGCTTCGCCGCACCGGCGAGCCGCCGTCGTTCCTGTACACGATCCCGACGTTCCAGAACCCGACCGGCCTGACGCTCTCGACCGAGCGGCGCCGGCGGATCGCCGAGCTCCTGGCGGAGTACGACGTCCCGGCGCTCGAGGACGACCCGTACGGGCTCGTCCGCTTCGAGGGCGTCTCCCCGCCGTCGCTGCACGAGCTCGAGGGGGGCGAGCTCGTCACGTACACGTCCTCGTTCTCGAAGACCGTCGCGCCGGGTCTGCGCACCGGGTACTTCGTGCTGCCGAGCGGCGAGGAGCGGGCGTTCGAGGAGCGCGCGGCCTCGACATACATCTCCCCGCCCTTCCTCGCCCAGGCGACGATCGCCGAGCTCATCGCCAGGGAGCGATTCGAGCCCAACCTCGAGCACGTGCGCGCGGAGCTCAGGGCCCGGCGCGACACGATGCTGCGGGCGCTCGCCGAGAGCTTCCCCAGCACGGCGTCGTGGAGCTACCCGCGCGGGGGCTATTTCGTGTGGGTCGAGTTCGGCGAGGGCGTCGACTCGTCGGCGCTCGCCGAGCGCGCGGCGGCCGCGGGGGTGCTCTTCGTCCGCGGAGCCGATTTCTTCCCGCACGGCTCGGGACGGGGCGGTTCGTCCGCCCGGCTCGCCTTCAGCTTCGAGCCGGTCGCGCGGATCGCCGAAGGGATAGCGCGGCTCGCCGCGCTCCTGTAGGCGCTACGCCTTCGACGCGCCGCGGGCGCGGAGCTGGTCGAAGAGGTAGCCGGCGGCGAAGCCGATGCCCACGCAGAGCAGGATGAGGACGAGCAGCGAGATCTCGGCGGAGAAGAAGACGAAGCTGACCTCGACCTGCTTGCGGTTGAAGAGGACGATCAGGACTGCGTAGACGGCGAGCGCTCCGAAGACGATCAGCTTCCAGGGGGTGTCCCGCTGCTCCGCGGGCGCCGGCGCGGGCGGCGGCGACTCGCTCATGCGGGGGATCCTACGCCGCTTGGCCGACGGCGACCCGCGGGAGGGGCCGCGGTACGAGCTGCGGCTGCCGCGGGGGCGTCAGCGCCCCGGCCGTCGCGGCTCGGAACGTCGGACAGGGGACGTTGCCCGCCAGTGCGCAGAGCCCTTCGCGCCGGAAGTAGCAGTCGTCGCAGGTGACCTGTGAGCGTCTCTTCGCCATTTCTCGGAAGGTCGCCCCTCGTCGACCAGCCCGCATTCTGGCGAGGGGGCGGCGGAGAGACAACCCCCTGACGAGACGAATCGGCCGCAATTTGCGCGTGTTCTCAGACCAGTAAAAGAGCCTGGAAAATCAGCACTTCGGCGGGTTCGTTGCCAGCTGGCGCAACGCCTGTTGAAAACTCTCCACAGGGACGATGCGCACGTCGTCCGCATGCTCGCTGGCAGTCGCGGCGTTCTGCCCTGCCGGCACGAGGAAGACATCCACATCCGAGCGGCGCGTGCCGTACGTCTTCTGCTCGACGGCGCCGACCGGGATCACGGTCCCGTCGAGCGCGAGCGCGCCCGTGGCCGCGACCCGGCAGCCGTTCGTCACGTCGCGACCCAGCTTGCGGGCGACCTCGAGCGCGAACGGGAGCCCCGCGGACGGCCCTCCGACGGGGCCGAGGTCGATGTCCACTGCGAAGGGAAGGTCGATGTCCGCCTCCTGGTCGACCTGGATGCCGACGATCGGCCGGTCCGGATCGGACGGGTTGGGCACGGTCGTCACGGTGAGCTCCACGCGCTTGCCGTCGCGGAGCACCGTCAGCCGCACGTCGTCGCCAGGCGTGCGTCGCCCGATCGCCGCGCGGAGCTGGTCGGGTGTCCGGACCGGGCTCCCGTCCACGCGGACGACGACGTCTCCCTGCTCGAGCCGTCCTGCTGCGGGCGCGTCGGGCGCGACGCTCGTCACGAGGATCCCCGTCGGCCGCGCGTCGACCTCGTAGCCGAGAGCTCGCAGCGCGACGACCGCGGCGATCAGCTCCGATCGCTCCATGTCCGCCTCGTTCTGCCGGTCGCGCTCCTCCTCCGAGGTCCCCGCCGGCAGCAGCGCATGCTCGGGGAGGACGGTCGACCCGTCGGGCTGCGTGAACGGGAGCAGCTGCTCGAGGAGCGACGTCCGGCGCACGAAGACGTCGACGTAGTAGACGCTCGTGTCGCCCGCCGGCCGCGCGTTCTCGACCTCGACCTTCCCGGCGAGCGGCTTCGCACGGTCGGGCGCGAGGATGAACTCGTCGGCCGGGAGCCGCCAGAGCACGAAGGCGACCACGAGCCCGAGGGTGCCGATCACCGCGGCGATGAGGGAAAGGCGGCGGACCATCTAGAGGAGGCTACGCGTCAGGCCGCCGTCGACCGTGATCAGGGCACCGGTGACGTAGGCCGCCCGGTCCGAGCAGAGGAACGCGACGACGTCGCCGATCTCGCGCGGAGTGCCGAGCCGACGGAGCGGGATCGTCCGGAGGTCCGCCTCGGTCGGGCCGTCCGGGTACACCTCGCGGATCCGCTCGGTGTCGATTCGGCCCGGCGCGATCGAGTTGACGGTGATCCCCTTCGGCCCGAGCTCGCGCGCCATGGTCTTCGCCCAGCCGACGACGCCGGGGCGCACGGCGTTCGAGAGCGCGAGGTTCTCGATCGGCTCCTTCACGGAGCTCGAGGTGATGTTGACCACGCGTCCTCCCGGGCTTCGCTCGAGGTGCGGCAGGCAGAGGCCCGTGAGCCGGACGACCGATACGAGGAGGAGCTCGACCGCCGACTCGACCTGCTCCGCCTCGAGCCCGGTCGCCGGTGTCCTCGGCGGGCCACCCGAGTTGTTGACGAGGATGTCGATCCCGCTGAACGCGTCCACCGTCAGGCGCACCAGACGCTCGAGGTCGGCCGCGGTGGTCACGTCGCCGCGCACCGCGAGCCCGCCGAGGCGCTCGGCCTCGCGCTCGAGCTGCTCGCGGCTCCGCGCGAACATCGTGACGTTCGCTCCCTCCTCCGTGAGCGCCTCGGCGATCGCGAGCCCGATCCCGGCCGACGCGCCGCAGACGATCGCCGTACGCCCCGACAGTCCGAGGTCCACCCGCTACCGCTTCTTCAGGATCCCGACGACCTCGCGGACGGCGGCCGCCGACGCCTTCAGCATCTTCTTCTCGTCCGTGGTGAGCCTGAGGACGACGACGTCCTCGACTCCGCCCGCACCGAGCTTCGTGGGGGCGCCCATGTACAGGCCTCTGATCCCGTACTCGCCCTCGAGGAATGCAGTGCACGGGAGGACCCGCTTCTCGTCGAGGCAGATCGAGTCGACCATCTGGGCAGCCGCGGCCCCCGGCGCGTACCAGGCGGATGTGCCGAGAAGCTCGACGATCTCGCCGCCGCCGAAGCGCGTGCGGTCGACGAGCTTGCGGATCCTGCCTTTGGGGAGGAGCTCCGGGAGCGGGATGCCGCCCACCGTCGTCGCCGAGACGACCGGGACCATCTGGTCGCCGTGCCCGCCGAGGACGACGGCCGTGACGTCCTTCACGGACACGTCGAGCTCCTGCGAGATGAAGGCGGAGAAGCGCGCGGTGTCGAGAATGCCCGCCATCCCCACGACCCGGGCCTTCGGGAACCGCGAGACGGCCTTCGCCACGTGGCACATCGCGTCGAGCGGGTTCGAGACCACGACGAGCACGGCCTTCGGGGAGCGCTCGACCACGTCCTTCGTCACCGCGGTGACGATCGCCTCGTTCGTCGTCACGAGGTCGTCGCGGCTCATCCCGGGCGAGCGCGGCTTGCCGGCGGTGATCACGACGACGTCCGAGCCCTCGGTCTCCTCGTACCCGTTCGAGCCCGTGAGCGTCGGCTCGTAGCCGAGCACGGAGCCTGCCTGGTTCATATCGAGCGCCTTCCCCTGCGGGAAGTTCGGGATGATGTCGACGAGGACGACGTCCGCGTAGTCGCGGCGCGCGATCTCCTGCGCGCAGGTCGCGCCGACGTTCCCGGCGCCGACAACGGTCACCTTCTTTCTCATGTGCTCTCGCTTTCCGTGTCTCTAGCCAGGCTCGCCGCCCGCGGCGAGCGTGGCGATGATCGCGTCCGCGTACTGCGACGTGCCGACCGCGGTCGGGTCGTCGCGGGTCGGCTTCAAGTCGTAGGTCACGCTCTTCCCCTCTGCGATGACGGCCGCGACCGCGCGCTCGAGCCGCTGTGCCGCCTCCCGCTCACCGAGGTGCTCGAGCATGAGCTTCCCGGACAGGATCATCGCGGTCGGGTTGACCTTGTTCAGGTCCTTGTACCTCGGCGCCGAGCCGTGGGTCGCCTCGAAGACGGCCGCCTCGGTGCCGATGTTCGCGCCCGGAGCGACTCCGAGCCCGCCGACCAGGCCGGCGGTCACGTCGCTCACGATGTCGCCGTACAGGTTCGGCAGCACGAGGACGTCGAACTCCTCCGGGCGCTGCACGAGCTGCATGCAGAGAGCGTCCACGAGCACCTCGCGCGACGCGATCTCCGGGTAGTCCTTCGCGACCTCGCGGAAGACGGAGAGGAACAGGCCGTCCGTGAACTTCATGATGTTCGCCTTCGTCACCCCGGCGACCTCGCGGCGATGGTTCGCGCGCGCGTACTCGAAGGCGAAGCGGATGATGCGCTCCGAGGCGGCCTCGCTGATCGGCTTCACGGAGATGCCCGACCCGGGCGCGATCTGCTTCGCCTGCAGGGCGTTCAGCGACGCGATGACCTGCTCCGCAGCCTCGGTCCCCGCCTCGTACTCGATGCCCGCGTACAGGTCCTCGGTGTTCTCGCGGACGACGACGATGTCGACGTTCTCGTAGCGCGTGCGGACGCCCCGGTACGTCTTGCACGGGCGCAGGCACGCGTACAGCTCGAGCTCGTGGCGGAGCGCGACGTTGACCGAGCGGAACCCGGTCCCGATCGGCGTCGTGATCGGCCCCTTGAGCGCGACGCGGTTGCGCCGGACCGACTCGAGCGTCTCGTCGGGCAGCGGCGTCCCCGCCTCCGCCATGACGTCGACCCCGGCCTGGCGCACGTCCCACTCGAGCGCGACCCCGGTCGCCTCGAGGACTCGGCGCGTCGCCTCCGTGAGCTCCGGGCCGGTCCCGTCGCCGGGAATGAGGGTTACACGGTGGCCCATCGGCGCGGCGATCGTAGCTGAGCGCCTGCAGATCGAGATTCGCTCGCGCGAATGACGATCGCGAGAATCCCTGAAGCGACCGCTGTCACGGTCGGGGGTGGGTGCCCACCTGCGTGCACCGGTGATTCCCGGTCAGGTAGCTTCCTCTGCAGATGAGCGAGAGCGCGTTCAGTCCCGGGCTCGAGGGCGTCGTAGCCGTCGAGACCGAGATCGCCGAGCCCGACCGTGAAGGCGGCGTGCTCCGCTACCGCGGCGTCGACATCGAGGAGCTCGTCGGCCACTACCCGTACGAGAACGTCTGGGGCCTGCTCGTCGACAACGACCTCGAGTCGGTCATGCCGGAGCCCGAGCCGTACGCGCCGGCTCGCCTGACCGGCGACGCGCCCGCCGATCTCCAGGCGGAGACCGCGCGCCTCGCAGGCGAGTGGAAGCTCGGCAAGCTGAACGAGATCTCCGACGCGCAGGCGCGCGAGGACCTCGGTCGGCTCTCCTCGCAGATGATGGGGATTGTCGCGCGCTCGGCGCGCATGGCCGACGGAGCGACCGACTCGATCCCGGACGAGGTCGTCGCCACGGGAGGCACCGCCGCCGAGAAGTTCCTCCTGCAGTGGCGGGGAGAGGCCGATCCCCGGCACGCGAAGGCGATCGACACGTACTGGATCTGCACGGCGGAACATGGGCTCAACGCGTCGACGTTCACCGCGCGCGTGACGGCCTCGACCGGAGCGGACTGCGGCGCCGCACTCTCCTCCGCCGTCGGCGCGCTCTCCGGCCCGCTGCACGGCGGCGCGCCCGCCTACGTGAAGCCGATGCTGGAGGAGGTGACCGCGCTGGGCGACCCCGAGCGATGGGTTCGCGACACGCTCGACGCGGGCAAGCGCATCATGGGCTTCGGCCACCGCGTCTACCGCGCGGAGGACCCGCGCTCGCGCATCCTCAAGCGGACGGCACGCGAGCTCGGCTCGCCGCAGATCGAGATCGCCGAGCGCCTCGAGGAGGCCGCACTCGCAGAGCTCGAGCGGCGCCACCCGGAGCGGCCGCTGAAGACGAACGTCGAGTACTACTCGGCTCTCGTACTCGACGTCGCGGAGATCCCTCCGCCGCTCGCGCCAGCGATGTTCGCCTGCTCACGCGTCGCCGGCTGGTCGGCGCACATCCTCGAGCAGAAGCGAACCGGTCGGCTGTTCCGGCCCTCGGCCCGGTACGTCGGGCCCTCGCCCAGGTCGCTGTCCTCGGTCCCGTGAGCCTGCTCGAGGCGGCGGCCCAGGCCTATGCGCTCGCGCAGGCCGGGGACGAGCGAGCGGTTGCGGCTCTCCGGGTGCAATGGGACGAGGAGATCGAGGCCGCCGCACGGGATGCCGACTACCGCGTTCGCGCGCAGGGCTACCGGGCGATCGCGCAGTTCCGCTTCCGGCAGAAGCTCGAGCTGCTCCGCCGCGGGCTCGAGGACGACAGCCCGGCCGCGCGCGGCTCTTCCCTGATCGCCCTCGAGTCCCTCTCGCGCGACCACCCGGGCGACGTCAACTCGTTCCGCCCTCTCCTGCACGAGCTCGCGGCGCGCGACCCCAACGCCGCTGTGCGCCGGCTCGCGGTCGTCTGCCTCCGGAACGGCAGCCCGCGCCCCGACACGATCCAGCTGCTCGAGGGGATCGCGGAGTCGGAGGACGAGGACCCGGACCTCCGCAAGTCGGCTCGCGCCGTCCACGCCGCGCTGAAGAAGAAGGCGGCCGCGCGGTGAGCCCGCTCGTCGCGGTCGTCATGGGCTCACGCTCCGACTGGGAGGTCATGGGGCACTGCGTCGAGACGCTGAAGTCGCTCGAGGTCCAGCACGAGGTTCGTGTGCTCTCCGCGCACCGCACGCCGGACGCGCTCGAGGCCTTCGTCGCCGACGTCGAGGCGCGGGGCGCGCAGGTCTTCGTCGCGGCCGCCGGCGGCGCAGCCCACCTCGCCGGTGTGGTCGCGTCGAAGACGGTGAAACCCGTCCTCGGCGTGCCGATGGGAACCCAGCTCGGCGGCCTCGACTCGCTCCTCTCGACCGTGCAGATGCCGGCCGGGATCCCGGTTGCCACGCTCGCGATCGGGCGGGCGGGAGCCGTCAACGCGGCACTTCTCGCTGCCGCCATCCTCGCGCGCTCGGACGAGGCGCTCGAGGCGCGGCTCCGTCGCTACCGCGAGGAGCAGGCCGACGCGGTGCTCGCCGTCGGCGACCCGAGCGCCTAGGGCGCAGCGATCACCGCGAGCAGGTCGTCGCCGTAGCGGTCGACCTTGACCGGTCCGAGCCCCTTGATGCCCGCGAGCTCGCCCTCGGTCCGGGGCTGCACGGCCGCGAGCTCGTGGAGCGTCGCGTCGTGGAGCACGACATACGCCGGGACGCCGTCCTCGCGCGAGCGCTCGAGGCGCCAGGCGCGCAGGCGCCCGACGAGCCCCTCGTCGGGCGCCTCTGACCGGCTGGCACGGATCTCGGGCAAGGTCACCGTCGGATCGACGGCGAGCACGCGAAACCCGTCGGGCGTCACCTGCTCCCGGAGCGCGCCCACGTCCTCGAGGCGCTTGATCCAGCGGCGGACGTCGGCGTCCGAGGCGGCGACGAGCATCCCGTAGGCGGGTGAGCGCCGGGCCGAGGGCGGCGCTTTGACGGAGCCGCGGAAGGTCGCGAGCAGGCTCCGGCGGCCGAGCGGCCACGCGAGCGACAGCACTGCGTGGACGATCGCGGAGCCGACGTCGTCCGGAAGCGGGCGCGGCGCTCGCCCGGTCCTCGCGTGCGCGTCGGATCTCGGGGCGCAGACGTCGCACGCGCCGCACGGCTCGTCGAAACCCTCGCCGAAGTGCTCTGCGACCTGCGCGTGCCGGCACGACCGCAGCTCCGCGAACGCGACGACCCGGTCGGCGCGGGCCTCGGCGACGAGCCGTGCGCGCTCGAGAAGGCGTTCGACCCGCGTCGCCGCGTCGTCCGGGGCGGCGAGCAGCTCGACCTGCATCCTGCGGCCACGGTCGAGCCCGCGCGTGACGAGCCCCGCCTGCTCGAGCATTCCGACGAGCACCCTGGGGTCGCGGTCGGGCACGAGGGCGGCGAGCTCGTCCGGGCCCACGGTGTGCCCGGCGTCGCGGAGCGCGCGGTAGACGGCTCGCAGGTCCTCGGGCGCGGGCACGTCCGCGAGCGCGAAGCGACGGAGCGACGCGGCGTCGGCCCGACCGGCGAGCAGCAGCGTGTCGCTCGGCTCGCCGTCGCGGCCCGCGCGGCCGACCATCTGCACGTACTCCTCGAGCGACGAGGGGTAGTTCACGAGGCACACGAGTCGCACGTCCGGCTTGTCGATCCCCATGCCGAAGGCCGTCGTCGCGACGACCGTCTGCGTACGGCCGGAGACGAAGGAGTCCTGCACGCGCGTTCGCTCCTCCGGCGCGAGCCCGGCGTGGTAGTGCTCGGCGCCCAGACCATGGCCGCGGAGCACACGCGCAATCTCCTCGGTCGAGCGTCGCGAGCGTGCGTAGACGATCGCGGAGCCGCTGTCGAGCCGAGCGAGCCGCTCGACGAGGACCCCGAGGCGGTCGTCCGCGTTCGCGACCTCCTCGACGTCGTAGCGGAGGTTCGGGCGCACGACGCTCGTCGAGACGACCTCGGGCGTGCGGCCGAGGGCGTCCCCGATCTCGCGTGCCGTCTGCGGCGTCGCGGTCGCCGTCATGCCGAGCAGCGCAGGCTCCCCGAGCGCGGCGAGCGCGTGTCGGATGAAGAGGTAGTCGGGGCGGAAGTCGTGCCCCCACATGCTCACGCAGTGCGCCTCGTCGACGACGACGAGGCCGATCCCGACGGAGCGCACGAGATCGAGGAACCCGGCCTGTCGCAGTCTTTCCGGCGCCGCGTACACGAGGCGCTTCCCGCCGCACGCGACCTCGTCGAGCCGCCTCGCCACCTCGCCCGCGTCGAGCGACGAGTTCACGAACGTCGCCTCCGGCGCGATACGTGGCGGCAGCTTGTCGACCTGGTCCTTCATCAGCGCGATGAGCGGCGAGAGCACGAGCGTCGGCTCCGGCCGCAGCATCGCGGCCAGCTGGTACGTGAGCGACTTGCCCGAGCCGGTCGGCATCAGCGCGAGCGTGTCGCGCCCCTCGACGGCCGCGCGCACGACGGCCTCCTGCCCGGGGCGGAACTCGTCGAACCCGAAGAGCTCGCGGAGGGGCTGCCTGAGCTCGGCCACCCGGGCCACTCTACGGGCCGCGCCGAACGGCCCCGGCGCGCCGTTACCGAGTTGTCACGCTGACGTGTCCGAGGCCGGCTTCCTGCGCCGGGCGTGCGGGTGCGCGTCGAAGTAGGCCTCACGCCTGCGCCGATCCGAGACATGGGTGTAGCGCTCGGTCGTGCCGAGATCGGCGTGGCCGAGCATCTCCTGCACCGAGCGCAGGTCCGCGCCGCCCTCGAGCAGGTGCGTGGCGAACGAGTGCCGAAGGAGGTGGGGGTGCACCCGCTCCGGCTCCAGGCCGGCCTTCTCCGCGAGCCGACGAAGGATGAGGAACGCGCCGGCTCGCGTCAGCGGGCCCCCACGGGCGTTGAGGAAGAGCTCCGGCCGGTAGCGTCGGTCGAGATGTGCCCGGCCGAGCGCGAGGTAGCGCCGGACGGCCTCGGCCGCGGGCCTGCCGAGCGGCACGAGACGCTCCTTGCCTCCCTTGCCGAGCACCCGCACGACCCGCGTGTCCAGGTCGACGCCGCTCTTCTCGAGCCCGACCGCCTCGGAGACGCGCAGCCCGGCGCCGTAGAGGAGCTCGACGAGCGCGCGGTCTCGTAGCGAGCGGGGAGTCGACCCGGTCGCCGCGTCGATCAGCCGCTCCGTCTCGGACGGGGAGAGCGCGCGCGGCAGGCGCCGCGTGCGACGAGGTAGCTTGAGCGAGGCAGCGGGGTTCTCGTCGCGCATGCCGATAAGGACGAGGTGCCGGAAATACGTCCGCACCGCCGAGACACGCCGCGCCAGGGTCGCCGGAGCGAGGCCCGCGGCGCGCATCTCCGCCAGCCAGCGCTCGAGCTCGTCCACGGTTGCATCGCCGACGGGCCCGCTGCGGAACGCGCCCAGCGAGGCCAGGTCGCGCCGATAGGCGTCCACCGTGCGGGGCGAGCGACGCGCGGCCAGGTGGAGCAGGAAGCGCTCGACATCGGGGTCGGAGGCGTTCACGGCGCGCGAACGCATTCGCCGGGACCGCGCCGCCTCCTCTCCCGGGCTATCCTCCGCGGCTTGCCGTTCCGGATCGCCGCCGTCCTCGCGGGCGTCGCCGTCGCCCTCGCCGTGGCGCCGGAGGCCGCCCAGGCCTCGCAGCTCGTTGCTCGGAACACGTCGACCGAGCGGCTCGCCGTCTCGAAGGGCGGGAAGGCGCTCGTCACGTACCACGCAGGCGGCCGGCTCCAGCGCGTGCTCGCGTGGGGGGCGGTCGGCGCGCGGCTGCCGAACGCGACGCGTTCACAGGTGACGTTCAAGATGGACTACTCGGGCGGTTGGGGCACCCATGGCAGGCCCGTCTGGAAGAACTTCACGAACGTCTGTGGCCCCTACCGGGGTCCCGCGATCCCGTGGCTCGTGGCCGCGTGCACCGCCCGCGACGGCTCCCACTGGGCCCTGCAGCGCTGGCAGCGCTCGCAGGCGAACTTCGGCCTCGCGCCGTGGAAGCCGGGCCACGGCGCCTGGGAGCTGCGCCTCTCGCACTGGCGCGGGGACGTCGCCCGCCTCGAGGTCTGGCTCGACTGGAGCTACAGCGGCCGCTGGCATCACCTGTTCGGGAGGCTCACCTATCTCGGCCAGCCTCTGTACGGATTCGCGACGACCCCGGACGGCGACCCGACGGACAGCCACGGGCGCGTCCTCAACCTCGACACGCTGGACTCGCCGTACGGACCGGGGTGGCGACGCGAGAACGGCTTCGTCGCGAAGCGGCCGGACGGCACATTCTGCTACGGGTTCGTGCCGCATCGACTCGCGTCCGGCGAGGTGCGCCCGCCCGGCGTCGGGACGCGGTACCGAATTGCGACGAGCGGGCCGGGGGTCACGCCGGACGTCGCCTGGGAGGGCTCGGCGCTGCACGACTTCCGCCCCGGCGACGCGGGCGACCGCGACCACGAGGCGCGCATGAACGCGCTCCAGCATGAGCTTGCGCAGGGCTCGAAGCCCTGCCACGCGTAGGTCGACCTCCCTCCTAGCTCCGCGGGTGCGAGCGGTCGTAGACGCGCCGGAGCCGACGGGCGTCCACGTGGCTGTAGACCTGCGTCGTCGAGAGGGACGAGTGCCCGAGGAGCTCCTGGATGACACGCAGGTCGGCGCCGCCCTCGAGCAGGTGCGTTGCGAACGCGTGCCGCAGGCGATGGGGATGGCGGAGGAGCCTCCGGACGGTGCTCGTGTCGAGCCGGCGGCCGCGCGCGGAGAGGAAAAGTGCGTCCTCCGCTCCGCTGGCGAGGGCGGGCCTGCCGTCTCGAAGAAAGCGGGCGAGGTGGTGCGCAGCCTCCTCGCCGAGTGGAACGACGCGCTCTTTGCCGCCCTTGCCCCGGACGTGCACGGCCTCGCGCTCGAAGTCGACGTCGGCGAGGTCGAGCCCGACCGCCTCCGCGCTCCGCAGCCCCGCCGAATACAGGAGTTCGAGCAGGGCGCGGTTCCGTAGGTCGAGCGGCTCGCTCCCGTCCGCGAGCTCGAGCAGCTCTCCGATCTCCGCGGCCTTCGGCGCGTCCGGGAGGTGCCGCGAACTTCTCGGGCCGAGCGCGGCGTCGGGGACTCGCGCCGGGCCGTAGGTGAACCGCAGGCAGGCACGGACGGCCGCGAGCCGCCGCGAGATCGTGGCCGGGGCGAGGCGTGACCGCCCGCTCCCG
>JBOHBB010000021.1:0-7240 GCA_050698135.1 Gaiellaceae bacterium
CGGGGACGGACGTCTCCGAGGTCGTCGTCGACCTCGCCTCCACGATCGGCGGCAACGCCGGCGACGGCGCGGCCGACCTGATCACGGCCAACGGGACGAACGGCGTCGATCTCATCGACGTCGCCGCGGCCGGCGGCGGGGTCCAGGTGACGGGGCTCGCCGCCGACGTCCGCATCGCGCACGCCGACCTGGCGCTCGACCAGCTGATCGTGAACACGCTGGCCGGCGTCGACCAGGTGAACGTCGGTGCAGGCGTGGCCGGGTTGATCGGAGTCACGGTCATCCAGTAGCGCGACCCTGCGAGCGGCGCGAGCGGGGCCCCCGGCGACGGGCCCCGCTCGTTCCGCCGCTCGGGCTTTCGTAACGCGCCGGTAACAGCCTCGTATGGCGGCCCGGCGATCCTCGTGCGATCGGTAGAAACAGCCCATGCGAAGGAGGAAGGACATGACACGCGCGCTCGCACTCGGCTCCGCAGCGACAGTCGCAGCGATCTCGCTGCTGCTGGTCGCGACGGCATCGGCGGCACCGAAGACGGTGGTCGGCTCGGTCGGCCCCGGCTTCACGATCAGCCTCAAGCTCGACGGCAAGAAGGTCACGAAGCTCAAGGCCGGCGTCCCCTATCGCTTCACGGTCACGGACCGCTCGTCGGGGCACGACTTCCATCTCACCGGCCCCGGCGTCAACAAGGTCGTCACCGGCGTCGGGTTCACCGGCACCAAGTCGCTCGTTCTCAAGCTGAGGAAGGGCACGTACAGCTTCGTCTGCGATCCGCACTCGTCGTCGATGCGAGGGAGCTTCAAGGTGGCGTGACCTCGGCTCACAGGGGCGGCGCAGCAACCACGCGCCGCCCCACGACGACCCCTCGACGGCGAGGAGCCGCCCGCGGTGCTCATCCGCACATGCGTGAACCTCGTACTCACGGGTAGCGAAAGCGAAGCTGCATGCGCCCGGGACGGGCGCAAGACCAAGGAGGTTTCCGTGGCAACTCTCGACGAACGGCACACCCGGCCGAACGGCGCCGGACCGAATCGGACGCGCTGGATCGCGATCGTTCTCGTCGCGGCGGCGATCGCAGCCGGTGTGGTGCTGCTGGTGCTCTACGGCGGGGGCGGGTCGAGCGGCCCGTACTAGCTCGAGCCCGGTCTCGGCGATACGGAACACGACCTGGCCGCGCTTCCCGGGTGACGGCGACCCGCACGAACGCCGCGCGCGCCTCGGCGAGCGGGACGACAGAGTCGATCGCGGGGCGCAGCTCGCCGGCATCGACGAGCCGAGCGATCTCGGCGAGCTGCTCCCGCCGCGGCTCCGCCGCTCCTAACCGACCGGCGTCAGCGGCGGCCCGCCCCGGCCGACGGCGAGCAAGTTGTCCACGACCAGTCGCGTCATCGCCTCCCGCGCCTGACGGGTGGCGCTGCCGAGGTGCGGCGTGAGGACGACGTTCGGGAGGTCGAGGAGCTCGCGCGGCACGTGGGGCTCATGGGCGAAGACGTCGAGGCCTGCGCGGATCCGGCCCGCGACGAGCTCGGCCACGAGCGGCCTCTCGTCCACGATCTCACCCCGCGCCGTGTTCACGAGACAGGCGTCGTCACGGAGGAGCGAGAGGCGCCGCGCGTCGATCAGCCCCTCCGTCTCCGACGTCAGGGGCGCGTGGATCGTCACGACGTCCGACGCCGCGAGAAGCGCGTCGAGCTCGCGGTACTCGCCGAGGTCGGTCTCGACCGGGCTCCGCCGTGTGTAGAGGATGCGGAGGTCGAACCCGCGGGCACGCCGTGCGACCGCGCTCCCGATGCGCCCGAGGCCGACGATCCCGAGCGTCGACCCGGTCAGCTCCTCGGCGAACCCGCTGTCCGCCCACGATCCCGTCCAGCCACCGGAGCGGACGAGCCGGTCGCCCTCGACGACGCGCCGCGTCGCGGCGAGGATCAGCGCCATCGTGAGATCGGCCGTCGCCGCGTCGAGCACTCCGGGCGTATTCGTGACGACGACGCCGCGCGCCGCGCAGCCGGCGACGTCGATCCGGTCGTACCCGACGCCGAAGTTGGCGACGATCCGGAGGGCCGGCAGGAGCTCGAGCGGCGGCGGCTCGTTCGCGACGACGAGCCCCTCTATGTCCGGCCGCGGCCCGTCGAGCGAGGCGAGCGGCACGATCTCGAGGTCGCCGATCTCCCCGAGCGCCGGCCCCGGGTAGCGGCGGGTCGCGAGCACCCTCACCGCGCCAGTATCGTCGCTCGTCCGCTCGCTCCGGCTAGGCGAGGCGAACGAGCTCCGCCCACGTCGGCGGCGCGCCGCGCGTGCGAGCGGCGTCGGACAACGGCCCAGGCCGACGCGCCAGATCGTGTCGAGAACAGGTCCGCGTTCGGGTCGATCCCGACGCATGGGAGATGAAGGCGGTCGGCGTCCCAGCAGGACGCGTGCGCGAGCGCGAGGCCGGTCGCGGCGACACAGCGCCAGTGCGCCTCGCCTGGAGCTCGGAATCGCGGCGCCACGCACCGGAGAGGACGGTTTCGACGACCGCGAGGTCGAGCACGGGGACAGCATGATCCTCGACGGGAGGAGCAGGTGACGGTGCCCGCGGTAATGGTGGCGCTCAGAGCGGCTTGCGGTATGTGGTCCAGGTCGCGACGACCTCGTAGCCGAGGCCGGAGTAGAGGTCGAACGCGCCGTTCGGGTTCTCCGTGTGGACACCGAGGGCGACGTCGGCCATCCCGCGGGAGGCGAGCTCGCGGATGCTCTCGACGATGAGGGCCTTCGCGAGACCGCGGCGGCGCCAGCGACGCGCGGTCGAGATGAACTCGGTCCAGCCGCGCAGGTGGCCGTACTCGGCGTTCTGGGCCGTGTCGATGAACGACCGGACCTGGCCCGCCACGCCCTCGTCGTCCCAGGCGACCTTCCACAGCGTCGGGTCGCGGTACGAGAACGCGAGGAACCGCTCGTAGTCCTCCTCGGTCGGGGCGACGTACCCCCAGTGGTCCCGGAAGGCCTCCTTGTCGGCCTCCCAGATCTCGCGCAGCTGGTCGTCGGTCACCGGCCGGATCTCGACGCCCTCGGGTAGCGGATGCTCGGGAAGGTCGTCGACGCTCGGCCTGACCATCTCAGCGTCGTACGTGACCGGCTCGAAGCCTGCGTCGCGGACGAGCGCCGTCAGTGCCGCGTTGCGGTCGTTGGCCCAGACCTCGTGAACCTTCTCGGGCACGTCGTGCCCGGCGGCGATCTCGCGGAGGCGCTCTCCGCACCAGGCGAAGAGCGCCGCGCCGATGCCGCGGCCGCCGACCCCGGATCGAGGAAGCAGTTCTGCCGGTAGACGCGCGGCCCGTCCGGCTCCTGATCCCACCAGACGCGTCCGTACCCGACCGGCTCGCCGACGACCTCGGCGACCAGCAGATCGCGGGCCGGATCGCAGCGCACGAGGTGGTCGTAGCCCGAGGCGATGGTCTCGGGCGTCTCGACCCGATCCTCATTTTCGCCCTTCGCGCACGCGGTGATGATCCGCGCGAAGTGCGCGTAGTCCGACGAATCGCGGTACATCCGGAACGTGACGCCGTCGAGCCGGGGACGAGAGGGCATCCGGTGATTGTTGCCGGGATCCTTGGGTCGCGGCGGTTGACCGGAACGCCTCCGATCGGGACCATCCGCGCATGAGACGCTGGTCTTTCGTGACGCTTCTCTGCGCGGTCGCGCTCGTCGCCTCGCAGGTCTCGAGAGCGGCCACGGAGGGGCCGGCGGCGTTTGCGGTCGCGCGCGTCGTCGACGGCGACACGCTGACGCTCGCGAACGGGGAGCGCGTGCGCCTCCTCCAGATCGACGCGCCCGAGATTGGCCAGGGCGAGTGCTATGCCCAGGCCTCCCGAACTGCGCTCCTTCAGCTGACACCCGTCGGGGGCCGCGTGACGCTCGCGACGGATCCGGCCCTCGACCGGGTCGACCGCTACGGACGACTGCTGCGCTATGTCAGGCGAGGCAGCGTGAATGTGAACCTGGAGCTCGTGAGGCGTGGCGCCGCCGCGCCGTACTTCTACGACGGCGACCGCGGACGACATGCAGACGCGCTCATGGCCGCTGCCACGACTGCGAAGGCGCGCAAGCGCGGGCTCTGGGGTGCGAGGCCGAGCACACGGCTCGACCCGTACCGGCAGGTCGAGACGGGTCACTGCTTGGCGTCGTAACAGCAACACCCAGCCACGGGCAGCCCCACGCGAGCGCGTCTAGAAGCTCCCGCGGCCGCGGTGCTAGCGTGGGCGGCGTGGAGCGCTGGCATCTGCCCTCGATCGAGGCGAACGGGAAGCGCGAGCCGCGTGTCCTCTTCTCGCGTCCCGAGTGCCGTGCAGTCGTCATCGACCTGAACGAGGGCGACGAGCTCGGCGAGCATCGCGTGTACGAGAACGCCGTCGTTCAGGTCGTGTCCGGGAAGCTCCGCCTGAGGGTGGGCGATCACGACGTCGAGTGCGACGCGGGCTCGCTCGTCACCTTCGCGCCGCGGGAGACGCGCAGCGTGCGGGCGCTCGAGGCGTCGCGGATTCTCATCCTGCTCGCACCCTGGCCAGGCGACGGTCACTTCGCGGACGGCGAGGAGGCCGACCCCGAGCGCATGCCCGTGAACGCCGTCGTCCCGCCGCTCGACTAGGCCGTGTTCCTGCGCGCGCTCGCGGCGGCGACGGTCCTCGCGGCCGGGCTGACGACGGGCGGGGCGCAGGCGGTCGTGCCGTCCGATCCGCTCGCGACCTCATGGACGTACGCCGCGGCGAACCTGCCTGCAGCCTGGGACGTGACGACCGGGTCCGACGCAGTCGCCGTCGCGATCGTGGACTCGGGAGTCGACGCCACGCATCCGGATCTCGCGGGCGCGGTCGATCCCGGCTACGACTTCGTCGACCGCGACTCCGACACGGCTGACCTGCTCGGCCACGGCACCGCCGTCGCGGGGATCGCCGCCGCCCGCGCGAACAACGGGCTCGGGGCGGCGGGCGCGTGCTGGGGCTGCCGGATCCTGCCGGTGCGCGTCCTCGGTGTCGAAGGCTCCGCGCGCCTGACGACGATGGCGCTCGCGATCGACTACGCTGTCGAGCACGGCGCCGCGGTCGTCAATCTCAGCCTCTACCGCGAGAACCGGAACGGCGCGCTCGAGGCGTCGCTCCGAAGGGCGCGCGCAGCGGGCGTCGTCGTCGTCGCCGCGGCGGGGAACGAAGGAACGACGACGCCCGAGTACCCGGCGGCGTACCCGGACGTCCTCGGCGTTGCGGCGACGGAGGAGGGCGGCGGCCTCGCCGTGTATTCGAGCCGCGGCGACTGGGTGAAGCTCGCGGCGCCCGGCTGCACGCCGACGACGCAGCTCGGAGGAGGGTTCGGCGCGGGTTGCGGGACGTCGGGCGCCGCGCCGGTCGTCGCCGGCATCGTCGGCCTCATGCGCGCTCGAGCCCCGTTCGCGACGGCGGCGCAGATCGAGGCGGCGCTCGAGGCGACGGCGACTCCGGTCGGCGGCGTCCGCTTCGGGCGGGTCGACGCGCTCGCGGCGCTCGAGCGGCTGGGTCGGCCCGGGCCGACGCTCGAGCCGACGATCGAGGGAACACCGCTGCCGGGGCGGGTGCTCACGGCGTCTTCGGGCGTCTGGTCCGGGACGGGCCTCGAGGTCTCGTACCGCTGGGAGCGCTGTCGAAACGGCTGCGAGGCGGCCGGCGCCGGGAGGACGTATACGGTGCAGCCGGCCGACGGCGGCGCGCGGCTGCGCGTGATCCTCTCGGCCCCGGGCGCAGAGGACGCGACATCGGGGGCGACTGCTGTCGTGCCCACACCTCCGAGGAACCTCGCCGCGCCCGTGATCTCCGGACGGCTCGCCGTCGGAGCGACGCTTCGAGGCAGCCCGGGAACCTGGTCGGGCGGCACGCCGTCCGCGTTCCTCCACCGGTGGCACCGCTGCCGTGACACCTCCTGCAGCGCGAGCACGGTCGTCGCCCGTTCCCGGAGCTACCGGCTGCGCGAGGCCGATCGCGGCCGTCGGCTCAGGTTCACCGTGATCGCCGGGAACGCCGCGGGCAGAGCGACCGCGTCGAGCGCGCTCACCCGCCGCGTCCGCTGAGGGAGCTCGGCGGCCGATCGTAAGATGGCAGCGTGCGCGCCGCACAGGTCGTCGAGCTCGGCAGCCCACCCGTCGCTGCGGAGATCGAGGGCGACGGGCTGCTCGAGGTAGCCGCGGTCGCGCTGAACCCGGTCGACCTCGCCGTCGCGGCGGGACGTTTCTACGGTGGGCACCCACGCCTTCCGTACGTCGTGGGCTGCGAAGCGGTCGGCCGGCGCGACGGAGCGCGCGTCTACGTCTTCGGGGACGGGCGCGGGACCGTGAGAAACGGCTTCCTCGCCGAGCGGGTCGACGCTCCCACCGAACTGGACAGCCCGGTCCCGGACGGAGTCGACGACGCGGTCGCCGTCGCCTGCGGGATCGCCGGCATCGCGGGGTGGATCCCGGTCGCGACGAGGGCGCCGGTTCGCCCGGACGACCGCGTGCTCGTCCTCGGAGCCACCGGCGCAGTCGGCTCGGTCGCGCTCCAGGGCGCGCGGCTGCTCGGGGCGGAGCGCGTCGTCGGCGCCGGGCGCGATCATGCGCGGCTCGAGCGGGCGCGCGAGCTCGGGGTGGACGCCGTGGTCACGCTCGACGGGGAAGGCCTCGCGTCGAGACTGCGCGAGGCCTGCGGCGGCGAGGGACCGACGCTCGTCGTCGATCTGCTCTGGGATGGACCCGCCGCGGCGGCCGTCGAGGCGGCCGCGCCGGGCGCCCGGATCGTCCACCTCGGCCAGTCGGCGGGCCCCGACGCGACGCTCCTCTCGTCCCTCGTGCGCGGCAAGCAGCTCGCGATCCTCGGCCACTCGAACTTCGCGCTCTCCACGGAGGAGCGCCGCCGGGCGTACCGTGACCTCACCGAGCACGTCGCGGCCGGACGGATCAGCGTCGCAGTCGAGACGTTCCCGCTCGAGCGGGTCGCAGACGCCTGGGCAGCCCAAGGCCGCGGCGCGAAGGCGGTCGTGCTCATGTGAGACGACGAGGGCCCCGTCGCCGGGGCCCTCTGTCTGAGTGAGCGCAGCTCGTCTAGACGAGCCCCTGGTTCTTCCACTTGCGGTACAGGCCTTGCGACTTGCGCGCGAAGCCGTCGACCGCCTCGGCAGGGGTCAGTTTCCCCTGCGCTACCTCGGCGAACATCTGCGGGATCAGGAACGTGTTGAAGATCTCGTCCATGACCGGCGTCGTGTAGCC
>JBOHBB010000022.1:0-6510 GCA_050698135.1 Gaiellaceae bacterium
ACCGAGAGCCCGTGCCAGAGGTGGTTGAACTGGAAGCGTTCCGTGTACCGAAGCCCCGAGGCCCGGGCACTCGCGCGGAATCCGTCAGCGGAGCCGTCAAGCTCGACGAACCACGCCCCTGTCGGCGAGTCGAGCACCGAGTTGGCCGAGACCTGAGCTGCCGCGGGTACGGCGACCATCGCGGCGCCGACGGCTAGGAGCGCGCCCAGGCGGAACACGCGAGCAAATCTCAGTCGCATCTTGTCTCCCTTTCGCTGTTTGCGGCCATTGATGGCCCCTCCATCCCCTGAAGCGCTCGAATCCTATTGCCGGACCTACAGCCGTGCAACACCTTTCCGCGCACCTGACATGTCACTCGCGCTCTGCGCGACCGGAATCCGCCGAGAGGGAACCCGGTCGCGCAGGCGGTTCGGCTAGCCGTGGATCGAGGCGATGACGGGTATCAGCAGGATTGCGACGATGTTCGCGATCTTGATCATCGGGTTGATCGCCGGGCCGGCGGTGTCCTTGCACGGGTCGCCGACCGTGTCGCCGGTGATCGCCGCTGCGTGGGCATCCGAGCCCTTGCCGCCGTAGAGCCCGTCCTCGATCGTCTTCTTCGCGTTGTCCCACGCGCCGCCGCCCGACGTCATCGAGACCGCGAGGAAGATCCCGGTCACGATCGTCCCGATGAGGAGGCCGCCGAGCATCTCGGGCTTGATGATCCCGACGACGATCGGGATGGCGACCGGGATGAGCGCCGGCACCATCATCTCCCTGATCGCCGAGCCCGTCACGATCGAGATCGTGCGCGAGTAGTCGGGCCGCGAGGTCCCCTCCATGATCCCCGGGTCCTCGCGGAACTGGCGGCGCACCTCTTCCACGACCTGGCCGCCGACGCGGCCGACGGCCTGCATCGCGAGCGAGGCGAACAGGAACGGCATGAGGCCGCCGATGAAGAGGCCGGCGATGACCCACGGGTCGTCGAGCGAGAAGGAGACCGTGAGGCCCTCGTCCGCCAGGCCACGTCCGAACTCGTCGAAGAGGATGAGGGCCGCCAGCCCGGCAGAGCCGATCGCGTACCCTTTGGTCACGGCTTTCGTCGTGTTTCCGACCGCGTCGAGCGAGTCTGTGATCCCTCGCACCGACTCCGGCAGGTCGGCCATCTCCGCGATCCCGCCCGCGTTGTCCGTAACCGGGCCGTAGGCGTCGAGCGCGACGATGAGCCCCGTCATCGAGAGCTGGGCCATGACCGCGATGCCGATCCCGTAGAGCTCCTCGCCTGCCGCGTAGTACGCACCGACGACCCCGGCTGCGATCACGATCACGGGCAGAACGGTCGCCTGCATCCCGACGGCGAGGCCCGCGATGATGTTCGTCGCGTGGCCGGTCTGGGAGGCCTTCGCGATGTCCTTGACCGGCTTCCAGCGGGTCCCTGTGTAGTACTCGGTGATGGCCACGAGGAGAAACGTCACCGCGAGGCCGATGAGCGCGGAGCCGTAGAGGTTCCAGAAGTCGAAGTCGCCGGTGCGGTCGTCGTAGGCCATCGTCACGGGGATGAACCCGACGGCGGAGAGCACCGTGGCGATGATGACGCTGCGGTAGAGCGCGTTGATGATCGCGTTCTTCCCTCTGCCGACGTGCGTGAAGAACGTGCCGATGACCGAGGCGAGGATCGAGATGCCGCCGAGCGCGAACGGGTAGAGCCACAGATCCGTCCCCTCGAATCCGATCCCGAGCAGCATGACCGCGACCGCCGTGACGGCGTACGTCTCGAAGAGGTCGGCGGCCATCCCGGCGCAGTCGCCGACGTTGTCGCCGACGTTGTCGGCGATGACCGCTGGGTTGCGCGGGTCGTCCTCGGGGATGCCGGCCTCGATCTTCCCGACGAGGTCGGCGCCGATGTCCGCAGCCTTCGTGTAGATGCCGCCGCCGAGACGGGCGAAGACGGAGATCAGGGAACCGCCGAACGCGAGGCCCACGAGGTCGTCGACCGCGGATTCGGGGCTGTTCCCGATCCAGTCGGTGAGCACCCAGTAATAGCCGGCGACCCCGAGCAGGCCGAGCCCGACGACGAGCAGGCCTGTCACCGAGCCGGCACGGAATGCGACCTTGAAGGCGGGTTGCAGGCCCTCGCGCGCAGCTTCGGCCGTGCGCGAGTTCGAGCGCACCGCGACGTTCATCCCGATGAATCCGGCGGCCGCCGAGAAGAGGGCGCCGATCAGGAAGCCGATTGCGGTCCCCCAGCCGAGCTCGTTGTAGAACCCGAGCAGGAGGAAGGGCACGACTGCCACGACGGCGATCGTCGTGTACTGCTTGCGCAGGTACGCGGCGGCACCCTCCTGGACCGCGCCCGAGATCTCTCGCATCCGCTCGTTCCCGGCCGGCTGCTTCAACAGCCACCAGGTCAGGTACAGCCCGTACAGAATCGCCACGGCCGCGCACGCCAGCGCGAACCCGACGGCATGGTCTACGAAGAAGTCCATGTTCCTCCGGTTCTCCCGCCCGTCACAAAGTGAGCGCCGAGTCGCCCCGGCGCGGAGGATTATGTATCACAACCGGCGAGATCGCCTTCCCGGAACAGCACGCCCGAGGTCGCGTCGAGCTTCAGCGCACGGCCGCGATTGCGTAGGCGACGGTGCCGAGCACCAGTACGAGCGCACCGATGACGACGGCGGTGGTGGCTTCGACGCGCCTCGCGCCGCGGCGTCCCTCCAGGCCGAGCGCCAGGCCTGCCCCGGCCACCACGAACGGGAACCCCACCCAGACGAAGGCGATGCCCGGAACCACGCTCGCCACGCTGCAGACGAGGCCGCTCCTCGCGGCTCGCTCGGGGCCGCTTGCGCGCTCATGTGGCACGAGCCAGCCGAAGAGGACGGCGGCGGCGGCCAGCGAGAGCACCACGCTGATGACAAACATCGCCGGGTCGACGACACCCTCGTCGTCGCTCCGTTCGGTGCCGAGGAGATGATCGACGGCCATGGTTCCGACTGCGACGAGAACCGCGACGACGCCGACGACCGCGACGTTCGGGTCGCGACGATCCTGCACCCCGTCCACGGGCCGACGATACTGCGCCGGCGGCCGTGCGGCTCCCGGCCTACAGCTCGGGCCCCGGGTCGGCCGCGTGCGCGGGAGACGTCTCCCTGACCGCCTTCGCGTAGGCGAGCTGGAGGTTCGTGCGCGCCTGCTCGAGGTCACGGACGATCCGCTCCTCGACGCCGCCCTCGCGCAGCACCGGCTCGAGTGCCCGGAGCGCCTCGATCGCGAGCCGTGCCTGCCCCAGGTCGCGGGCGTCGGGCGACACGCGATGGAACCCGATCGACGCGGTCGCCGAGAGCGCGTTCAACAGGATGTCCGCGACACCGACCTTGTCGAGCGCGTCGCGCAGCTCCTCCTCGGTCGGGAGCTGCGGTTCCTCAGCCACCGATCGTCTCCGTCGCGCGCACCTGCTCCGCGTAGATCTCCTCGAGCGACGCGCCCTCCTCGAAGCGTTCGATCTGGCGCTCGGCCGCGTTCTGCTCGGGGACGGCGAGGTACGGCGCGGCGCCAATCTCCTCCGCCACCGGCTGCACCCACTCGACGAGCTCGTCGATGCGCTGCCTCGCCGGAATGGCCTCGCCGCGGGCGAAGTCGATGAGCTCGCCCGAGAGCCCGTAGCGGATCGCGCGCCAGAAGTTCTCCTCGATCAGGCGGTGCGGGAGCGGCTCGATCGGCTCTCCGTCGTCGAGCGCGCGGGCGACACGCGCCACGAGCGACGTCGCGAGCGCCGCGAGCGAGTGCGCCTCGGCGAGCTCGGGCTGGCCGTCGCTGACCCTGATCTCCACCGTCGGGAACGCGAGGTGCGGGCGGACGCTCCACCAGATCTGCGTCGGCTCGGTGATCGAGCCCGTGTCGAAGAGGAAGCGGACGAAGTCCCCGTACTCCCGCCACGACGCGAATGCGTCCGGGACCCCGCAGCGGGGGAAGAAGCGCGTGAAGATCTGCGTGCGAGCCGAGTGGAGGCCGCTCGACACGCCCTCGACGAACGGCGAGCTCGCGGAGAGGGCCAGGAGCTCAGGGAGGAAGTTGCGCATCGCTCCCACGACCGCGATCGCGCGATCCGCGCCATTGATCGCGACGTGGACGTGCAGCCCGAACGTGTTGTTGCGCCAGACGACGTAGCGCAGGAGCTCGTCGTTGCGGCGGTAGTGCGGCGTGTCGATGATGCGCTGCTTCTTCCAGTCGGCCCAGGGATGCGTGCCCGTGGCCCCGAGCAGGAGCCCCATCGGCTCGACGAGCGACCGGAGCTGCGCACGCCGCTTCGACATCGCCGCAGGAACGTCGGCGAACGTCTCGCAGCGCCCCGTCCGTATCTCGACCTCGGACGCGATCAGCTCTCCGACGAGGTGTGCCTCGAGCGCGGTGCTCCGAGCAGCCGCCTGGACCTCCTCGAACCGGCTCGCCAGGTCGAGCGTCTCGGGATCGAGGATCGCGAACTCCTCCTCGACGGCGACGGTGAAGTCCGTTGCGGCGTCGAACCGCTCTCGCGCGCGCGTGATCAGCTCGTCCGGGGTGAGACGCTCGTCGCCCATCGGCCCACTAACCTAGTTGAAGCATTGCGCCCGGGCGCGCTGTCGCGCAGCGGCTCAGGTCAGGTGGAAGTAGAGGGCGTAGAGGAGGTCGACGGCCGGGTTGGAGGTGTGCACGTTGACGTCCGGAGGGACGTCGAGCAGCGCCTCCGAGTAGTTGAAGATGATCTTCACGCCCGCGTCGACCAGCCCCGACGCGGCCTCCTGGGCGCTGTCGGCCGGGACCGCGAGGACGCCGACGATGATGTTCCGGTCGCGGCAGACCTCCACGACGTCGTCGAAGGAGCTGACGGTGAGGTCGCCGACCACCTGGCCGACCTTGTCGGGGTCGTTGTCGAAGACGGCCGCGATCGTGATGCCGTGCTCCGCGAAGATCGGCGAGCTCGTGACCGCCGCGCCCAGCCGGCCCGCGCCGACGAGGGCGATGTTGTGCTGGCCCTGGGTCCGGAGGATCTTGCGGATCTCGTCGAGCAGCCCGTCGGTGCGGTAGCCCACGCCACGCCTGCCGAACTTCCCGAACGCCGACAGGTCGCGCCGGATCTGCGTGGCGTTGATGTTCGTGTACTCGGCGATCTCCTGTGAGGAGATCCGGTCCTTCCCCATCTTCTTCGCCTGGGTCAGGACCTGCAGGTACCTGCTCAGCCGGGCCGCAACCCCGACGGTCAGCCGCTCGGCCACCTGTCCCCTTTCTTCCTCGTCGCTTGTGACAAAGCGTCACGATTCTGCCAGCGGGCCGGACCGTGTCGCCCGGAGAACCGTCAGCGGGCGAGCCGTGTCCGAAGTGCGTCGGGCTCCACGAAGTACGTGAACGCCCGTTCGCCGTCGATCTCGACGACCGGGAGGTCCGCGCGATAGCGGGCCTCGAGCTCCGGGTCGCCCGAGACGTCGACGAGCGCGAGCTCGAAGCCGAGCTCGCTCCGGGCTTCGCGCACGACCTCGAGCGCTCGCTCGCAGAGCCGGCAGTCCGGCGCGTGGTAGAGCGTGACGCGCGGCGGGTCTACGGGTAGAGCCCGCGGGTCGTGGTCGCCTCGGCCACTCGCTGCACCGCGATCCCGTACGAGGCCATGCGCAGGCTCACGCCTCGCGTCTCGTGCATGTGCCACGCCTCCTCGAAGGCTCGGGCGACGATGTCGTGCAGCTTCGCGTTGACCTCGTCCTCCCGCCAGAAGTACTCCTGGAGCCCCTGTACCCACTCGAAGTACGAGACGACCACGCCCCCCGCGTTCGCGAGGACGTCCGGCATGACGATCACGCCGCGGTCGTCGAGGATCGCGTCCGCCGCGGGCGTCACCGGCCCGTTGGCGCCCTCGCAGACGACCCGAGCCTTCACCCTGTCGGCGTTCCGGTCGGTGACGACCTGCTCCAGAGCGCACGGCGCGAGGACGTCGCACGGCAGCTCGACGAGCTCTTCGTTCGTCACGGCCTCGGCGTTCGCGAGCCCGGCGAGCGTGCCGTGCTCCTGCTTGTGCGCGACCGCGGACGGGACGTCGAGGCCGTCGGGGTTGTGGACGCCGCTCGACGAGTCGGAGAGAGCGACGACCTTCGTGCCCTCTGCGTGGAGCAGGCTCGCGAGGTGGCTCCCGACGTTCCCGAACCCCTGGATCGCGACCGAATAGTCGGCGATGCGCTCCCCGAGCTTGCCCGCGAGAGCCTGGATGCAGTACATGGAGCCGCGCGCGGTGGCCTCCTCGCGCCCGAGCGAGCCTCCGAGCGAGAGCGGCTTCCCGGTGACGACCCCGAGCACGGAGTGCCCCTTGTTCATCGAGTACGTGTCGAAGATCCACGCCATGACGCGGCCGTCGGTCCCGACGTCGGGCGCGGGGATGTCCCGCTCCGGCCCGATGTCGTTGATGATCTCGCTCGTATAGCGGCGGGTGAGGCGCTCGAGCTCTCCAACCGAGAGCGTCTTCGGATTGCACACGACCCCGCCCTTGGCGCCTCCGAACGGGAGCCCCATGAG
>JBOHBB010000023.1:0-16089 GCA_050698135.1 Gaiellaceae bacterium
CCCATATCACCTGATATGGGCGCGACTGAGGACACAGCCTGGCGCAGCTTTGCAGCCGGCAGGGACACGTAGGGCATCCCCTGAAGGGACACTCAGCCGCGGCGCGAGCCGCCGGCCTACTCGAGCCGGCGCTGGAAGCGCTCGACCCGGCCCCCGGTGTCGACGAGCTTCTGGCGTCCCGTATAGAAGGGATGGCACTCGGAGCAGATCTCGACGTGCAGCTCGGGCTTCGTGGAGCGGGTCCAGAACTCGTTGCCGCACGAGCACGTCACGTGGGCGAGGACGTATTCGGGATGGATGTCGGCCTTCATCGGCCTGCCAGGATACCAGCGGCCGTGCGGGCTGCGACGTTCCCGCCCGAGACGACACAGGCCGTACGGCCGCCCCTCACCTTGCCCGCGAGCACCGCCGCGACGGCGGCCGCCCCCGCGGGCTCGCAGGCGAGCTTCGCGCGCTCGTACAGGAACCGGAAGCCGTCGGCGATCTCGTCCTCCGACACGAGCACGACCGCCTCCACGTGCTCCTGGACGATCCCGAGCGCGAGCTGCCCCGCGTACGGCGCGTTGAGCCCGTCTGCGATCGACGTCGGCGCCACATCGACCGGCGCACCGGCGGCGAGCGCCGAGTGCATGGCCGTCGAGAGCTCGGGCTCGACGCCGATCACCCGCGCCCTGCCCGCCGCGGCGACCGCGACGCCCGCGATGAGCCCACCGCCCCCGATCGGCACGACGATCGTCTCGACGCCCTCGACGTCCTCGAGGATCTCGAGCCCCACCGTCCCCTGCCCCGCGATCGTGAGCGGGTCGTCGAACGGGTGGACGAGCGTGCGGCCGGTCTCGTCGAGCAGCAGCGCGAGGCGCTCGAACGCCTCGGCCGGGCCGGACGCCTCGAGGTCGACCGCCGCGCCGTATCCGCGCGTCGCGGCGATCTTCGCCTCGCTCGCCCCGGACCACATCACGACGAGCGCGTCGAGCCCCTCCTCGGCGGCTGCCCACGCGACCGCCTGCGCGTGGTTGCCCGCCGAGATCGCGATCACGCCGCTCGCCTTCTCCTCGTCGGTCAGCGCCGCGAGCTTCGTGAGGACGCCGCGCGGCTTGAACGACCCGGTGCGCTGGAGCAGCTCGGCCTTGAGGAAGACGTCGGGCCCGAGGGTGCGCGAGGACAGCGTCGGCGTGCGGCGCACGCGCCCGGCGATCACCGCGGCGGCGCGCTCGACGTCGTCGCGGTCGATCGGCAGCGCTCCCACGCGGGCGATCGTACGGGAACGGTTCTCACGGTTCGGGTGTAGTGAAGACGTCGTGCGTGTGCTGCTTCCGATCCTCGCGCTCGCGCTCCTCGTGCCGGCCGCGACGGGGAAGGGCCCGCCGCCTCCGGTCGAGGCGGCGGTCGTCCAGACGGGTCGCGCGCCCTGCGGCCTCGCCGCGCACGGGGACGAGCTCTGGGTCGGCGTCTACGAGGCGGGCACGGTGCTCAGACTCGATCGCGCGGGCCGCGTGCAGCGTCGACACCGCATCGGCCGCTGGGCCTGCCACGTCGCGGTCGACGCGCGGGCGGCGTGGATCACGCGGGACAATGCGAACGAGCTCGTCCGCATCGACCCACGCTCCGGACGCGTGACGAGGATCCCTGTCGTATCGCCGTACGGCGTCGTGCTCACCGGCGGTGCCGTCTGGGTGACGAGCTTCGAGACCGGCATGGTCACGCGGCTCCACGCGGGGACGGCTCGCGCGACACGCGTCTGGCGCGTCGGCGGCCACCCCACGGGCATCACGGCCTGCGGCGGCAAGGTGTGGGTCGGCCATGGCCGCGACGCCACGTGGCTCACCTCGATCGACCCTCGCACCGGAAGGGCGCGTCGTATCGACGTCGTCCTTCGCGCTCCCCGCGCGCCGCGGTGCATCGGCGGCGAGCTCTGGGTGACGACCGAGGACTCCGTGCTGCGAGTCTCGCCGCGCACGAGCGAGCTGCTGGGCCACGTTTTACTCGGCCCGACGCTGTCCGAGGCGGGCGAAGCCCGAAGCGCGATCGGCGGCTTCCGGACCATCTGGGTGACTGACAAGGAGCGCTCGCTCGTCCATCGCCTCGACCCTGCCTCCGGGCACGTCTTCGACTCCTTCCCGGCCGGGCCGGGCGCATTCGCACAGGCCCGCTTCGCGGGTTCGGTCTGGATCACGAGCGTCGCCGGCTCCGACGTTCGCCGCTACGACCCCTGAACGCGTCGTCCGACGAGCGATCAAAATGCGGACGTGGCCGTCGACGCAGCCCCGGCGAAACGTCCGATCCGGCTCGTCGTCCGCGACGACGAGCTCCGCCGCAGCCGCCTGACGGTCTTCTTCCGGCTCCTCCTCGCGATCCCCGTGCTCCTGTGGGTGATGCTCTGGGGGATCGCGGCGTTCGTCGTCGGTTTCGTCAACTGGCTGGCTGTGCTCATCGAGGGCCGAGTGCCCGAGATCCTCCACGACTTCGTGGCCGGCTACGTGCGCTACGCCACGCAGGTGAGCGCATACGTCTTCCTCGCGGCGAACCCGTACCCGTGGTTCCGCGGGCAGGACGGGTACCCGGTCGACCTCGAGGTCGACCCGCCGGAGCGCCAGAGCCGCTGGACGGGGCTCTTCCGCCTGCTGCTCGCCGTGCCCGCGCTCGTCCTCGCGGCGGTCCTCGGGGGTGGCATCTCGTCGGGCTCGAGCAGCGCGTCGACCTCGACCCAAGACAACGAGTACGCAGCCTGGTCGGGCTTCTCGGCGGCCGGGGTCACCGCCGTGGCGGCCTTCCTCGCCTGGTTCTTCATCCTCGCCCGCGGGCGTGCGCCGCGTGGCCTGCGCGACCTCGTCGCCTACGCCGTCGGGTACGCCGCCCAGGCCCTGGGCTACCTCCTGCTCCTGACCGGGCGCTACCCGAGCTCGGACCCTGCGCTCGCCGAGGAGTACGCCGAGCTGCCGGACCACGAGGTGCGCATGGTCGTCGCCGACGATCTCGGGCGCTCGCGGCTCACGGTCCTCTTCCGCCTGCTGCTCGCGATCCCCCATCTCGTCTGGCTCACGCTCTGGTCGATCGCCGTATTCTTCGCCGCGATCGCCGCCTGGTTCGCGGCCCTCGCGACCGGGAGCGTGCCGGACGCGTTACACCGCTTCCTGGCCGCGTACATTCGCTATGCGGTCCACGTCCAGGCCTACGTGTACGTCGTCGGCCGCCGCTTCCCGGGCTTCACGGGCCGTCCGGGGTCGTACGGCATCGACCTCGAGATCGCGCCCCGCCACCGCCAGAGCCGCTGGCTGACGCTCTTCCGTTTCTTCCTCGCGATCCCCGCGCTTCTCCTTGCCGGCGCGCTCGCAGGCGTGCTCTTCGTCGCGGGCGTCCTCGGCTGGTGGTACGCCCTCGCGACGGGGCGCATGCCCGAGGGGCTCCGGAACCTCGGCGCCGCCTGCATCCGCTACCAGGAGCAGGCGTCCGCATACCTCCTCCTCGTCACGGACCGGTACCCCTACGGCGCGCCTGTGCTCCGCGGCAGGCCGCCAGAGCCGAGCGCGCCCGAGCCCGCCGCGCCGCTCGTCGGAGACGCCTTCTGAGGAGCGCCTTCACGGTCCTGCTCGTCGCGGCGCTCGCCGTCAGCGCGGTCCTCCTCTACCCCACGGCGGTGCCGGACGGGCTCTCGCTCCCGGCCGTCGACGTCGACGACACGTTCGGCGCCGAGCTCGTCGAGAAGACGCGCCACTACGAGCGCTTCCTCTACGTCGACTGGGTCCTTGCCCAGGTCGCGCTCCTCGTGACCCTCGTCCTCTACGCGCGCAAGGGCGCCGCGTTCACCCGTGAATCGGCAGCGGGGCCGATCGGGACGGGGATGCTCCTCGGCATGCTCGGGCTCGCGATCGTGTGGCTCGTGGGGCTCCCGTTCGGCCTCGCGGCGCTCTGGTGGCAGCGGCGCAACGGGATCGAGGACACCGGCTACCTCGCGTGGCTCTACGAGGACTGGGTCGTGCTCGGCGCCGGGTTCTTCTCGATCTGCATCGCCCTCCTCATCGTGATGGGCCTCGCGCGCCGCCTCGGCGAGCGCTGGTGGCTTCCCGGAGCGGCGGTCTTCGTCGGGATCGCGGCGCTCTTCACCTTCGCCGTCCCGTACCTCGACTTCACGACGAAACCGCTCGAGAGCGAGGCCCTGCTCGCGGCCCAGGAGAGGTACGAGGACGAGCTCGGCCTGCCGGACCTCCCGGCACGGGTGGAGGAGGTGAGCAACGATACGGAGCAGGCGAACGCGTACGCGTACGGCATGGGGCCGTCGCGCCGCATCGTCTTCTGGGACACGATGCTCCGCGAGCCCTTCTCCGAGGAGGAGCAGAAAGTCGTGCTCGCGCACGAGCTCGCGCACCACTCGCAGGAGCATCTACCGAAGGGGCTCGGGTGGTTCGCGCTCTTCGCGATCCCGGGCGCCTGGATCCTCATGCGCGCGACACGCGGGCGCGGCGGCATGGGCGCGCCCGAGGCTGTGCCGCTCGCGCTCCTCGTCGTCGCGGTGCTGCAGCTCGTCACCGCGCCCGCGGCGAACTCGATCTCGCGGCGGATGGAGGCGGAGGCCGACTGGAAGGCCCTCCAGGTCACGCGCGACCCGGCCTCGCTCGAGCAGCTCATGATCGGGTTCTCCGACACGTCGCTCGGGGATCCCGCCCCGCCCGGCTGGACGCAGGTCCTCCTCGGCACCCACCCGACGCTCGCCGACCGCGTGGCGATGGCGCGCGCATGGGCCGCCCGGGGCGATCAGTAGCGTCGGCCGACTGCGACCTCAGGTGAGCGTGTACTCGGGGCCCGAGCCGCCCTCGGGCGGCGTCAGGCGGCCACCCTTCGCCGTGATCGCGCCGCACTGGACGCAGTTCGACGGCGTGACGTTCACGGAGACCATCCCGTCGCCGAGATCGGCGCCGACCTCGTACACGTGCGCGGGGCACATCCACTGCCACGCCTCCGCGACCGGGCGGCGGACGCGGGTCGTGACCTGGAGGTGGTTCGGCTGGTCGTCGCGGGTCCGGTTCCCCGACGCGAAGACCGACGAGAGCTTGTCGAAGACGTACGTGCCGTCCGGCTTCGGGTAGCGCGACGCGCGGCCGGTCCGGATCAGCGGCGCCGCGGCGTTCGGGTGGGTCGGGAAGCGGCCGTTCGGCATACGGCCCTTCGTCACGGTCATCATGCTCGCGAGCGCGCCTCCGACGTAGAAGCCCCGGTCGAACGCCTGGCGCATGTTGCGTGCCTGGTAGAGCTCCTTCCACGCCCGGCTCTGCGCGAGCGCCTCGTCGTAGGAGTCGAGCGCGCCCACGCGGCTCGGCACCTCGCCCCGCTGCAGCGTGCGGAAGGCCGCCTCCGCGGCGAGCCTGCCCGACTCGATCGCGTAGTGGACGCCCTTCAGCCGCGACACGTTCACGAGCCCCGGCCCCTCGCCCACGAGTAGGAGCCCGGGCGCGGTGAGGCGGCTCGGTAGCGAGAAGTACCCGCCCTCCGTGATCGTCTTCGCGCCCCAGGCCACGCGCTCGCCGCCGCCGAGGATCCTCCAGACGAGGCGGTGCGTCTTGAACTCCTGCAGGACGTCGTGGACGGAGAACTCGACGTCCTTGGCCTCCAGCCCGGCGACGAAGCCGATCGAGACGAGGTCGTCGCCCATCGGGTAGATGAACGAGCCGCCGAACTCCCCGTATCCGGCGAGCGTGCGCAGCGGCCAGCCCATCGTGTGGACGATCCGCCGCAGCGGGCGCGGGACGCGCCAGACCTCCTTCACCCCGAGCGCCCAGATCTGGGGGTTCTCGCCCTCGAGCCCGAAGTGGTCGATCGCAGCGCCCGTGAGCAGCCCCTGCGTGCCCTCCGCGAGCACGGTCAGCGGGGCGACGAGGTCCGAGCCCGGCTCGAACGTCGGCAGCGGCTCGCCCTGCCTCCCCCGCCCCCGGTCTCCCGTGCGCACCCCGACGACGCGCCCGTGCTGGACGAGCAGCGTCGTCGCGGCGGTCTCGGGGAGCACTGCGACGCCGAGTGCCTCCGCCTGTTCCCCGAGGAAGCGCGCGAGCTCGGAGACCGAGAGGATGTAGTTCCCGTGGTTCCGCATCGGCGGCGGCGCGGGGATCCGGAACGCCGAGCGGCGCGTGAGGACGTACACGGCCTCCCCCGGGACCTGCCCGTAGGTCGGCAGGTCCGCCATCGTCAGGCGCCCCCGGAAGAGCGCGCGGAGCGGCCGCGGGTCGACGACGGCGCCGGAGAGGAGATGCGAGCCCGGCTGCTTTCCCTTCTCGAGCACTGCGACGGGCACGTCGCCGAGGCGCTCCCGCACGTCGGGGTGCTCCTCGAGGAGCTGGCCGAGCCGGATCGCGCAGGCTAGCCCGCCGGGGCCGCCTCCGACGACCAGCACTCCGACCTCGATCCGCTCGTCGTGGGGGTCGGTGGGCGCGCCGATCGCGTCGGACGTGCCGAACGAGGGCGGGAAGTCGATCGGGCGCGCCACTAGCCGCGGGAGCGGGCGAGCTCCGTCAGCTTCGGGACGATCTGGTGGAGGTCGCCGACGATGCCGAGGTCGCAGAAGTCGAAGATCGGCGCGTTCGGGTCCTTGTTGATCGCGACGATCGTCCCCGAGCCCTGCATGCCGACCTTGTGCTGGATCGCGCCGGAGATGCCGCAGGCGATGTAGAGCTTCGGCGAGACGGTCTTGCCCGTCTGGCCGACCTGCGTCGAGTACGGGTACCAGCCCGCGTCGACGACGGCCCGCGTGGCCGCGACGGCGCCACCGAGCGCCGCCGCGAGCTCCTCGATCAGCGAGAACGCCTCGGGCGACCCGAGCCCCCGCCCGCCGGCGACGATCACGTCCGCGTCCTCGATCGAGGGGCCGCTCGACTCCTCCTGGGTCTGCTCGAGGAGCGTCGCAAGCGTCGAGAAGTCCGAGTACGTCGCCTCGAACGCCTCCACCTCCGCGGAGCCGCCCGACTCGACCGGGTCGAGCGCACCCGAGCGCACGAGCGCCAGGCGCGGACCACCCGTCCACCCCACGTCCACGAGCACGGTGTCTCCGAGCGCCGGCCGCTTGCCCACGAGCTCGCCGCCTTCGAGGACGAGGTCCGTCAGATCCCAGTTGAGCCCGGCGTCGAGCCGCGCCGACAACCCGGCCGCGACGTCGGCCGAGAGCACCGACGCCCCGAAGAGCACCGCTTCCGGCCCGCTCTTCTCGACGAGCGCCCCGAGAGCGTCGACCCGGGGCTGGGGAAGCGGCGCGGCGAGCGCGTCGTCCTCGCAGACGTAGACCTTCGAGGCGCCGAACGCGCCTGCCCCGGTCGCGGCCTCGGCCGCGCCGGCGCCGAGCACGACGCCCTCCGCCTCGCCGAGCGAGGCCGCCTTCCCGAGCGCGCCAAGGCCGCCCTTCTCGAGCTCGCCGCCGTGGTGCTCGAGGAAGACGAGGAACTTCACAGCAAGCGTCTCTCGACGACGTAGTCGAGGATCTTCTGCGGAGCGCTGCCGTCGTCCTCGATCTTCACCGTGTCGCCGCGCGAGGGCGGCGCGCCGAGCTCGAGGACCGTCGTCTTCGAGCCCGCCTGGCCGACGGCGTCCGCCTCGAGGCCGAGATCCGCTGCGGTCAGGGTCTCCTGCGGCTTCGACTTCGCGCTCATGATCCCCTTGAGCGACGGGTACCGGGGCTCGTTGATCGCGTCCGAGACGGCGACGACCGCGGGCAGCGGCGCCGAGATCGCGTCGTACCCGTGCTCGGTCTGGCGCTTGCCCTTGACCGCGCCGCCCTCGAACGAGAGCTCGGCGGCCTGCGAGATCACGGGCCTGCGCAGCCGGTCCGCGACCGCCGCCCAGAGCACCGCGCCGTCGCCGTCGCCCGAGGCCTGTCCGAAGAGGACGAGGTCCGGCGCCTCCCGCTCGAGGGCCTTCGCGAGCGCCTTGCCCGTCGCCACGAGGTCGGAGCCGGCAGCCGCGTCGTCGGAGACGAGTACCGCCCGGTCCGCGCCCATGGCGAGCGCCTTCCGCAGCGAGTCGACGGCCTTCGCCGGCCCGAGCGAGACGAGGACGACCTCTCCGCCCTGCGCCTCCTTGATCCGGATCGCCTCCTCGACCGCGTTCAGGTCGGTCGGGTTGAGCGCGCCCTCGCCGGAGCGGTCGAGGCGCTTCGTCTGGGGGTCGATCCGCTTGTGGACGGTCGCGTCCGGGACCTGCTTCACGCAGACGGCGATCTTCACGGCGCGGACTCTATCCGGGGTGTAGCGCGCGGTCGGACGAGAACCGACGAGGTACGAAGACGGGGTCGTGTGCGCCGGGGCGATGCCGATACTTCCCCTGCGATGGGTCGGCCCGTGCGTGTCCCCGTTGTCCTCACGGCCTGCCTTCTCCTCGTCGCGACCGCACTCGGAATGGCGCTCGCCGCGGTCAGCCTCACCGCAGACGGCCCGTTCTATCTCGTCCGGATCCTCGGCACCGACGACCTCCTGACGACGAACGCCCGGCTCTTCGGCAACGCGCTCCGGCAGGCGCCGGTGCTGATCGCCTCTCGCTCGGGCCTGACCGAGACGTACGTGCTCTCCGTCCTCCTCGGGGTCGGGCAGATCGTGCTGCCCGCTGTCGTGTGGTCGATGGCGATCGTGCTGTCCCGCAGGCACGCCGTCGTGTTCGCAGCCGTGACGATGACGGCCGGCCTCGGTGCAGGTATGACGTGGCTCGCCAACGTCAGCGAGAGCGTGCTCGCGATCCCGCTGACGGTGCTGGTCGCGGTCCTCCTCTGGCAGCCGCGGCCGTGGCGCGTGGGCCATGCCGTCCTGGCCGCGGCGGCGGCATTCGTGCTCGTCGCGAGCTACGAGTCAGCGATCGTGACGGGCCTCGTGCTCGCGGTCTGGGCGGGCTGGCGGGCGCGCGCGGCGAGCTCGGGTCCCGACAGGTACGGAAGTGCCGCAGTTGCCGTGGCAGCGGCCCTCTCGGTCGCCGTCGCGATCGGTGGCGCCCTCACCGGGAAGGGATCGACGAACGCGCAATCCTCCCTCTACTTCATGGCCTCCCTCGACCCGTGGCCCTTCTACGTCGCCTTCGTCGCGGCGCTCGTGCTGCTCGCCGCGCTCGTCGTCGAGAGCCGGGGCCTGCGCTGGAGCCTCCTCGCGCTCGGCGCCCTCGGCACGGCCCTCGCCGCCTTCGGCTGGACGGCGACGCCGGCAGTCGCCTTCCAGGCGCGCGGGGGCGCGGCGATGGCGGGGTCGCTGGCCGTCCTCTTCCTGTTGGCGCTCTGGATCCGGGAGCGCAGGTCGGGAACACCCGGCACGACGATCGTGGGCGACCGCCGGCTCGCCCTCGTCCCGGTCGTGTTCGTCGCCGTGCTGGCACTCGCGAACGTGCAAGGCGTCGCTCGCTGGACGTGCAGCCTGGACGCATTCCGCAGCGAGGTCGACAGCGCCTCCGGCGTCGTCCCCGAGGACGCCGTCCTGCCGCCGGACCGGCGGCTCGTGGTCTGGGACTGGACGAGCAGCTCGCTGTCGCTGATCGTCCGCGGGGACGCCGACGCCGGGATCCTCGTCGATCCGAATCCGAGCTTCACGCCCTTCCCTCCTTCCTCGGCGCGAGACGAGCTCGGCGACGAGTACACGTGGCGGATGGATGATTGGCCCGCCACCTGCGTCTGGTAGCGTCCGGCCCTTCGAGCGCGCACCGGAGCGCACCGTCACATGCGACGCCACCGGACGACAGCCCGAGGGATTGTCTTCTCCCTCCTCCTCTCCGGCCTCGCGGCCGCGGCGTCGGCGTCCCCGTCGAGCGGCGGGTCACAGGCGGTTCCGAGGCTCGTCTTCCCGCTCGTCGCCGAGACCGCCCTCTGGGACAACTACGGCGACTCGCGCGGCACGCATCCCCACGCCGGCATCGACATGGAGAACCCCTGGCGCGCCCCCGTCGTCGCCGTCGAGGAGGGAAAGGTCTCGTACGCGACGTCCGGCCTCGGCGGCTGCATGCTCTACCTGCACGGGCGGAGCGGGACGATGTACATGTACATCCACCTGAACAACGACCTCACCGCGAAGAACGACAACCGGGGCGGCTGCAAGCAGAACGTGACGTACGCCGTCCCGAACGGCGCCCGGGTCGCGGCCGGCGAGCAGATCGCGTGGAACGGCGACTCCGGCGACGCGAGCGGGAACCCGCATCTCCACTTCGAGGTGCACCCCGGCGGGGGCACGGACGCAAATCCGTTCCCGCACCTGAAGCGTGCGGTCCGCCCGCTGTTCGCCGCCAGGCCCGGCTCGGCGTTCGTGCTCGGGCTGCGCGGGACCCTCGTCGGCGCGGGCGCCGGGACCGTCGAGCTCCAGGTCGACCGTGTCCGCCACTACCCGGGCGGGAGCTGGCTCACGGTCCCGGCGCGCAGCGTCGAGCTCGCGGTGCCGCCGGACGCGGTGATCCCGGTCGCGCTGCTCGGCGACGTCGCGGGGGTCACCCGCCGGGGCTTCAAGACGTCGGTCCCGGTGACCGCCTTCACGCTCAGGGCGAAGACGACGACAGAGGCGATCCTCGGCACCGCCGGGGTGCTCCGGCTCGGGCGTCTGGCGCCGACCGGCTAGCGAGACGACCTCCGACCGCGCGGGCAGGATTCCACCCGATGTCGGAGGGCCTCTCGATCCTCATGCCCGTGTTCAACGAGATCGGCACGGTCGAGACGGCGATCGAAGACGCGCTCGCCGCGGAGCTCCCCGTCGCGACACGTCAGCTCGTGGTCGTCGACGACGGCTCGACCGACGGGACACGCGACCTCCTCACCTCGCGGAGCTGGCCCGACGAGGTGGAGGTCGTGCTCCACGAGCGGAACCAGGGGAAAGGTGCCGCCGTGCGGACCGCCCTCGGCCACGCGACGCTCGAGCACGCGGCGATCCTCGACGCCGACCTCGAGTACCCGGCGAAGGACCTCGCGCTCGTCCTCGAGCCGCTGCTGGCCGGTGAGGCCGCGGTCGTGTTCGGAACGCGCGCCTGGACGTCGCAGTCGTCGTTCAGCTTCTGGTACGTCATGGGCAACAAGAGCGTCACGTTCGCGACGAACCTCCTCTACAACTGCTGGATCTCGGACGTGATGACCTGCTACAAGGCCATGCGCACCGAGCTCTTCCGCTCGCTGCCGCTCCGGGAGCGGGGCTTCGCGATCGAGCCCGAGATCGCCGCGCGCGTGCTTCGCGCGGGCGAGCGCATCCACGAGGTGCCGATCACGTACAAGGCTCGCTCTCGCGAGGCGGGCAAGAAGCTCACCGCTATCGACGGCCTCCGCGTGCTCCGGACACTCGTCCGTTGCCGCGTGAGCTAGCGCGAGCCTAGGGCCGCACCCAGAGCTGCGCGCTGAGGCGCCGCCCGAACTGCAGCTTCTCCACGCGCCGGTGCTCGCCGAAGCCGAGCGCGCGACGTTCCGCGGGTTCGATGTCGCGCGGCTTCGTCTCGGACCAGACGAGCACCCAGAGCGAGCCCGCGCTCGAGACGTCGACCGGGCGCGCGCCGTAGTACTCGGCCGCGGCATGAGCGGCCCAGGGGACGACGACGACTGCGTCCGCCTCCGCCTGCCGCCCGAGCACCGTGTGGACGGCGCTCCGCCAGTCCTCCCCTCGCCAGTTTCCCTCGTCCGTCGTGTACCACTGCCAGAGGCCGATCCCGACGGCGACGACGACCACGACCGCCAGCGCAGCCCGCGCCCGAGCCCCGACACCGAGGAT
Source organism: Gaiellaceae bacterium (assembly GCA_050698135.1). Classification (GTDB taxonomy): domain Bacteria; phylum Actinomycetota; class Thermoleophilia; order Gaiellales; family Gaiellaceae; genus GMQP-bins7. Next base: position 11,682 of record JBOHBB010000023.1, read on the forward strand.
CGCGACCGCCGCGAGCAGCGCGAATGCCGGCGACGCGACGATGAGGTAGCGGTCGAGGAAGATCGGCTGCGCGACCGAGATCAGCAGTGCCACGACGAACGGCGTGAACGCCCAGGTCGCGAGCCAGGAGGCGCGATCGACGTCTCCGGCTCGATGCAGCAGCCAGAGCCCGCCGAGTGCGAGGAAGAGCCCGAGACCCGCCACCCCGGAGACGTCGAGCAACGCGTGCGCGGTGACCCCGGGTGTCGGGAACCGCAGCCAGTTCATCGCCACTCCCTCCCCCGTGGAGCGCATGGCGATCTGCGCGGCCCACGGCACGCCGAGCGCCATGATCACGAGCGCGGCGGCGAGGCCGTGGGGAAGGACGCTCGCGCGCCGCTGGGAGACGAGCAGGATGTGCGTCGGCGCGAGGACGACCCCGGCCGGCGGATGCCAGATGATCACCGCGCAGAACGCGAGCCCGTATAGCGCCCAGGCCCCGCGTGTGCCGCGCTCGAGCGCGCGCAGCAGGAGCAGTATCGCGAGCATGCTGACCGCGAGGAGGAGCGTGTACCCGCGCGCCTGCTGCGACCACTTGACGACGAAGGGGTTGAGCGCGAGCAGCGCGCCGGCGACGAGCGCGACGCGCCGACCGAACAGCTTGCGTCCGAGCACGACGAGCAGCGCGCACGCGAGCATCGTCCCGAGCACGGACGGGAAGCGGAGCGCTGCCTCCGAGGAGCCGACGAGGGCGGCCCACGGCTTCTCGATCGAGTAGTAGAGCCAGTAGTAGCCGTCGAGCGCGCGGTCGTACGACCACTGGATCTCGAGCGCCGTCAGCGACTCGTCCATCCAGAACGAGGGCGTGCCGAGTCGGATCAGCCCCACGACGAGCGCGAGGCCGCTCGCAACGACGATGTCGACCGCCAGCGAGCTCGCGCGCACGCGGGCGAAAGCGCCCGAGCCCCGCTCGGCCGCCGCCTGGGAGATGTCACCCATCGGCGGCCTCCCCGAGCGGGACCTGCCTTCGCGGCGCCGCCCGCAGCGTCGAGGCGAGGCGTCGCAGGAGCAGGCCCCCTCCGACGAGCAGCGTCGGGACGTACCAGACCGCGTGCATGAGGATCGAGAAGGCGAGCGCCTCGTCGGTTCCGACGCCGAAGAGCGCGAGAGCGGAGACCGCGAGCCACTGGTACGTCCCGATGAAGCCGGGCGACGACGGGATGGCGACCCCGAGGTTGACGACCGCGGTGACGAAGACGGCCTCCACGATCGAGAGCTCGATCCCGACCGAGCGCGCGACGAGCCACGCCGAGACCGCCCACATGCCCCAGATGGCCAGGCTGAAGCTTCCGAGGCCAAGGGCGCGCATGCGCCCCACAGGGTCGGCGAGACCCTCCACGGTGTCCCGTGCGATCCGGCGGAGCAGGCCGCGGCGGCTGCGACGCTCTCGAGCCCGGCGACTGATGTAGACGCGAGCGCCGACGAGAACGAGAGCCAGGATGACGAGGAGAGCGACCGCGCCGAGCGCGATGCGCTGCAGCCACGCCGTGCTCGCGACGAACGGCAGCGAGATCGCGAGGAAGGCGACGAGGGCGAAGACGTCGAATGCCCTGTCGAGGAACACGCTCGCGAGCGCACGCCCGCCGGGGACGTGCGCGGCGACCTGGAGCCAGCGAGCGCGAAGGAGATCGCCGACGCGACCCGGGAGGACGTTGTTGACCGCGAGACCGCTGACGACCATCTCCCCGAACCTCGCCGTGGACACCGAGGGGGTCCGCGCGATCTCGCGCCAGCGCACCGCCTGGCCCAGGTACACGCCACCCAGTGCGACCACGGCGAGCGACGCGAGCGCGAGGTCCGAGGCGCCGAGCACGGACCAGACCTCGTCGAGATCCGCGTTGCGGACGGCGAGCCAGAGGAAGACCGCCGAGAGCGGCACGCCCACCACGAGGCCGATCAGCGTGGCCCGGCTCCGAAGCGCGGCGCCGCTCATTGCGGGGTGTGGGGTCGACGCATCGAAGCGTCGAGGATCTCAAGGACTCCGGCTGCCATGGCGATGAGTAGGGCGGACCGCGTGTGCACGGCTGCCCATGTGAAGATCGACAACACGAACCCGTGACTCAAGCCGCCATTCTCCTGCGTCTCGTGGATTCGAGGCAGACCTGACGAGCACTCCCCGCATCTCGGTCGCGATCGCGGTCCACAACGAGGAGGCGGTGTTCCCCGAGCTCCATCGGCGCCTCGGGGCGACGCTCGACGACCTCCCGGGCGGTCCGCACGAGATGGTGTTCGTCGACGATGGCTCGACGGACCGGACGTTCGAGCTCATCGGCGAGGCCGCTGCGTCGGACCCGCGCGTGGTCGGGCTGCGCCTGTCCCGGAACTTCGGCCATCAGGCAGCGCTGACCGCAGCCCTCGAGACCGTCACCGGAGACGTCGTCGTCGTGATGGACGGCGACCTCCAGGATCGCCCCGAGGAGATCCCGAGATTCCTGGCGGAACGCGAGCGCGGGTTCGACGTCGTCTACGCACAGCGCGTGCAGCGGAAAGAGTCGCTCCCCCTCCGCGCGGCGTACTTCACCTTCTACCGGCTGATGACGAGGCTCTCGGAGGTCAAGGTGCCCGTCGACTCGGGCGACTTCGCCCTGCTCTCGAGGCGCGTCGTCGACGAGCTCAACCTCCTGCCGGAGCGGCACCGCTACATCCGTGGGCTGAGGACCTGGGTCGGCTTCCGCCAGACGGGGATCCCCGTGGAGCGCGACGCCCGTGCGGGCGGGGAGCCGAGCTACACGCTCCGCAAGCTGTTCCGCCTCGCCTTCGACGGCGTGTTCGCGTTCTCGGTCACCCCGCTCCGCGCCGCCTGGCTCGTCGGGGCCATTGCGGCCGCGGCCGCTTCCGTCTATGCGCTGTGGGCCGTCTTCCAGCGACTGTTCCTCGGCACCGCGCCGCAGGGCTTCGCCGCGCTCATCGTCGCGATCGTGTTCTTCTCGGGGATCCAGTTGCTCTTCCTCGGGCTGATCGGCGAGTACCTCGGCCGGGTCTACGACGAGGCGAAGGGACGACCGCACTTCATCGTCACGGACGTCGTCCGCGGCGGCGGTCACGACGCCTTGCGGTAGACGCGCACTCCCTCGCGGTCGACGACGAGGCGCCACGACGGGTCGCGCTCGAGGCGCTCGAGCTGCGTCGCGAACGGAACCGGGCCAATCCAGCTCGCCGTCGTGTTCGAGGGATCGCGCGTGTCGAGGACGGCCCACTCCGCGTCGTCCCGCGCAGGGAAGAGGTGGACTCTCTGCCGCGCGGACAGGTGCGCACCGACGCGGTTCGTCACGGTCACCGGCGCCGACCCGGGCACGAGGGCGACCGCCTCGTCCAGCGCGGCGACGCGAGCCGGGGTCTCGCGCTCAGGGGCGAGGTAGGCCTCCGCCCCCGGCTTCGGCCACGAGACGAGAAGAGCCAAGAGACCCAGGCCGAGCATCGTGCCGGCCGCCGCGACCCGGAAGCGCGGCGGAAGGAGGCCGACACCGATCACGGAGGCAGCGACGAGCACCGCGAGAACGGGCGCCGAGTAGTGGTACAGCGGGCTGACCGTCGACGGGTAGTCGGAGAGCATGTTCGTCCCGAGCTGCGGTACGGCGGCGACGAGGAGCCACGGCTGGCCGAGGAACAGGAGGGCGGTCGGGATCGCGAGCAAGGCCAGGTACTCGAGGTCTCCCGCCGAGGTGAGCTGCGCGACGACCGTGCCGGGGTCGGTGACGAGCGTCTCGAGCAGGCCGAGCGGCGTGCCCCCGACGCTCTCGAAGCGGTTGAAGTAGCGGCTCGACTCGCCGTCGTTGACCGCGGGGATGACGACGAGGAGGCAGGTCGCGGTCCACGCGATGCCGGCCGCGACGATCGCGACGCCCGCGCGCACGCGACGACGCCCCAGCGCGTACCAAACTCCGAGCGCCGCGACGCTGATCCCGATCAGCTCCCCGCAGAGGACGGCGAGCACGGCGAAGACGGCGAAGCGTCCGAGCCGGTCCTCGTCCAGGGACCAGATCGCGTACAGGAGCAGCGGCAGCGCGAGGCTCATCGGGTTCACTTCGTTGAGCCCGATCCAGATCACCCACGGGAGCGTCAGGTACCACGCCCCGAGGAGCCCCGCGACGAGCCGCGACCCGGTGTGCTTCAGCGCCAGGCGGACGACCGGGTAGACCCCGGCGGCGAGCGCGGCGACGTAGACCGCGATCAATGTCTCCGGCGCGGGATGGACCCACCAGAACGGCGTGAAGAGGACGAGGATCGGGTCGACGTGGGCGGCGAGGCGGTTGATCTGCTCGCCCGAGGTGCCGTCCGTCATGTCGAGCGGCCTCCCCTGGGTCGTGCTCCAGACGGCCTGGACCATGTTCCCTAGGTCGAAGCGGTGCGAAAGGAACCCATCGTGGCG
>JBOHBB010000024.1:0-20386 GCA_050698135.1 Gaiellaceae bacterium
CGAGACGGTCCTGCTCCGTGGCACGGTGCTCGTCGACTCGGGCGAGCTCGTCGCCGAGCCCGGGGTCGGCCAGTTCGTCGAGCGCGCGGCGTTCGGGCAGGAGCTTCTGCCCGCTGCGGCACGCTGATGAAACGAAGCGCGGCGGAGCGCCGGACACCTTCCCCCTTGTCCGGCGCCCACCGCGCTCAGCTCGTGAGCCGTGGTTCGTGATCGCGTTCCGGCAGCTGCCGGTGGCAGGCCCACTAGTCAGTGCGAAGCACCTCCGCCTGCCGCTGCTCGTCTGCGGGACGTGAACGCTCTACGGGTTCGCGCGGGCGGGCGGAGCTAGGATCGCGGCGAGCGACGCGAAGGAGCGAGACATGGCCACGATCGAAGCGAACCCCAACCTCGGCGCGCAGATCGTCGACGACGCGAAGGAGTTCGTCCTCTACTCCTGGTCGGTGCAGGACACGATCAACCCGATCGCGGTGGCCGGGGCCGAGGGGCGGCACTTCTGGGACCACGACGGGAAGCGCTACCTCGACTTCGCGTCGCAGCTCGTGAACGTCAACATCGGGCACCAGCACCCGAAGGTCGTCGCGGCGATCAAGGAGCAGGCGGACAAGCTGTGCACGATCGGCCCGCCGATGGCGTCCGAGTCGAGGTCCCAGCTCGGGCGGCTGCTCGCGGAGGTGACCCCGGGCGATCTGACGCTCTCCTTCTTCACGAACGGCGGCGCCGAGGCGAACGAGAATGCGATCAAGCTCGCACGGCTCTACACGGGGCGGCACAAGATCGTCGCGCGCTACCGGTCGTACCACGGGGCGACGCACGGCGCGATCACCCTCACCGGCGACCCGCGCCGCTGGCCTGCCGAGCCGGGCATGTCCGGGGTCGTGCGGATGCTCGACCCGTACACGTACCGCTGCCCTGCAGGGCACCCCGACCCGTGCCCCGTCTGCACGGGCGCGCCGCACCTCGAGGAGATCCTCGAGTACGAGGGGCCGCACACGGTCGCCGCAGTGATCCTCGAGACGGTGACCGGGACGAACGGCGTCATCCCGCCCCCGGAGGGCTACCTGCAGGCGATCCGGGAGACCTGTGACCGGCACGGCATCCTGCTGATCCTCGACGAGGTCATGGCCGGCTTCGGGCGCACCGGCCGCTGGTTCGCCTGCGACCACTGGGACGTCGTCCCCGACATCCTCACGGTCGCGAAGGGGATCAACTCCGGGTACGTCCCGCTCGGGGCCATGATCGCGCGCGCGCCGATCGCCGAGTGGGTGCGAGGGAGGTACTTCCCCGGCGGCCTCACGTACGCGGGCCATCCGCTCGCATGCGCGTCGGCCGTCGCGTCGATCGAGGCGTTCCGCGAGGAGGGCATCGTCGAGAACGCGGCGGAGGTGGGCGCGTACATCGGGAACCGGTTGCACGAGCTCGCTGGGCACCACGCGTCGGTCGGGGAGGTGCGAGGGCTCGGCTGCTTCTGGGGGCTCGAGCTGGTGAAGAACCGCGAGACGAGGGAGATGCTCGTGCCGTTCAACGCCGGCGGCGAGGCTGCCGCTCCGGTGTCGCGCATTGCGAAGGCGGCGCTCGAGCGGGGCCTCTACCTGATGACGCACTGGAACGTCGTCATGGTCGTGCCGCCGCTCACGGTCACGCGCGAGGAGGCCGACGAGGGCCTCGCGATCCTCGACGAGGCGCTCGCGATCGCGGACGAGTACTACGAGGGCTGACCGAGAAAGGCCGACACCGCGCCGGCCGTCTCCTCGAAGGCGTCCCAGAGGACGGTGTGCCCACCCGGGACGACGACGACCTCGAGGAGGTCGCCGAGCGCCTCGCGATGTGCGTCGAGCAGATGGTCGTAGGGAAGGTACGACGTCTCGCCGAGGACGAGGAGCGTCGGGACGCGCGCCTGCTCGAACGGTGTCGGCTGCGAGGCCAGGTCGCCGTACGCGGCCACGACCGCCGCCTGCGAGTAGCGGTACCGGAACCGGTCGTCCTCGCCCTGCAGCAGGTGCCCGCGGAGCTCCTCCTCGACGAGCTCGCGCGAGGCCCTCGTGAGCTGGCTCTCCTCGTAGCGGCGGTCGATCGCCTCGTCGAAGGAGACGTACGCGCGCTCGCGGCGGGCGTTCTCGGCCGCGTAGAGCGCGACCGGGGGCGGGACGTGGATCGCGGGGTCGAGGAGGACGAGCCGGGGGACGAGCTTCGGAGCGCGGGCGGCGAGCTCGAGCGCGAGGCGACCGCCGAACGAGTGACCCACGAGGCAGGCCGGCTCGGCTCCCACCGTGTCGACGATTGCGGCGAGGTGCCGCTCGAGGCCCCACGGGGGCTCGTAGGAGGACGAGCCGTGACCCAGGAGGTCCGGCGCGAGGAGGTGGAACCCAGGGAGCGCGCCGGCGAGCTTCGCGAAGTGGCGTCCATGGCTCGTCACGCCGTGCAGGCAGACGAGCCGGTCGGCGCCGGGATCGCCCCATTCCTCGAGCGCGAGCCTCACCCCTGGCCGAGTGCGTCGAGCGACTCGGGGACCATCTCCGTTCGGCGCTCGTCCCGCGCCTTCACGAGCGACCAGACGACCGTGCCGCCCTTGTCGATCAGGAACGTCCCCCGGTGCGGCGCGCCGTTCAGCTCGTTGAAGACCCCGTAGGCCTTGGCCGCGGCGCCGTGGCTCCAGAAGTCGGAGGCGAACGTGTACTCGGCGCCGAGCTCGTGCTTCCACGCCTGGCGCGTCGGGGAGGAGTCGCAGGAGACGAAGACGATCTCCGTCTGCGCGTTGCGGAACGACTCGAGGTTCTCCTGCAGATCGCGCGCCTCGTCCTCGCAGACCGGGGTGAAGGCGAACGGGTGGAAGACGAGGAGCACGTTCGAGCGACCGGCGAAGTCCGAGAGCCGCACGCGCTCTCCGCGGGTCACCTCGAGGTCGAACTCGGGCGCCTTGTCACCTGTCGCCACCGCCATCCGCGCGCTCCTCTCCCGATCCGGTCGGGCGATAGTACCGTCGTCCCCGCAGCTCCTCCGGCAGGTACGAGTGCTCGAACCCTGCAGGGTCGTCGTGGGGGTAGGCGTAGCCCTCGCCGTGGCCGCGCGCCTTGGCCGCGGCGGCGTGGCCGGTCGAGCGGAGCATCGCCGGCGGGCGGGCGTTCCCGTGCTCGCGGACGTCCCTACGTGCCTCCCAGATGGCGACCGCGGAGGCGTTCGACTTGGGCGCGCGGGCGAGGTAGATCGCCGCCTGCGAGAGGTTGAGCTGCGCTTCCGGGAGCCCCACGTGCTCGAGCGCCTGCGCGGCCGCGACGGCGACGACGAGCGCGTTCGGGTCCGCGTTGCCGACGTCCTCCGAGGCGAGGATGACCATGCGCCGCGCGATGAAGCGCGGGTCCTCGCCGGCCTCGAGCATCGCCGCGAGGTAGTAGACCGCCGCGTCCGCGTCGCCGCCGCGCATCGACTTGATGAACGCCGAGGCGAAGTCGTAGTGCTGGTCGCCCTTGCGGTCGTACAGGAGCGGGCGCTTCCGGGAGGCGTCGCGGACGTGCTCGTCCGAGATGGCGACGCCCTCCGCCGCAGCCGTCGCGTGCGCGAGCTCGAGGATCTGGAGCGCCGTGCGGGCATCGCCGCCCGCCCGCTGCGCGATCAGCTCGACCGGCGGGCCATCGATCTCGGTCTCCAGCGCGGCCGCGCCGCGCTGGACGATCTCCCCGAGCTCGGCCTCGGAGAGCGCCGTGAGCTCGACGACCGTGCACCGGGAGAGGAGCGCCGAGTTCACCTCGAAGTACGGGTTCTCGGTCGTCGCCCCGATCAGCGTCACGAGGCCGTCCTCGACCGCGTGCAGCACGGAGTCCTGCTGCGCCTTGTTGAAGCGGTGGATCTCGTCGATGAAGAGGATCGTCCGCAGGCCGTTCCCGCCGAGGCGATCGCGTGCCCGCGCGATGACGGCACGCACGTCGTCGACGCGCGCCGACACCGCGGAGAGCTCCTCGAACGCGGCTCCGGTGCGGTCGGCGACGATGCGCGCGATGGTCGTCTTCCCGGTTCCGGGTGGTCCGAAGAGGATCATCGACGGCGGCCGGTCCTCCTCGATCGCGCGGCGGAGCGCGGACCCCTCGCCGAGGACGTGGAGCTGGCCGACGAGGTCCTCGAGTCGGCTCGGTCGCAGGCGCACGGCGAGCGGTGCGTTCTCAGCCTGGCGCGAGGCGGCCGCTTCCGCGAAGAGGTCTCCCACGGCGGAAGTATGCTCCGCACATGTCCGGCATCGAGGCCGAGGACTACTCGCAGCCGATCCTCGAAGGGGGCGCTGCTTCCGACTACGAGCGGTATCTGAACACCGACGAGCTCCTCGCGCTCCAGAAGGGCGAGGGCGAGTGGGTCCACCGGGACGAACTCCTCTTCCAGGTCACGCATCAGTCCTCGGAGCTCTGGCTGAAGCTCTGCTGGAACGACGCCGGCGAGGCCGTGCGGCTCATCGAGGAGGGCGACCTGCGGGGCGCCCTCCGCCTTCTCGGGCGCTCTGCGCTCTGCCTGCGCTTCGTCGTCGCCCAGCTCGACATGCTCGAGCGCATGTCGCCGTGGGAATACCAGGAGATCCGCAAGGTGCTCGGCCACGGGTCCGGGTTCGACTCGCCCGGCTGGAGGGAGCTGCGGCACGTCTTCCCGCGGCTCGGCCAGGCGTTCCACGCGATCCGTCGCGCCGCCGGCCTCTCGATCGCCGACGTGTACGTCCACGGGCGGGAGCACGAGGACGTGTACCGGCTCGCCGAAGCGCTGATCGAGCTCGACGAGTGCGCGCAGCACTGGCGCATGCGGCACTACCAGGTCGTCGCACGGGTCATCGGCGACAAGGTCGTCGGCACCCAGGGAACGCCCGTCGAGCTGCTGGGTCGGCTCATCGCGACGACGTCGTTCCCCGAGTTGTGGGAGGTCCGCAACGAGCTGACCGCGCTCTCGAAGGCGGAGAGCTAGATGGCGCAGGCGGAGGCGACCTCCCTGCGCGCGGAGGTCACGCAGCTCCTGCAGGAGCTGATCCGGCTCGACACCGTGAACCCACCCGGGAACGAGACGGTCGCCGCCGAGCTGCTGCGCGACTACCTGGCGGTGAACGGGGTCTTCTGCGAGCTCTACTCCCGGGAGCCCCAGCGCGCGAACCTCGTCGCGCGCATCGAGGGCGGGGACGGCCCCTCCCTCGCGTTCCTCGCGCACACCGACACGGTCCTCGCCGATCCCGCCGAGTGGGACCGCGACCCGTGGTCCGGGGACCTCGTGGACGGCGAGGTCTGGGGGCGGGGGGCGCTCGACATGAAGGGTCAGGCGGCCGCCTCGGCCGTCGCGTTCGCGTCGCTCGCCCGTGAGGGCCATGCGCTCTCGGGAGATCTCGTGCTGCTCCTCGTCGCCGACGAGGAGGTCGGCGGGCTCGGTGAGCACGAGGGCTACGGCCTGCGCTGGCTCGTGCAGGCTCACCCCGAGGCCGCCCGCTGCGACTACGCGGTCAACGAGGGCGGCGGCGACCGGCTCGTGCTGGGTGGTGCCCCCGTCTACGTCTGCGCGACCGCGGAGAAGATGTCCTCGCCGTTCACCGTCCGGGTGCACGGGCGGAGCGGGCACGCGTCGATGCCGGGGATCGCCGACAACGCGCTCGTGAAGGCGGCGCGCTACGTCGAGGCTCTCGGCGCGTACGAGCCTCCGCGCGAGCTCATCCCCGAGGCGCGCGGCTTCTTCGAGGCAGTCCTCGGGGAGGCGCCGCCGCTCGAGGAGGCACTCGCCCGCGCCGCGACGCTCCATCCACTGCTGCCCGCTCTTGCGGAGCCGCTGCTGTCGTTCACGCTCTCGCCGACGATGATCGAGGCGTCGCACCAGAGGAACGTCATCCCGGCGCTGTGCGAGATCAAGGTCGATTGCCGGCTGCTGCCCGAGCAGACACCGGCCGACGTCGAGCCGCTGATCCGCGCTGCGCTGGGCGACGGCCACTACGAGCTCGAGTGGGAGGGGGCGGTCGGGGGCACTCGTTCGCCGCTCAGGACGCCGCTGTGGGACGCGCTGGCGGAGTTCACCGTCGGCATCGAGCCCGGCGCGCGCATCGCCCCGACCGCGTGCCCGGGGTTCACGGACAGCCATTACCTGCGCGAGGCCTACGGCGCGACGGCGTACGGCTTCTTCCCGATCAGGGCGATGGACACCGAGCTCGCGACGAAGCTCATCCACTCCGCGAACGAGCGGATCGCCGTCGACGACCTCGAGCTCGGCGTCGACATGCTGCGAACGGTCGCGCGCGAGCTTCTCGGCTGACCTGGTACGAGCGCGGTTGCCAGGCACGCCCCTTTCCGCGACCATCGTCCCCGTGGGGGACAGCAGCCCGTGAGCGATCACGCCGACGCGCTCGTCGTGTTCGGGCTCACGGGCGACCTCGCCCGGAAGATGACGCTCCCGGCGTTGTACCGGCTGACCGAGCAGGGGCTGCTCGGATGCGCCGTGATCGGCGTCGGCCGGAGGCCCGTCCCGCGCGAGGAGCTCGTCCAGCATGCGACCGAGGCGATCAGGGCCGGGGTGGACGACGTCGACGAGGGAACGCTCTCGTCGCTGCTCTCGCGCCTCGACTACATCGGCGGAGATGCCGAGGACGACCCGCTCTACGAGCGCCTGCACGACGCTCTCGGCGAGGCGAAGACGCCGATGTTCTACCTCGCGACGCCGCCGGCGATGTTCCTCGAGGTCGCGGAGGAGCTCGCGGAGGCGAACCTCGTGCGCAACGGCCGGCTCGTCGTCGAGAAGCCGTTCGGCACCGACCTCCACTCGGCCCGCGAGCTGAACGCGAAGCTGACGGCGATCTTCCCCGAGGACCGGCTGTACCGGATCGACCACTTCCTGGGCAAGGAGCCGGTGCAGGACATCATGTATCTCCGCTTCGCGAACGCGCTCTTCGAGCCGCTCTGGAACCGCGAGCACGTCGAGTCGATCCAGATCACGATGGCCGAGGACTTCGGGGTCGACGGCCGCGGCTCGTTCTACGACCGCGTCGGCGCGATCCGCGACGTTCTGCAGAACCACCTCCTCCAGGTGCTCGCGCTGACGGCGATGGAGCCGCCCTCGGGCGACCACGACGCGATCCCGAGGCGTCGTGCGGACGTGTTCCGGGCGATGCCGGCCGCAGACCCGACGCACGCGGTGCGCGGCCAGTACGGCGGGTACCTCGAGGTCGACGGTGTCGCGACGGGCTCGGACACGGAGACGTTCGTCGCCGTGCGACTCGAGATCGAGAACTGGCGCTGGGCCGGCGTGCCGATCCTGATCAGGGCCGGCAAGTCCCTGCCGGTGACCGCGACCGAGGCGGTCGTCCGCCTCCAGCGGGTGCCGCAGATCCAGTTCGGCAGGCACCGCCTCGACTGCCCGGGTCACGACGACATCGTCCTCCGGGTGGGCCGCAACGCGGGAGTCACGATCGGGATCCGCGCGAAGACCCCGGGCAAGGAGGTCTCGCAGCCCGTATCGCTCGACCTCGACTTCGAGGAGGAGCTCGGCGAGCCTCCGCAACCCTACGAACGTCTCCTCGCCGACGCGCTGCGCGGCGACGACATGCTCTTCCCGCGCTGGGAGGTCATCGAGGAGACGTGGCGCATCGTGCAGCCGCTGCTCGAGAAGCCTCCGCGACTCGAGCCGTACGCACCGGGCACCTGGGGCCCGAAGAGCGCCGACGCGCTCGCGGCGCGGCACGGCGGGTGGCGCGAGCCGCTCGCACAGGCGGAGGCAGTCCGCGCTTGACGGTCTCCGGGGCCGGCGCTACCCTCGGTCCGTTCCGGCGACCGAAGGAGGTGCGTGAGATGACCCTGATCGACGCTTCCTTCCTCTGCGTCGCCTGACCCACACCGCGACGAGCAGCCACGTGTGACAGCGGCTCGCGCTTGGTCCTCCGGCGGCGCCTCGATGGAAGCCGACCTGCAAAGGAGACCGAGTGCTCGTAGACGAGAAGCGCCCGGGCAAGGAGCTCCGGGCAATCGACGATCCGGCCGCGCGCATGCGACTGCACGCGCTCGATGCCTGGGTGCGGGACACCGCCGTGCTGACGGACGAAGCGCGGCTGAAGGCGATCCTCCACGACGCTGCCCGCGCGGGCGGCGCGCTCGTCGTCGGCGAGGCGTTCCACGTCTTCCCGAACGGAGCCGTCACCGGCGTGCTCGTACTCGCTCAGTCGCACCTCAGCATCCACACCTGGCCCGAGTTCGACCTCGCGAACGTCGACCTCCTGTCCTATGGCGATGTCCGTGGCGAGGATGTCCTGCGGGCGGTGTGCGAGGGCCTCGGCGTCGAGCGGTCGCGCGTGGCCTGCCTTCCTCGTGCCGGTGGCTGAGTCGGCCGCACTCACGCGGGAGGTGGCCGCCGCCGTCGGGCTCGCCGAGGGCGAGAGCGGCGTGCGGGCTGTGCTCGCCGCCGTGGCGCGGCTCGAGCCGGTTTCGGTGCGCCGCCTGAGCCGAGCCGTGGAGTTGCCGGTTCCGATCGTGGCCGCCGTGTGCGGCGAGCTGCGGAAGCGGCTCGTCGTGGCCGAAGAGCGGCCGGTGCAGCTGACACCGTTCGGACGGGACGTCTTCGCTCCGGGAGCGCTCGCGCTCGGCCAGAGCCGGAGCTGCACCGCGTGCCACGGCCGCGGGGCCGTGCTCCCGCAGGGGCTCGGCCGGCTGCGGAGCGAAATCCGGCGGGCCACGGAGCCCGGCCCGCCGGCGCGGCTCGAGCTCGACCAGTGCCACTGCACGTTCGAGACGAAGCTGCGACGCGTCCTCGCCCTGCACGAGGCGGACGCGCTCGTCGGCCGCCGCGTCCTGCTGCTCGGCGACGACGACCTCACGTCGGTGGCGATCGGCGCCACCGTCCGCGAGCTCGGTGCCGCCGCGACGATCGCAGGCCTCACCGTCCTGGACGTGGACCCGGCAGTCCTGGCGTACGCCGGGGGCGAACTCGCGGATGCGCCGTTCCCGGCGACGTTCGTGGAGCACGACCTCCGCGTGCCCCTCGGGCCGCCCCTCCGTGGCGCGTTCGACACGGTCTTCACCGACCCGCCGTACACGGAGCCCGCCGCCCGGCTGTTCCTCTCGCGCGCAGCCGAGGCCCTCGTCGGCGCCGGCGGCGACGTGTTCCTCTGCTTCGGCTCGAGGCGGCCGGGGGCGGCCCACCTCGCGCAGCGTGCGATGGGCGAGGCCGGGTTCACGATCAGGCAGCTCGTCCGCGACTTCAACCGCTACGTCGGGGCGGGGGTGCTCGGCGGGACGAGCCACCTCTACCACCTGGTCGCGACGAAGGACGTGCGCCCGCTCGTCGAGGGCGTCTACGACGGGCCGCTCTACACGGCCGAGTCCTGAGGCGACAACCCGTACGGCGGCCGCGGGCCGTCGATTAGCGTGCGGAGAGCATGGGCTGGAGCGAGTGGGCACGCGAAGTCGAGGTCGAGCCGTCGCTCTACGCGGCGGACTTCTCGCGGCTCGGCGAGCAGGTCGAAGCGCTCGTCGACGCGGGTGCCCGGATCTTCCACTTCGACGCGGGGGACGGGCACTTCATTCCCGAGATCACGATCGGGCCGGTGGTGCTGGCCTCGATCTCGCCGCTCGTGCACGCATGGGGCGGCGTGCTCGACTGCCACCTCATGGTGGCCGACCCGGAGCGCCACTTCGAGGCGTTCGAGCGCGCGGGAGCCGACAGCGTGACGTTCCACGTCGAGGTGGTCGACGAACCGCCGCGCGCGATCGCCCGCCTGCGCGAGCTCGGGCTCGGCGCGGGAGTGGTGTTCAACCCCGGGACGGCCGTCGAGGACGCCGTTGCCGCAGCGGACGGAGCGGACCTCGTCCTCTGCATGTCGATCGAGCCCGGCTACTCGGGGCAGGCGTTCATGTCCGAGGCCGTGGGCCGCATCGAGCGCCTTCGCTCGCTGCTCCCGGCGGGGGTGCGCGTGCAGGTCGACGGTGGGATCAACGCCGGGACCATCCGGGCAGCCAGTGCCGCAGGCGCCGGCCTGCTCGTGGCGGGCAGCGCGGTGTTCTGGCGCGACGACCCGGCCGACGGCTACCGGGAGCTCGTCGATGCCGCCTGAGGTGCTGAGGGAGACCGCTGCCTGGCGCAGGCTCGAGTGGCACGTCGCGGAGCTCGCGGGCTTCCATCTCCGCGACGCGTTCGAGTCCGACCCGACCCGGGGGGAGCGCCTCTCCGCGGAGGCGGCGGGCCTCCACTTCGACTACTCGAAGCATCTCGTCACGGACGACACGCTCCAGCTCCTACGGAGGCTCGCCGCCGAGCGCGGGCTCGCCGACCGCGTGCGGGCGATGTTCCGCGGCGAGCACGTGAACGTGTCGGAGGACCGACCCGCGCTGCACGTCGCGCTGCGCATGCCGCGCTCGAGGTCGCTCGTCGTCGGCGGGGTCGACGTCGTCCGTGAGGTGCACGACGAGCTCGACCGGATGTCGACCTTCGCCGAGCAGGTCCGCACGGGCGAGTGGGTCGGGGCGACCGGGGCGCGGATCCGCGCGGTCGTCAACGTCGGGATCGGAGGGAGCGACCTCGGTCCCGCGATGGCATACGAGGCGCTGAGGGAGCGTGCCACACCGGAGATCGCCTTCCGGTTCGTCGCGAACGTCGACCCGGTCGACCTTGCTCGCGCCACGCGCGACCTCGACCCTCGCGAGACGCTCTTCGTCGTCGTCTCCAAGACGATGGCGACGGCGGAGACGCTGACGAACGCCCATGCCGCACGAACCTGGGTCGCGTCGGCGGTCGGGGACGGCGACGGGCTCGAGCGGCACTTCGTCGGCGTCTCCGCGAGCGTCGCGGCCGCCGCGGCCGCGCTCGCGATCCCCGAGAAGCACGTGTTCCGGATCTGGGACTGGGTCGGCGGACGGACGTCGCTCTGCTCCGCCGTCGGCCTCTCGACGATGATCGCGCTCGGCGCGGAGGGGTTCCGGGAGCTGCTCGGCGGCTTCCACGCGCTCGACGAGCACTTCGCGCAGACGCCGCTCGGAGGGAACCTGCCCGCGATCGCAGGCCTGCTCGCGATCTGGTACCGGAGCTTCCTCGGCGCGGAGACGGCCGCGGTCGTGCCGTACGCCTCCTCGCTCCGGCTGCTGCCCGCGTACGTACAGCAGCTGGCGATGGAGTCGCTCGGCAAGAGCGTGCAGGAGACGGGCGAGCCCGTCGAGACGGACACCGGCGCGGTGCTGTGGGGCGCGCCGGGGACGATCGCGCAGCACGCGGTGTTCCAGCTCCTGCACCAGGGGACCGCCCTCGTCCCGGTCGACCTCGTCCTGCTCGCCCGCTCGCCCGAGGGTGCACGCGAGCGGCACGACCTCCTCGCGGCGAACCTGCTCGCGCAGGCGCAGGCACTCGCCTTCGGGCGGAGCGCCGAGGATCTCGAGGACGCGGGGGTGCCGGCGGAGACCGCCCCTCACCGTGTCCTGCCCGGCAACCGCCCGACCTCGGTGATCCTCGCGCGGGAGCTGACGCCCGCGACCCTCGGCGCGCTCGTCGCTCTCTACGAGCACAGCGTCTTCACGCAGGCGGCGATCTGGCGCATCGACCCGTTCGACCAGTGGGGCGTCGAGCTCGGCAAGGAACTCGCGGCGAGGATCGCTCCCGAGCTCGACCCCGGTTGGAAGCGCGAGCTCCTCCACGACTCGTCCACGAACGCGCTGATCGAGCGCTACCGGCGTTTGCGCGACGCCCGGGCCTGACGTGGAGGCGCTCGAGCTCCGCGAGCCCGCGGGGGCCTTGAGGCGGCTCGAGGAATGGCTGTGCGAGCAGGGCTTCTTCGGGCCGGGAGGGGAGGACCTCGCCGCCGACCTCTACCTCGGCTACGGGCTGTCGCAGGCGATTCGCCGGTCCCCGTCCCCGCCCCCGCCCGAGCCGTGCGCGGCGCTCCCGCTCCTCGCCTGCGTGCTGCGGCCCGAGCGCGGCGTCTCCCAGGCCGTGGCGGAGGAGTGCCGCGTCGGTCGGTGGGAGGCGACCTGGACGACCGAGGAGTACGCGGCTGCGATCGGGCGCGTGCGCGCGGCGATCGCACGCGGTGACGTCTACCAGGTCAACGTCGTCCAGCACCTGTCCGCGGCGTTCGACGGGGATCCCGCCGCGCCGGCCGCGCGGCTGGCCCCGCTTCGCGGGCTTCACCCGGCCCCGCTCGTCGGCGACGGCTGGACCGTGGTCTCCGCGTCGCCCGAGCTCTTCCTCTCCCGGCGGGGCAGGCGCCTGCGGACGATGCCGATCAAGGGCACGCGCCCTCGTGGTGCTGCCGCCGAGCTCCGGGAGTCCGACAAGGACGCAGCCGAGCACGTGATGATCGTCGACCTCGAGCGGAACGACCTCTCGCGCGTCTGCGAGGCCGGAAGCGTCCGCTGGCCCGAGCTCATGGCGACGCGGGAGCTCGCGGGCGTCGAGCACATGGTGTCGACCGTCGAGGGCACGCTCCGAGAGGGGATCGGGCTCGCGGAGATCCTCGAGGCGACGTTCCCGGGAGGCTCCGTGACCGGCGCGCCGAAGATCGCGGCCGTGGACCTGATCGCAGAGCTCGAACCGGTCGGGCGTGGCGCATCGATGGGCGCCCTCGGGGCGGTTCGCGGAAACGGCGACCTCGAGCTCGCGCTGACGATCCGGACGTTCGCGATCGCGGAGGGCCGCATCCACCTCTGGGTCGGCGGAGGCGTCGTCTGGGACTCCGACCCGGCTGCGGAGGTCGAGGAGTCCTGGACGAAGGCCAGGCCGCTGCTCGAGGCCATCGGCTCGAGCCAGCCGTCCGCCGTGGAGTCGCGGGGATGAGCCTCCTGGCGCTGTCAGTGACAGGACGAGGCCTGATCGACCCGCACGAGCCCGCCGTCCGCGCCGACGACGAGGCGCTGCTGCGGGGCCGCGCCGCCTTCGAGACGCTGAAGATCTACGCAGGCCGCCCGTTCCGCCTCGACGCGCACCTCGACCGCCTCGTCACGTCGGCGGAGGTCATGGGGCTTCCGGCTGTCGAGCGCCGCCGGCTGGTTGTCCTGACCGGGCTCGTGCTGCCGAAGGCGGCGCAAGGAGACGCTGTCCTGCGGCTCGTGTGGACGGCGGGGCCGCGGGGCGGGCTACCGAGCGGGCTCGCGCTGCTCAGCGAGCTCCCCGACTGGATCGAGGACGTCCGCGCGCGCGGGGCGAGCGCCGTCTCGCTGCTCGGTGTCCGGGCCGCCGTCCCGTGGCTCCTCCCGGGAGTGAAGTCAACGAGCTACGCGGTGAACATGGCCGCTGACGCGGAGGCGAAGCGCCGAGGCGCCGACGAGGCGATCCTCGTCGACGGGGACGGGATCGTGCTCGAAGGCAGCGTGACGAACGTCTGGTGGCGCTCGGGCAAGACGCTTCGCACGCCGTCGCTCGACCTCGGCATCCTCGCCGGCGTCACGCGCCAGACGCTGATCGAGCTCGCGGTCCCTTGCGGGTACGCGGTCGAGGAGGGCGCGTTCCCGCTCGCCGACGTCCTCGGCGCGGACGAGGCCTTCACTTCCTCGTCCGTGCGCGAAGTCCTCCCCATCGCCGAGCTCGACGGCCGCCGGTTCGACCTCGGTGCCGCCGCAGCCGTCCTGCAGCAGGCGCTCCGCGAGCGTGCCGCTAAGGTCTGACGGATGACGGAGACCGTGCGCCTCGGTGGGATGGCGCTCCAGAACGGGGTGCTCGTCCACGGCCCGACCTCGTGGGGCCTCGCCGTTCGCGAGGACGACGGGACCCTGCGCGTCGCGTCCGGAAAGAAGCCGCGCTTCGCGGACTCGGTCTCGACGCCGTTCCTCCGCGGGCCGCTCCGCCTGGCGGAGGCGTTCGCCGTGCTGCCGGTTGCGCACCGGTCGCTCCCTCAGGCGCGCATGCCCTTCGCCCGGCCGAGCGTGCTCGGCGCCCTCGCGCTGACGATGCTCGGCGGCCGTGCCATCCGCCGTACGGGCTCGCTCTCCAGGGGTGGTCGCGAGGTCGTCGCCGCGGGCCTCGCGCTTCTTCCCGCGGCCGTCGCCCTACGCGAGCCCGGGCTCGCCGAGTACCACGGCGCGGAGCACGTGTCGATCGGGACCTACGAGAACGGGGGAGAGCCTGCTCCGAAGGAGCACCCTCGCTGCGGCTCCCAGCTGATCGGCCCGCTCGTCGCATCGTCGCTCGCCGCGAACGCAGTCGCCTCGACCGTCCCGAGGCCGGCGCGCGGCGTCGCCCGAGTCCTCGGCACGACAGCCGCCCTCGGCGTCGCCGTGGAGGTGTTCGCGTGGATGAACCGGCATCCCGAGCATCGTCTCGCACGCGCGCTCGCTCGGCCGGGGTTCGAGCTGCAGCGTCGGTTCTCGACCGCCGAGCCGTCGCTCGAGCAGGTCGAGGTCGCGGACGCGGCTCGCGACGCCTGCCTCGCGCTCGAAGCATGAGCGATGGGCCGCGCGAGCGGCTCGACCCCGAGGTCTTCGAGCTGCCCGTCGAGAAGATCCGGGACGGGTACTACACGGACGCCTACTTCAATCACACACGCTCCTCGCTGCTCGCGGACGGGCGGCATCCGCGCGTCCTGATGCAGGTCTTCCAGAAGAAGGACGCCGTGCTCGGCGGCATGGACGAGGCGATCGCGATCCTCAAGCTGTGCTCTCACGGCTGGGACGGGCTCGACGTGAGAGCGCTCCACGACGGCGACCGGATCCCGCCGTGGGAGACCGTGCTGACGATCGACGGCGACTACACGCTCTTCTGTCATCTGGAGACGGTCTACCTCGGCGTGCTCGCGCGGAGGACGCTCGTCTCGACGAACGTGCGGCGTGTCGTCGAGGCCGCGAACGGGAAGGAGATCCTCTACTTCCCGGCGAGGCACGACCATCACCGCGTCCAGACGGGAGACGGCTACGCGGCGCACGTCGCCGGGGCGATCGGCGTCTCGACGGACGCCCAGGCCTCGTGGTGGGGCGGCCGCGGCATCGGGACCGTGCCACACGGGCTCATCGCCGCCTACGGCGGGGACACCGTCCTCGCGGCGCGGACGTTCGCGCACTGGGCGCCGGACGACATGAATGTCGTCGTGCTCGTCGACTTCGAGAACGACTCCGTCCGGACCTCGCTCGAGGTTGCCCGTGCGCTCGGTCCGCGTCTCTGGGGCGTGCGCCTCGACACCTCGGGCGATCTCGTCGACCGCTCTCTCTGGGACGAGATGGGGGACTTCGACCCGCGGGGCGTGAACGAGCGTCTCGTCCACCGGGTGCGGGTGGCGCTCGACGCGGAGGGGTTCGACGACGTCCGGATCGTGGTCTCCGGCGGGTTCACGGTCGAGAAGATCCGGCAGTTCGAGGAGCGCGGCGTCCCTGCCGACGCCTACGGCGTGGGCTCTTCGCTGATCCGTGGGGAGAACGACTTCACGGCCGACGTCGTGCTGGCGGACGGGAAGCCCGCGGCCAAGGTGGGCCGCCGCCTGCGTCCGAACGAGCGCCTCGAACGGGTCAGCTGACGGCCTGCGCGTACGCGATCGGCCCGGGCCAGGACGCGATCGGCTCCGTCGAGCGTACGACGTGCGCCCCGGCATCCACGAAGCGTGCGAACGCGGCGTCCGCGTCCTCCGTGTAGTCGACCCCCGGCACGACGACGGGGGAGCAGCAATCCTCGAGCAGGTACAGCCGCGAGGCGATCTCCGGGGCGTCCCGCAGCAGGTCGGCGACGGTCCACGCGACGCAGTGGCTCTTCGCCTGCCCGGCGACGAGGACAGCGTCGAAGCCGAGGAGATGCTCGACGAGGGCGGTGTTCCGTGCTCCGAGCGGCTCGCCCGCCGGTCCCTGCAGCACCTCGGGCCCGAGGACCGAGTAGTGCTCGGTCAGCGGGTGCTCGCCCTTGAGCTCGAATCGCGTCTGCGAACGGCGCGCGATCGCGTGGAAGAAGAGCGCCTCCTCGACCGCGCTCACGAGCGCGTGCCCGATTCCGCCCAGCATCGCGTGGAACGGCCAGACCGTGAGATCGTATTTCCCGCCGGCGGCGAGCGCCTCGACGTACGACGAGAGATGCTCGCCCGCGCGCTCGAGCCCGACGGCCTCGGCCGCGTCCGGATCCACGCGCCAGCGACCGGACGCCACGTCGTCGGGCGTCACGAGCGTGAAGGGATCCGGATGGCGGCCGTTCTCCCCGACGAGGAACGCGGCATGGAAGATCTGGAACGCCTGGTGGGTGTCGAGCGTGACGATCGCCTGCGTGATCGCTCCGAGGTTCCGGTAGACGAAGTCGCAGACCCGCCTGCTGTCGTCGAGCCCCCCGGTGCCGGAGCGCCCGGCGACGAAGAGCTCGAAGCCGGGCGTGCAGAACGTGTTCTGCGCATCGACGAGGAGCAGGCATACGCGCGTCTCGTCACGGGCCGACGGCCGCACGTCGTGCTCGACGGCCCACGACCGCGCGTCGGCGAAGCGGGCCTCGTACTCGACCTTCCACACCTCGCCCACCCGCTCCGGGCGGACGTGGGGCGGGAGCGGCAGCGGCCCGGCCATGCGTCCTACGCTACCTCCGGCCGAGGTGGTTGACGTGCCGAAGGGAGGCGCTAGGGTCGGAGCATGCCTTGCACGGCGGGCATCCGGCTCGCAACGGTGGTGGGCTCGGTCGGCCTCGCTCTGACTGCGGGCGGAGAGGAGGCGTCAGCGGCGCAGGCACAGCGGCCTCCCGCGGGGAGCCCGGACCCGCGGCAGATGGTGCTCCGGTCCTCCGACCTCGGCGGCGCACGGGTGACCGCCCAGGGCTACTACCGAGACACCGACTTCCCGTCCGTCATCTCGTACGCCCGCGAGTTCGAGGACGGCCGCGTGGGCGGGACCGCGCTCCTCTACGTCGACAGCGAGGCCGAGATCGGCAGGAGCGTTCAGGGAACGGCGAGCTTCCTCCGCGTGCTCAAGCTCGCGCTCGGCTCCCGCGAAGGTCGCAAGCTGATCGAGGATTCGTTCGCGGAGGAGTTCCCCGCGGGTGGGCCCGTGTCGAACCTGAAGGTCGGACGTCCCGTCGCCCTCGGGGTCGGTGCAGGCTCGTTCGACCTGCTCGTACGGTTCCGGGTCCTCGGCCTGAGCGTCGACGCGCACCTCGCCGCATTCAGGGTCGACCGCGTGCTCGGCCTCCTCGGTGTGGTGGGCGAGCCCGGGACGCGCGTCTCGCGCGTCGTCGTCGCGCGCCTTGCGCGGATCATGGCCGTTCGCATGGGTGTGGAGCTCAGGCCCCGTAGCACCGGTGCGCCGGTCGTATCGGGTATCCCGGAGGTCGGCCAGACACTGACGGCGACTCGGGGCACGTGGCGAGGCGCCCCGACGAGCTTCGCATTCCAGTGGCAGCGATGCGACGCGCTGGGGCTCTCGTGCGTGCCGATCCCCGGTGCGACGGAAGAGCGCTACCTCGTCGCCGAGGCCGACATCGGGTCGAGGATTCGCGTCGCCGTGACCGCTCGGAACTCGGTCGGCCAGGGCGGTTCCGTGTCGGCGCCGTCCGCGGTCGTCCCTGCGGTTAGGCCGCCGACGAATGTCTCGCCCCCGACGATCTCGGGCACGCCGCAGTCCGGCCAGACGCTGACGGTGCAGGGCGCCGGCACGTGGACCGGCAGTCCATCCGCGTTCGCCTTCAGGTGGCTGCGGTGCGATGCCGCGGGAGGAGCCTGCGCCGACGTTTCCGGAGCGACGGGCACGTACGTCCTCGGCGCTGCTGACGTCGGATCGACGATGCGGGTCGCGGTGACGGCCCGGAACGCCGCCGGGGAGGCGACAGCGGTCTCGGCGCCGACCGCCGTCGTCACCTGAGCGGCCGGTCGCGCCCGGGCGAGTAGCATCGCGCGGGTGCAGGTGCGTGGGATCCATCACGTCGGCTACGCCGTCGCCGACCTCGACGAGGCGATCGCGACGTACGAGCGCCTGTTCGGCGCTCGCCTGCACGGGCGGGAGACGCTTCTCGAGCAGGGGGTCGAAGCCGCCGGGCTCTTCGTCGGCGAGAGCCGCGTGGAGCTGCTCGCCCCGACCGGTGAGGATACGCCGGTCGGCCGCTTCCTCGTCAGGCGTGGGCCGGGGATGCACCACGTCGCGCTCGAGACGGACGACGTGGGACGGGCGCTCGCCGAGCTCACGGCGGTCGGCGCGCACCTGATCGACGGGAAGCCGCGTCGGGGCCTGTTCGGTCTCGAGGTCGCATTCGTCCATCCGGACGCCGTCCACGGCGTTCTCACGGAGGTGGTGTCGAATGGCTGAGAACACGTTCGTGCGGGTCGAGATCGGGCTCGACGGGGGCCAGATCCTGAGCACGCTCGTGACGACGGAGAGCGCGGACGCGCTCGAGCGGGAGCTGAACGCCGGAGCGGCCGGCGCCTTCGCCCTCGCGCTCGAGGCACAGGAGGGGAGCATCCTGCTCGTCCTCTCCCGCGTGCTCTACGCGAAGCGGTTCGCCCGCGAGGGCCGGGTCGGCTTCGGCGAGTAGAGGCTCGGTGAAGTCGCAGCGACCCTACGCGAAGCGCCGGCTTCAGGGATCTCGCACGAGCGGAATCCGCGCTCCCGCATTTCGCTCCTGCGCAGACACCTGATGCCGCTGCAGGTCGGGATCGTCGGGCTCCCGAATGCCGGCAAGACGACGCTCTTCAACGCGCTGACGCATGCCGGCGCGGAGGTGACCGCGTACGCCTCCGTGACGGAGAAGGCGAACGTCGGCATGGCCGTGATCGCCGACGACCGGCTCGACCGCCTCGCGGCGTTGATCGGCTCCCGGAAGGTCACGCCCGCCGCGATCCGCGTCGTCGACGTGCCCGGCTCGAGCGTCGAAGTCCCAGGCGGCCTTCGCCAGGCCGACGCGCTCCTCGCGGTCGTCGGCGGCTTCTCCGAGGATGCCGATCCTGCCCGCGACCTCGAGACACTTCGGCTCGAGCTCCTCGTTGCCGACCGCGACCACGTCGGACGCCGGCTCGAGAAGGTTCGCAAGGACGCGAAATCCGGGGATCCCGCGACGAGGCGGGATCTCGCGCTGCTCGAGGAGCTCGCCGACCACCTCGACGAGGGAAAGTCGCTCGCCGAGTGGGCGCGCGACCTGCCGCCCGCGCTCGAGCCGCTGACCACGAAGCCGCTGATCCCGGTCGAGAACGGGCCGAACGGCGTCGACTGCGCGCTCGAGATGGAGCTCGCGGAGCTCCCTCCGGCGGAAGCGGCAGAGTTCCGGTCGGGGCCCTCCGCGCTCGACGAGGTCGTCCACCGCCTGAAGGACGCTCTCGGCCTCGTCACCTTCTTCACCCTGGGCGACACGGAGGCGAGATCGTGGACGCTGCAGCACGGAGAGTCCGCGCTCGACGCCGCGGAGTCGATCCACACGGACATCGCTCGCGGGTTCATCCGCTGCGAGGTCATCCGCTGGGACGACCTGCTCGAGTGTGGCTCGCACGCCGAGGCGGCCCGGCGCGGCCTCCAGCGCCTCGAGGGGAAGACGTACGTCGTCGAGGACGGCGACGTCCTCAACGTCCGGTTCAACGTCTGAGGCTCAGCCGGCCGCGACGAGCGCGGCTCCGGCCACCGCCACGACCCCTGCGGCGCGCCGTCCCGCGCTCAGCCGCTCACCGAGCACGACGCGCGCGAGCACCACGGTCACGATCGGGTAGAGGGCGCTCAGGACCGCGACGATCCCGGCCGCGTCTCTCGTGCTTGCGAAGGCGACGAGGACATTGGCGCTCGTGTCGAAGAGGCCGATCGCGACGAGGAGCGGCAAGAGCGACCTCGGCGGGCGTAGCGGGGTGCGCGCCACGAGGAGCGCTGTCGCCGCCGCGATCGAGACGGAAGCCGCGCGCGCCGCTACGACTGCCCAGGGAGCGCTCTCGTCGGCTCCCGCATCGAGGCCGACGAAGAAGAGGCCGAAGCCGAGAGCCGCGACGAGCGCGAGGCCGACGCCCGAGGCGACCCGTGCCCCAACGCCCGCGGGCCCCAGCGCGAGCGCGGCGACCCCCGCCAGGACGAGCGCGACCCCGAGCCACTGCACGGCGCCCGGCACGACGCCCCGCGTGGCATCGACGGCGAGCGGCACGAGCGGCGAGGCTGCCGAGATCGGAGCGACGATGCCCATTGCCCCGACCGCGAGCCCGCGGTAGAGCGCCCCGAGCCCGACGAGGCCCGCGGTCCCCGCGAGCGCCGCGGGGAGCAGCTCCGCCATGCCAGGCACGGGATCACGTGCGACGACGACCCAGAGTACGACTCCGGCGAGACCGACGGCCTGCGACACGGTGAGCACCGCGAGCACGGCGAGCCGCCGGGCGGCGAGTCCTCCGAGGAAGTCGCCGGCGCCCCAGCAGAGCGCGCCGCCGAGCGCCAGCAACGACGCCACGGGCTTCTAGTCGTCGCCGACGGGGCGCGTCGCGGCCTGCGCGTCGAGCTGGTTCGCGTGGTAGAGGACGGCTGCCTCGGCCGTCTTCGCGGCTTGGCGGTCGTGGTGGCAGCCGACGGCGTGGAGC
>JBOHBB010000025.1:0-11998 GCA_050698135.1 Gaiellaceae bacterium
CGCACGAGCGTCCACCGCGCACGAGCCCTCTCCGGCTATCTCCGGTGGTACAACCGCCATCGACCGCACGGCTCGCTCGGAGCGCGACCTCCGATCAGCCGCGTCTCACATGTGTGTGGTCACTACAACTAGCCCGCCCCGGCGCCGAGTACCCTGCCCGCAGGCGCCCGTAGCTCAGTGGACAGAGCGGCGGACTTCTAATCCGCGGGTCGCAGGTTCGAATCCTGCCGGGCGCATAGAAGTACCTGCAAATCGCCGAGATCTAGGGCATCCGGCCGAGCGTCGCAGTACCGCGCGAGACGAAGGATGCGACTTCTTGTCCGAGTCGCGGTTCAGGCCCGCCTCGGCGCTGCAACTCGCTCAGTCGGGCAACACGTGGGTGCCCGCATCGCCGGCGAGTGCTCGTTCGACGCTCTCGGGGTCCGTGATGATCGCCTCCTCGCCACCACGCTCGAGGAAGCCGACGACCGCACGGATCTTCGGCGCCATGCTCCCCTCGGCGAAGTGCACGCCCTCGGCCAGGTACTGCCGCGCTTCGGAGAGCGTCATCCGGTCGATCCGGCGCTCGTCCCGTGTCCCGAAGTCGAGCGCGACGTGCTCGACCGCAGTCGTGATCAGGAGGAGACTCGCGCCGATGCGGGTCGCGAGCAGGGAGCACGCGAGATCCTTGTCGATCACGGCGGCGACTCCGGAGAGCTCTCCCTTCTCGTCGGCGACGACAGGGATCCCGCCGCCGCCGACCGACACGACTACGAAGCCGTCCTCGATCAGGGTCTTGATCGAATCCTCCTCGATGATGCGGATCGGCTCGGGCGAGGCGACGACCCGCCGCCAGCCGCGACCGGCGTCCTCCCGTACCGCCCAGCCGTCCTGGTCGCGGCGCCGGATCGCCGTCGCCTCGTCCATGAACGAGCCGATCGGCTTGGAAGGGCTCGCGAACGCCGGGTCGTCGTCGGCGACCTCGACCTGCGTGATCACGGTCACTGCGTGGCGGTCGATCCCGAGCCTGCGGAAGTCGTTCTCCAGGTTCTGCGTCAGCGCATAGCCGATCGCGCCCTGGCTGTCGGCTCCGCAGACGTCGAGCGGGACCTCGTGCAGCTCGCCGGCGGCGAGCTCGGACCGCCGCAGGATGAACCCCACCTGAGGCCCGTTGCCATGGCCGATCGCGACGTCCCAGCCGTCCTGGATCATCGAGGCGATGTGCCAGCAGGTCTCGCCGGCGGCAACGTACTGGTCGCGGACCGTCTGATGAAACCGATCCTTGATCAGTGAGTTGCCGCCGATCGCGACCACTGCGCTCTTCCGCTTCACGGCGTGGCCTGTTTGTCCGTGTAGCCACCCATGGTCAACGCACAGAGCGCCTTGCCCGTGTGCATCCGGTTCTCGGCCTCGTCGTACACGACCGAGTGCGGCCCGTCGATGACCTCGTCCGTGACCTCCGTGCCCCGGTCGGCCGGCAGGCAGTGCATGTACAGCACGTCGGGACTGGCCAGCGCGAGCCGGCGGGCGTCGCAGATCCAGTCGCTGAACGCTCCGGACTCCGCGAGCGCCTTCTGCTCGTCGGAGAAGGCGTCGAGCCGCCCCCACGACTTCGGGTACACGACGTCCGCTCCGGCGAACGCCTCGTCCATGTCGTGCGTGAACGAGATCGAGGCCCCGGCCTCCGCAGCCGTCGCCTGCGCCTGCTCCAGCACCTCGGGCATGAGCTCGAAGCCGGGCGGGTGCGCGAGCACGACGTCGATGCCGAAGCGCGGCAGCAGCGTGGCGAGCCCCTGCGGAACCGAGAGCGGCTTCGCGTACGAAGGGGCGTACGCCCAGGAGACGGCGACCTTCAGCCCGCGCAGGTTGTCGCCGCGCTGCTCACGGAGCGTCATCAGGTCGGCGATCGTCTGCGTTGGGTGGTCGACGTCGCACTGGAGGTTGATGAGGGGAATGTCCGCCCAGCGTGCGATCTCGCGCATCCACGCGTTGCCCTCGTAGGGGGCGAGGTCGTGGCGGATGGCGAGGCCGTGCCCGTAGCGGGAGAGGATCACGCCCATGTCCTTCGGGCTCTCCCCGTGCGCGACCTGGGTCTTCTCGGCGTCGAGGTAGATCGCGTGGCCGCCGAGCTGGGTCATCCCGGACTCGAACGCGTTCCGCGTCCGCGTCGACTTGTCGAGAAAGAGCATGAAGAGCGTCTTGTCGGGCAGGAGCCGGTGCGGCTTCCCGTTGCGGAACGCCGTCTTCAGCTCGCCCGCGACGGCCAGCGTCTCCTCGATCTCCTCGACCGTCCAGTCGAGTGTCTCGATGAAGTCGCGGCCGACGAGGGTCTTTCGGTCGATTGCCAGCTGTGACATCTCAGCCTCCGTTCGTCAGACCCGCGCTACTGCGAAGGCCTCGATCATCGCCGGGACGTCGTCGCCCAGCGGGTACAGGACAGGACAGGTGCAGCCGGCGTCGACGTACTCCTGCACCTTGGCACGGCACTCGTCGGGCGTGCCGGAGGCGGTGATGAGCTGGACCACGTCGTCTGGGACGAGCGCGGTCGCTCGCGCGATCTGCTCCGGCGTCGCCGGCCAGGTGAGTAGCTGGCCGATCTCCTCGAGCAGCGACTCGTCGACGCCGCTCGCCTTGCCGATGTGTGGCTGCTGGCCGAGGTACTGGGTGACGAGCTCTCGCGAGCGGTCGAGCGCACGCCCCCGGTCCTCGTCGAGTGAGCAGACGACGAGCTGCGGCCGGTCGACGTCGTCGAGCGTGCGGCCGGCGCGCTCCGCGCCTGCCGCGAGATGCTCCAGGGCACCTTTGTTGTACCCCGGGCCGACGAGGTAGTTGAGCAGGACGCCGTCCCCGATCTCGCCAGCGAGCTCCATCATCTTCATGCCCGTCGTCGCCGCGATGTAGATCGGAACGTCCTTCGGGGAGCGGTCGCCGTGGACGATGTCGATCTCGATGTCGTCCACGTCCACGAATTCGCCGTGATACGTCACGCGCTCCATCGCGAGCAGGCGGCGCGTGACCTCGACGATCTCGCGCATCGCCTGGACGGGCCGACGACGGTGGATGCCGACCTTGCGGGCGAGCGGGTCCCACCATGCGCCGATTCCGAGCTTGATCCGGCCGGGGGCGAGATCGTCGAGCGTCGAAAAGGTCGCGGCGAGCAACCCGACGTTTCGCGTCCAGGAGCTGACGACGCCCGAGCCGATCGCGATCCGGTCCGTGACGGCCGCAAACGCGGCCATCGGCACGGTTGCTTCCCGCACTAGGCGGCTCTCCGCCTGCCACACGGCCTCGAAGCCGTATTCCTCTGCGAGCTGCGCATACCGCATCCCGTCCCGGATCGGGTGCTTGTCCTGCAGGTACAGCGCTACGCGGTTGTCAACGGCGACGGCCATCGCCGGCCTCCTTTCGGCTCGAACGTGTGTGGGCCGATCTCCTCGAGGCGCTTCCACAGCCGCTCGGCCTCGGCCCGGGCCGAGGCGGCGAGCTCGTCCTGTTCGACGCGCGTGAGGCGCCGGTCGAGTACGACCCACTCGCCCGCGACCATCACGTCGCGGACGCAGCGGGAGCCGAGCCCGAAGACCCAGTGGCCGGCGAAGCTCGCGTCGTGGAGCGGTGCGGGCGCTGTGTAGTCGAGCACGACGAGGTCGGCCGGGGCCCCGGGCTCGAGCATCCCGAGTCGTCGCTCGCCGAACGCGCGGCCGACGAAGCGCGCCCCCTCGGCCAGGTGCTGGAGCGGCCAGTCGGCGCCGGCGCCGAGGTCGTCCTCGCGAAGGCGGAAGTACGCCGCCCGCGACTCCTCGAACATGTCCGCACCGATCCCGTCGGTGCCGAGCACGACCCACGGCCCGAGCGCCGCCACCCGCGCCCGCCCGACGGAGTTGTTCATGTTCGAGCGCGCGTTGTGCGCGAAGTGCGCGTTCGCCTGCGCCGCCATCGCGAGCTCGTCGTCGTCGAGGTGCACGCCGTGCGCGAGGAGCGCGCGCGAGTCGAGGGCGCCAGCATCCGCGAGGCGGGCGACGACTCTCAGGCCGTGCTGCGCGAGCGCGTCCCGCTCGTCGACGTCGTCCTCGGCGGCGTGGACATGCACGCCGACCTCGAGCTCGCGGGCGGCGTCGGCACAGGCCGCAAGCGTGTCGTCGGAGAGGGTGAAGGAGGCGTGCGCGCCGATCATCGCTCGCGAGAGGGGCGGCGGCTCACGGCGCACCCGGGCGGCGAAGCGCTTGTTCTCCTCGATCCCTGCCTCTGCACGCTCTGGCCCGTCGCGGTCGGACGTCTCGTAGCAGAGGACCGAGCGCGCGCCGAGCGAGGCGAGCGCCTCCTCGATCACGTCGAGCGACCCGGCGATCGCGTTCGGCGAGGCGTGGTGGTCGACGAGGGTCGTCGTCCCCGAGAGGAGCGCCTCCATCCCGCCGACGAGCGCGGACGCGCGCACCGAGTCGAGGTCGAGCGCGCGGTCGAGCCGCCACCAGACACGTTGCAGGATCTGGGTGAAGTCCTCGGGCGGCGCGAGTGCGTAGGGCATCCCGCGCGCGAGGGCGGAGTAGAGGTGCGTGTGTGCGCAGACGTTGCCGGGGACGATCAGGCATCCCGAGCAGTCCCGCCGCTCGGCGCCCCCACTCTTCGCGATGCGGTCGCCGGCGACGTGGACGTCCTCCCAGACGATGTGCAGCGGATCGAGAGAGGAGACGACCGTGGCGCCGGTGAGGATCATGCCGCGACCTTCTTCCGTGCCCGCGTGAGATGCGGAACCGCGGCGAGCGCCGCCGGCGAGTCCTTCATGGGCAGCCGCGTTCTGTGGATGCCGTCGAACGCGTGCAACGCGCCCGCGACTGCGGCGGCAGTGGGCACGAGCGCTGCTTCCCCGACGCCCTTGGCGCCGAACGGGCCTTCGGGCTGCGGCTCCTCGACGAGGACGCACTCGACTTCGGGCATTCCTGTCGGCGGGATGATGTGGAGCGACTTCAGCGTCTCGGTGAGGGGCACGCCTCCCTCCACGACGAACTCCTCGGAGAGTGCCTGCCCGAGACCCATGTGGACCGCCCCTTCGATCTGCCCTTCGACGAGGGTCGGATTGATCGCGCGCCCGACATCGTGGGCCGCGATCACCTTCGCGAGGCGGCCTTCGTCGTCGAGGGTCACGACCTGGGTGGCCCAGGCGTACGCGAGGTGGGTGACCGGCGCCTCGGCATCGTTCGCGGTGGTCCAGTTGACCATGAACCCGCCGCGGAACTCCTGCCCGCCGAGCGTCTCGAGCGGTTGCCCGTCGAGCGCCGCCTTGAGTTTGCGGGCGGCGTCGAGCACCGCGTTGCCTCCGAGCACCGTCGAGCGCGAAGCTGTCGTCTGGCCGGTGTCGAGCTCCCGCTCCGTGCTCACGAGCACGCGGATGCGTTCGGGCGGAAGGTCCAGCTCCTCGCACGCGATCTGTCGCAGGACCGTGTGCACGCCCTGGCCCATCTCCGTCCAGGAGTGGAAGAGCGTGACCGAGCCGTCGCTCTCGGGCCGCAGGATCGCGTGCCCGAACTCGGGGACGCCGTTGCCGATGCCCGTGTTCTTGACGCCGCACGCGATGCCGGCGAACCGCGCTCCGCGATACGCGTCACGCACTGCCAGGAGCGTCTTCTTGAGGCCGACCCCGGGCCCGAGCACCTGTCCCGTGCCGAAGGTCTCGCCGGCATCCAGGGCGTTCCGCCACCGGATCTCCCAACCGTCGATCCCGACGCGCTCCGCGAGCATGTCGAGGACGCCCTCGACGGCGAAGTTGGACTGGTTGACTCCGAAGCCGCGCATCGCCCCGCAGGGCGGGTTGTTCGTGTAGACGGCCTTCGCGTCGACGTCCACGTTCGGCACCGCGTACGCGCCACAGGCGTGACCGGCGGCACGCTCGAGCACCTTGTCGCCGACGCTGGCGTAGGCCCCGGTGTCGCCGACGATGCGAGCGCGCAGCGCGACGAGGCGCCCGTCGACGTCGCAGCCCAGGGTGTAGGTGAGCCACATCGGATGGCGCTTGGAGTGGTAGCGGAGGCTCTCGAGTCGGGTAAGCGTGAGGAGCACGGGCCGCCCGGCCGTCAGTGCGAGCAGAGCCGCGTGCCCCTGCACGTTCAGGTCCTCTTTCGCGCCGAATGCACCGCCGCACGAGACCTGCGTCACCCGCACCTGCTCCTCGGACAGGCCGAGGAACGACGCGACCTGCCGCCGGTCCTCCCAGACCCCTTGCCCTTGCGAGTAGACCTGGAGCCCGCCGTCCTCGTCCGGGACGACGAAGGCGGACTCCGGCTCGAGGAACGCGTGCTCGATGCACTGCGTGCGGTAGGTCTCTTCCGCGACGTAGGCCGCGCCTGCGAGCGCGGCGTCGACGTCTCCGCGCTGCACGCGCGAGACGGAGAGCACGTTGCCGCTCTCGTGCAGCCTCGGCGCGGCCGCATCCATCGCCTCGAACGGGTCGGTCACGGGCTCGAGGACCTCGTACTCCACGTCGACGAGGTCTGCCGCCTCGCGCGCCGCGTGCCGCGACTCGGCGGCGACGGCGGCGAGCACGTCCCCGACGTACGCCGTCGTCTCGCCCTCTGCGACGAGCTGTCGCCAGTCCTTCGTGAGAGTCCCCTGCGTGCGCTCCCCCGGGACGTCCGCGGCCGTCAGCACGGCGACGACGCCGGGATGGGCCTCGGCCCTCGAGCTGTCGATGCGCAGGATGCGCGCGCGGGGATGGTCCGAGAAGCGAAGGGCTCCGTACAGCATGTCCGGGGCGACGAGGTCGCCCACGAACGGCTTGTCGCCGAGCGCGAGCTCGTCGCCTTCGTAGCGCGCGGCACGCGTGCCGACTCGGCCCGTGAGGTCCGGTTCGGGCAACGGCTCGCCGCACCGAGCCCGTGCGTTGAGCTCGATCGCGTCGACGACCTTCACGTAGCCCGTGCAGCGGCAGAGGTTGCCGAGCAGCGCCCGGGAGATCTCCTCCCGCGCCGGCTCGGGGTTCTTTCCCAGAAGACCTTCGGCCTTCATGACGATCCCGGGCGAGCAGAACCCGCACTGGGATGCGCCGGCCGCGACGAAGCTCTTCGCCCACGCTTCCCGAACGTCTTCGCCCAGGCCTTCATGTGTTACGACGTCCTTCCCCTCGACGCGGGTGGCTTTCTGGGCGCAGGACACGACCGCCTTCCCGTCGACGAGCACCGTGCAGGCCCCACAGGAGCCCTCCGGGGAGCACCCGTCCTTGACCGAGCGCAGGCCGAGGTCGTCGCGGAGCAGCTCGAGCAGGCTCTGCCCTTCGCGTGGCTCCGCGACGACGCGCTCACCGTTGAGCGTGAGCTCCATGTCCTACTCCGTTGCTCCCAGCACGAGGGCCAGCAGGGCCATTCGCAGCACGACCCCGTTGAACGCCTCCTGCCAGTAGCGCGCGTGGCGCGTTGCGTCGACGTCCGCCGGAAGCTCGTCCATCCGCGGCAGGCTGTGCAGGACGATCGCCCGGTGCGGAGCCTTCTCCCTCAGTAGCTGCCGCGTGACGCGGTAGGCGTCCGGCGTCTGTGCGAACTCGCCGCCACCCTCGTCGTCGCGAGACTTCGTGTAGTCGGGCTGGACGACCGGCTCCATGTAGACGACGTCGCATTCGGAGATGCAGTCCTCGACCGACTCGGCGACCTCGTAGTTCACGTTTCGGTCGTCGAGCTCGAGCGTGAACTCCGGCAGGAGCGACATCTCCGGCGGCCCGACGACGTAGGCCTTCGCGTCGAACTGAGAGAGCGCGTACAGGATCGAGTGCATCGTCCGCATACGCATGTCCCCGACGAGCAGGAAGGTGCGGCCGTCGATCGAGCCCATCTCCTTCTGCGTGGTGTACAGATCGGTCAACACCTGCGTCGGATGCTCACCCCAGCCGTCTCCACAGTTGATGATCGGAATGGAGGCCCACCTGGCGGCCTCCGCGGGCGCCCCCTGCTCGAAGTGGCGCATCGCGATGACGTCGCCGTAGTACTCGAGCATGTGAACCGTGTCCTTGATCGACTCCTGGTAGAAGTCGCCGGCCCGGGTCATCTTCGCGTCCGAGAACCCGAGCACGTGGCCGCCGAGCCGATGCATCGCTGCCTCGGTGGCCAGGCGCGTGCGGGTGCTCGGCTGGTAGAAGGCCGTCAGCAGCGTCTTGCCCGCCAGCAGGTCGGCGTTCTGCCGGGCTTTGGCGATCGGCGCGAGCTCGTCGCAGATCTCGAAGATCCGCTGGAAGTCAGCTCGCTCGAAGTCCTTGAGCGACAGGATGTCTCGTCCGAGGAAGCTCCTCATTTCGTGTCCTCCTTCTCGTGGGAGCCGTTCTCACGACTCCGGTGAACAGCACGGCGACGCGCTCGTCGTCCGCGACCTCTCCGGCGGCGCGCAGGGCCAGCAGGCCGGCGAGGCCTGCGGAGCCCGTGTGGTCGACGTCGATCCCGGTCGCCCGCCGGGCGAGAGCGTTCGCGCGCGCGAGCGCGGCCTCGTCGACGACGAGGGGGCGGCCGCCGGTGGCGAGCATCCCCTCCACCACGGCCAGCCAGTCGTAGGTCTCGTCGTCGAGGATCCCGTGAGCGATGCTCCGCGGCTCCTCCTCCCAGGGCCACATGAACGCGGAGCGGTGGTGCGAGGCGAAGTGCAGCGCCCGGGCCGCGTCGCCCGGGCCTGCAATCGCGTCGAAGGCTCGCTTCAGCGGCCACGCGCCGGCGGTCTGCACGGTGTCGACGCGGGGGGCGGACGGGAGCACGCCGAGCTCGACGGCCTCGCGAAACGCCTGGATGCAGGCGCTCGCGAGAGCGCCGCCGCCCACCTGGACGACGAGCCGGTCGAGGGCCACGCCGGACGACGCGATCTCCCAGCCGAGCGTCTCGCCGCCCTCGATCGCGAGCCCGTTCAGGTTGCCCTGACAGGTGAACGGGAGGGCGCCCCGCTCGATCGCCGCCAGCAGGCGACGGTACGTCGGGTCGCCGCGCATCCCGTTCCGTGGGCAGACGGTGACGAGGGCACCGAGCTCCTCGAGCCTGGCGAGGACGGCGGGATCCGCGTCCGTGGGGACGAAGACGCGGAGCGGGCGCTCGCCCGCCGCCGCGACCACCGCGGCCGCGAGCGCGGCGTTCCCGCAGCTCGCGATCGCGAGCTCCGGACGACGCGGCGGGTCGACGAGGCCGAGCCGCTCGGCGACCTCGAGGTGAAGGAGGACGCCGAAGAGGTGGCGCGCCTTGTGGGATCCCGAGACGTTCCCCGTCTCGTCCTTGACCCAGACGCCGCCCTCGCGCGCGAAGCCGAGTGCCTTGCTGAGCTTGGCGCTCCGCCGGAAGGGAGTGACCCGGAAGCCGTGCCCGTCGACCGCGGCCACGCGCGTGTCGAGCCGCCGTACGAGTGCCTCGAACGTGTCGTCCGAGAGCCCGCGGCTCAGGCCGAGGTGGTAGGCATGGAGCAGGCCCCGGTAGCGGACGAAGGGGTTGGGGTCCGGCTCGTCCGCAGGGAAGCGGACGCTCGAGAGATCGAGCTCCCGCCGGAGGACGTGATCGATGTCGTCCTCGCCGCTCGCGGTCGGGCAGCGGAAGGGGTACGGGTCACCCGCCCGAGGCTCGAGGCCGCAACCGGCGCACACGAGTCGTGACGTGGGTCGTCTCATGGCGCCACCAGGAGGCCGGTCCGGGAGTTGACGTCGTCGATCAGGTCGTCCCAGGCGGGCACGAGCTCACGGAGGCCGGACCAGAAGGCCGGGTCGCGTCGCGCCTCGAACTCCTCGAGCGGGACGCCCTGCTGCTCGACCCACGTGTAGTAGCCGAGGTTGAAGATCCGCTCGCGGTCCCGGTGCGTCAGCTCGAGGACGTGGTCGGTCGCGGCGCCGAGCAGGTGCTCGCCGTAGACCTCTGCCGCAGCGACCTCGTCGAAGCCCTTCGGGAAGTACCGGCCGAGCGCGATCTCGCGCTCGCTCGAGTACATCGCCGCCCCGTCGGTCGCGACGGTCACGATCACGTCGTCCGGGCCGAAGCCGTGGTGCTTCGCGACCTTGATCGCGCCGAGGACGTTGCAGATCGACGAGAGCCCGAAGGACGGCAGCGCCTCCAACACGTCCTGCGCGACTCCGCGCCCGGCCAGATGGCCGCGCCCGACCTCGGTGCCGAAGAGCACTCCGAGACGGTCGGTCGCGCGATCGGAGACGGCCAGCGCGACGTCCGTGGCCATGACGTTGTGGATGAGCGGGACATGCTTGTCACCGATTCCCTGGATGTTGTGCTCGCCGAAGCCGTTGTAGAGGAGCGTGGGGCACTCGAGCGCCTCGCAGGCGACGGTCAGCGAGCCGTGCCGCTCGTCGAGGTAGTCGCCGGCCGCGATCGTCCCCGCGGAGCCGGTCGCCGCGACGAATGCGCGCAACGAGAGCGCCGGCTCGTCCTCGCGCAGGCGCTCGAAGACGCGCTCGAGCGCGGCTCCCGTCGCGAGGTAGTGGACGAGGTAGTTCCCGAACTCGGAGAACTGGTTGAAGATGACGTTCCCCGGATCCGTCGCGAGCTCCTTGCAGCGGTCGTAGATCTCCTTGACGTTCGACTCGGTGCCCGGCGTCCTGACGATGTCCTCCGGCTCCGCGACCCAGTCCTCGAGCCAGTCGAAACGCTCCCGGCTCATGCCCTCGGGTAGGACGGCCACGCCGCGGCAGCCGAGGAGCCGCGAGATCGCGACGCCGCCCCGGCAGTAGTTGCCCGTGGACGGCCACACGGCGCGGTCTTGGGCCGGGTCGAAGCGGCCGGTGACGAGCCGCGGCACGAGGCACCCATAGGCGGCCAGGACCTTGTGCGCCCCGATCAGGGGGAAGCGATCGCCGAGCGCAACAACGATCCGCGCGTCGACACCGGTGAGCTCGCGCGGCAGCACGACGTGCCCGGGGACGTCGACCGTGTCGACGCGGTTCGCCGCGTTGTGCCAATGAACGCGAAAGAGGTTCAGCGGGTGCGCCTCGTCGGGCCCCACTGTCCGGAGGGCTTCTCGGGCCGCGGCGGGGATCAGCTCGGGGCTTGCGAGCTGCGCGAAGGTCGGGAGCGCGACTTGTGACTCCCGTAGCAACTCGGCTGTGCGCTCGAGCACCCGCTCGTCGATGAGCTCGTCCCTACCCACCTCCTGCATCCCAAGCCACCTCCACTTGAAGGAATTAGGCCGATGCTAGGAGTGAGCCCACACCGCTGCTTCGGGGCTTCAACGCAAACTCGATGCGGGATATCCGCACGCGTGAACGGCACGTTTCGAGCGCTCTTTCGGGTGCGGCGGTCGGAATTCCGTCGCGGGAGCGGTAAAAGCCATGTTCCAACGCGCCTCGGCGCCGTGTGGCAGTCCCGCATCCGCCACGCGGGCGACTACCGATGTGGACACGCCGCGTTTCCGGCTTCCTGCAAACCACGGCGCAGTTCACGCCGACTCACTCATTCGGCGAGGTTCGATGACGAGACGACACGCGAGACCTCGGGCCGGTTCGGTGGACGGTCGTGTGCGTGTGCCGCGGCTCGACTGGCGGCGCTTCCGGCTCACCTGGCTTGCGTTGCCAGGATCAGCGCTCGCAGCGCTGGTCGTCGGAGCCGGCATGCTCCTCGCGCTCGGCGCGAATCCCGTCACCGGATACCGCGCGCTCCTCGACGGTGCCTTCGGTGACAGCTATGCGCTGAGCGCGACAGCGGTGAAGGCCGTTCCACTCCTGCTCGTCGGCGTGGGGATCTGCATCGCGTTCCGCGCGAACGTCTTCAACATTGGCGGCGAGGGCCAGATCGCGATGGGGGCGCTGTTCGCCACGGGGGCCGCGCTTGCGCTGCCGGGGCTCCCGGCGATGCTCCTGATCCCGCTCACGATCCTCGCCGGCGCGGTCGGCGGTGGGCTCTGGGGCGCGATACCGGGCGCTTTCAAGGGCTACTTCGGCGTCAACGAGATCTTGAGCACGATCATGCTGAATCTCGTCGCCGTCCAGGTGATGAACTACATGCTGGCAGGGCCGCTGCACGACACGACGGCCGAATCGGTCGGAGGGCTGATCCCGCAGACCCGACTCCTGCCGGAG
>JBOHBB010000026.1:0-8440 GCA_050698135.1 Gaiellaceae bacterium
GCGAGCGAGGCGAGCAGGACGAGCTCGATATCGGCGTCCGAGAGCGCGGCACGCACGGCATCGGCGTCCGTGTCACGAATCGCGAGCCACAGGAAGGTCGCGCTGATCGCGAGGCCGCCGAGGGCGATGAGCACCCGGCTGCGCGTCATCTACACGTCCAGTTCGAGACCGTCGTACGCGAGCTCGTATTTGTCGGGCACGGGAAGCTCGCGCGGGCGGTGCGTGAGGAGGAGGCGCTTGGCGCCGGACGCCTCGAAGGCCGCGACGGCCTCGTCGAGGGAGAGGTGACCGCGAGGCTCGCCGTCGAGCTCGCCACGGAGGAGGGTCGCTTCACAGACGAACAGATCGGCATCGCGTGCTGCTTCGACAAGCTCGTCGGACGGAGCCGAGTCTCCCGAGTACGCGACGACACCGCCGTTCGACCGGACGCGGAAGGCGTAGGTCTCGAGCCGGTAGTGCGGGACGCGGGTCGCCGTCACCTGGAGCTTGCCGGTGAGGAACGGCGTGTCCGGCTCGTACTCCGCGAGGCGGAAGGTGCGCTCGAACATGTCCGGGAAGCCGAGGCGCGTCCCCAGCTCCTCGAGGAACTTCGCACCCCCGGGCTGGACCCAGAGCTGCGGCTTCGGCATCTCTCGCTTCGACGAGAGGTAGAAGCTCCCCCAGACCCAGGGCACGAGATCGCCCCAGTGGTCGAGGTGGAAGTGCGTGATCGCGATCGCGTCGACGTCCGGCCACTCCGCGGACTCGCGCAGCCGGCCGAGCACGCCCGGCCCGCAGTCGAGGAGAACGCGGCATCCATCGGCCTGCAGCATGTACCCGGAGTGCGCGCTCCCGGGGTTCGGCCAGGCCGGCGACGAGCCGATGACGGTCAGGCGCACCGCGGTATTCTGCCCATGTGGCGCGGAAGATCCGAGTCGTGATCGCAAAGCCCGGCCTCGACGGCCACGACCGGGGCGCCAAGATCATCGCGAGAGCGCTCCGCGACGCGGGCATGGAGGTCATCTACACCGGGCTCCACCAGACGCCGGAGCAGATCGTTGAGACCGCGATCCAGGAGGACGCGGACGCCGTCGGCGTCTCCATTCTCTCCGGCGCGCACATGACGCTCGTGCCTCGCATCGTCGACGGGCTGCGCGACCGCGACGCGGGCGACGTGCTCGTCGTCGTCGGCGGGACGATCCCGGCGGAGGACGCCGAGGAGCTGAAGGGCCAGGGGGTCGCCGCGGTCTTCGGGCCGGGTGCCACGACGACGGAGATCGTCGACTTCCTGAGCGGCGCTGTCGCGGCCTGAGCCGCCCGACCCAGCCGACGTCCAGCCGAAGACGAGACGAACTTCGCTCATGCGAAGCCCGCGACGTGCCGATACTCGATGAGTCCGCCGTCCGGACTTACCTCGGAGACCTCAATGCTCTCGTACATCGACCCAGGCGCAGGAAGCATGATCCTCCAAGCCCTCGCCGGAGGCGTGGCCGGGGCGATGGTGGTCGGGAAGCTCTACTGGAGCCGCATCAAGCGGGCTCTCCGCTTTGGCCGGAGCGAGTCCTCCGCCGACGAGCCTCGTCCTTGAGCCCGGGTCGTTCCGGGACTGGGACGGGCGGGTATTCCTCGGCGGCGACCGTGTCCAGCGGGCGCTGACCGAGGCCGGTCTCGCCGACTGGAACGCACTCGCAGCGAGCGACCTCTTCGCCAGGTTCACGGCCGCCGGTGAGCTGGTCGCCACGGAACAGGCGGACCACGCAGTCCTGAGCGAGCTGCAGCGACTCGACCCGGGCGGACGCTGGGTCGGTGCGCTCAGCCACCAGCGGCTCCCCTTCGTCTCGTACCCGTACGAGTGGTCGTTCTCGATGCTCAAGGACGCCGCCTTGCTGCAGCTTCGGCTCGTCGCCGCGGCGCTGGCAGAAGGCCTGATGCTCAAGGATGCGACGCCGTACAACGTCCAGTGGCGCGGGTCGCAGCCGGTCTTCGTGGACATCGGGTCGTTCGAGCGTGCGCGCGAGGGCGAGCCCTGGGCTGCCTACCGGCAGTTCTGCATGCTGTTCCTCTATCCGCTGATGCTCGAGGCCTACCGCGGCGTGCCGTTCCAGCCCTGGCTTCGGGGAAGCATCGACGGGATCTCGCCGACCGACTTCCGCGCGCTTCTCACCCGCCGTGACGCCGTCCGGCGCGGGATGCTCCGGCATGTCTTCCTGCACGCGGGGCTCGAGCGCCGGTATGCCGATCGAGGCGCAGACGTTCGAGGCGACCTGCAGAAGGCGGGCTTCGACCGGCGGCTCGTGGAGGCGAGCGTCGCCAGCGTCACCGCACTCGTCGGGCGCCTCCGCCCACGCGCGGGCGCGAGCACCTGGAGCGAGTACGACTCGACGTGCAGCTACCTCGATGCCGAGACCTCGGCGAAGGAGGAGTTCGTCCGGTGCGTCGTCGGGCAGCGCCGGCGACGGGTGACCTGGGACCTCGGCTGCAACGAGGGACGCTTCTCGCGCATCGCCACCGAGGGCGCCGACCTCGTCGTGGCAGTCGACTCCGATCGCGCGGTCGTCGACGCTCTCTACACATCGTTGCGAGACGAGGGGAACCGGGCGATCGTGCCGCTCGTCGTCGACCTCGCCGATCCGTCGCCCGCGATCGGGTGGGACAACGCCGAGCGGGCGACTCTCGCAAGCCGCGGGCTGCCGGACCTCTCGCTCTGCCTCGCGCTCGTCCACCACCTCTCCATCTCCCGGAACGTCCCGCTCGGCGAGATCGTTCGCTGGTTGCGGTCGCTCGGAGGCGAGGTCGTCGTGGAGTTCCCCGACCGCGGTGATCCGATGGTCCGCCGCCTGCTCGTCGGGAAGCGCGAGGACGCGCACCCGGACTACTCGCGCGACACGTTCGAAGAGCTCCTGCGAGATCGCTTCGAGGTGCTCGAGTCGCTCGCGCTCGCGTCCGGGACGCGAACGCTCTACCACGCGGTCCCACGATGACCGCGGAGCTTCCTCGCTACCGGGCGCGGCTCGTCCATCTCACGGCTGTCTGGGCGTACGGCGTGAGCCAGCCGGTCTTCGTTCTCATCGACGGAAATCCGGAAATGCTCCTGTCCCGCGGCCTGACCCGGTTCGAGGTCGTGCTGTTCGCGCTGCTCCTGGCTGCTGTTCCACCGCTGCTCGCCGTCGGCTACGCGTGGCTTGCCGGGAGGCTCTCCACGTGGGTGGGGGACGTCGTGTATCTCTCGCTTCTCGGAGCAGGCCTCGTGCCGCTGGCCACGCGGCTCGTGAAGCCGGTCGACTCCGGCTTGCTGTTGGCGGCCGCCCTCGTCGGGGCGCTGGCCGTCGCCGGCGTCGTCGTGTACGCGCGCTCGCGGGCCGCCCGGCTCTTCCTCGGGTACTCGATCATCGTCCCGCTCGTCGGCCTGGCCTGGTTCGTCAACGGCCTGCCCGCGCTGACCGACGAGGCGGAAGCCGCGGAGGTGCGCGTCACTTCCCCTGCCCCTGTTGTCGTCCTGCTCCTCGACGAGCTTCCGGCCAGCTCGCTGATGACGCAAAACGGCGAGATCGACTCCCTCCGCTATCCGAACTTCGCGCGGCTCGCGCGTCACGCGACCTGGTATCCGAACGCGACGACCGTCCACGAGTGGACTTCGGACGCCGCGCCGATGATCGTCACCGGGCGAGTCATCCGGTCGAGCACGCTCGCGACCGCCGACAACTACCCGGAGAACCTGTTCACGCTCCTCGGCCGCTCGTACTCGCTCAACGTGCACGAGTCGTACGCCACGCGGCTGTGCCCGGACGAGCTCTGCCCGCGAGAGCGGAGCTCGTCCCTCAGGAGCGGCGTCGCCCTGCTGCGGGACAGCCTGCGGCTGTTCGTCACCCGGAGCCTGCCGCGGTCGCTCTCCGCGGAGATCGTCCCGGTCAACGACGACATCGGCCTGCAGGACGAGTCCGCCGAGTCCCTCCGCGACTTCGAGGCGTTCCTGAGCGACCTTTCCGGGACGGAGGAGGACGACGTCCTCTACTACAGCCACCTGCTGCTGCCGCACGCGCCGTGGAAGTTCCTTCCGTCGGGCGCCCAGTACGACTTCAGGGGCATGGACGGGTGGCTCGCGAACGAGCACTGGGGCGACGACCCGTGGCCGGTGCTCCAGGGCTATCAGCGCCACCTCCTCCAGCTCGGCTACACGGACCGCCTTCTCGGGCGACTCCTCCGCCGGCTCGAGCGGCGAGGGATCTACGACCGCGCTCTCGTCGTCGTCGTCGCGGACCACGGGGTGAGCTTCCGCGCAGGTGAGGGTCGTCGGCCCCTGACCGCCGACAACCTCGCCGACATCGTGAACGTGCCGATGTTCGTGAAGTACCCGGAGCAGCGTCGCGGGAGCGTCGACGAGCGGGCGGCTCGTTCGCTCGATCTCCTCCCGACGATCGCGGACGTCCTCGGGATCCGGCTCCCGTGGGAGACGGACGGCAGGTCGCTGCTCGAGGCACCCGTCGCACGCGACGTCCTCGTCGATCTCCGCGGCGGAGACGTCACGCACGCGTCTCTCGGCGAGATGCTCCGCGACCGGGAGTCGACGCTGCGCCGGAAGGCCGCAGCGTTCGGTGAGGGTCATGCCTCCCTCTACGGGATCGGGACGAACCGCCGCCTCCTCGGCCGCGACGTCACGTCCGTCAGGGGCCGCTCGCCGGAGATCGACGTGCGAATCGAAGACCCGGACGCGTTCCTCGACGTGCGGCCCGAGTCGGGGTCGGTACCGGCGCGGATCTCCGGGCGCGTGACGGCGGGCCGGGTCGACCCGGGAGCCGAGCTCGCGGTCGCGGTCAACGGGCGGGTGCGGGCGCTCACCCGCTGCTTCCGGAGCGGCCGGTCGCAGCGCTTTCGCGCGCTCGTGCCCGAGACGGCGTTCCGCGAGGGCGTGAACGACGTCGACGTGTTCCTCGTGCGCGAGAACGGCGACGGGGAGTCGCTCGTCCGGGTCGGACCCGGCTGAGGCTCCGAACCGCCGTCAGGCCGAGCTCGGCTGCACCGCTGGAGCCGCGATCGGCTCGGCCGGCGCGGAGGCGGGCCTGTCGCGCCGCGTAACCGGAGACGGATGGCGCCGGCGCAGGAACGGCTGCTCGACGTAGCGGTACGAGAGGACTGCGACGAAGATCGCGAGCGGGAGCCCGGCCATCCAGCCGACGGCGACGTAGATCGGCACGTGCCAGAGGTAGAGCCCGTAGCTGATCTTCCCGAGGCCGCGGAGCCAGGCCCGGTCGACGAGGCGCGCGAACCACCAGTCCGGGTGGAGCACACAAGCGAGCAGGACGACCGCGGCAGCGATGCAGAAGAGCGGCAGGAAGACGATCGCGTCGGAGCGGCTGTACAGCCCGAGCACGGCGACCGCGAAGCACGCGGGCACGAGCAGCGCTGTCGGAAGCAACAGCGGGACACGCCGCACGAACCCGTAGCTGAAGAGGACTCCGGCGAGGCAGCCGAGAACGAGGCCGACGCTGCGCGTCTCCGGCGCATAGAGGAGGTAGCCCGCCGAGACTCCGGTCGCGCCGAGGACGCCGCGGTAGACGAGAAGCGCGACCGCCAGCCCTGCGAGTGCGAACGCGAGCATCCTCGGGTGGACGCCCTTCTTCAGCAGCACGATGAGCGCGAGCGGCCACACGAGGTAGAACTGCTCCTCCTGGCTCAGCGACCACATGTGCTGCAGGTTCTCGGCGCCGATCCCGTTCCCGAGCGCCGCGAGGTTGATTACGTAGCCGAGGCTATACAGGACCCAGACGAACTGGCCGCCGAAGTCGTCCACGGTCAGTGCGGCTATCGCGGTCACGATCGCCAGCATCACGACGACTGCCGGGAGCAGTCGGAGCCCGCGCCGGCGGTAGAAGCTCCGGAGGGAGATGCTCCCGTCCCGGTCCCACTCGGTCAGCAGGAGCGAGGTGATCAGGAACCCGGAGAGGACGAAGAAGAGATCGACGCCGAGGATCCCGCCGGGGAGGCGATGATCCGCGTGGACGGCGAGGACCAGCAGGATCGCGATGCCTCGGATCGCATCGAGCACCGGGACGTGGCTCAGCCGCACGCTTTCCTTATCGACCACGGCGTTGCATGCTGCCATGACCGTTCGGGTGGTTGGGCCGGGCTCACGTCGAGGCGGGAGCCGGCAGGAGCTCAGCTCGCCCCCGGCTCTCGGGTCGCGCGTGGCGGCGCTTCAGGAACGGTCTCTCGACGTACCGGTACGAGATCGCCGCTGCGGCGATCGAGATCGGGACGCCCAGCTGCCAGCCGACGAGCGCGAACACGGGGAAGTGCCAGATGTAGAGGCCGTAGCTGATCCTTCCGAACCAGCGCAGCGGCTCACGTGACACGAGCCGCGCGAACCACCACGACCGGTGCACCGCGCAGGCATAGACGACGACCGCGACGGAGACGCAGAACAGCGGGATCACGGCCGTGTTGTACGAGACTGCCGACTCGCGAACGCTGACGGCGAGGACGGCGGCCAGCACGACGAGTCCCGAGGCAGCGCCGAGCGGCACGCGGCGCACGAGCCCGAACCCGTAGACGAGGCCTGCCAGGCAGCCGAGCAGCAGAGGATCGGCCCGGACGTCCGGGGCGAACATTCGCGGCCCGGAGTGGACGGACTGGACGAGAAGGCCGCGCCACACCGCGATCGCCGCGGCGAGGACGACCAGCGTCGCGATCAGTGCCCTGGGTGAGACGCGGCGCTTGAGCGCGAGGACGAGCAGTGGCGGCCAGACGAGATAGAACTGCTCCTCCGCGGCGAGCGTCCACAGGTGGTCGATCCCGACGCCCTGGTACCCGAGCCACCCGTGCGCGACGTTGTAGACGTAGAGCCCCCCGTACACGACGCTTCGCTCCCAGCCGCTCTGCTCGGCGATGACGCCGACGAAGATCGCGTACACGAGCAGCATGCAGTAGAGCGCCGGGAACAGCCTGAGCGCCCGGCGGCGATAGAACGCACCGAGGTTGACCGAGCCGGCCCGCCCCCACTCCTGGAGGAGGAGTGCCGTGATGAGGAACCCGGAGAGCACGAAGAAGAGGTCGACCCCGAGGCGGCCCCCCGGCAGGAAGTCGTTCGAGTGGGCCGCGAGCACGAGGAGGATGGCGATGCCTCGGAGGCCGTCGAGCGCCGGGACGTGGCCGAGCGTTCGCACCCTTCTCTTATCGACCGCCGAGTCGCACCCTCCCACGACCGTTCGGGGGGTCCGACGTCGCAGTCAGCGGCAGGCGGACGAGCGTGTGGTCACCCCAAATGGTCGGCTCACTCGAGCCAGCGCACTTCGAAGTGTCCGACTCGCTCGCCGTGCTTGTACATCGAGCGAATCCGCGTCACCGTCGGCGGCGCCAGCGGCGCAGACTGCTCGGGCGCGCGGTTCAGCACCACGACGCTCACGGTTGCGGTTTGGAGCAAGCGGATGAGACGACGTCCTTTCGTGGAGTCGGACGTATCCAGGAAGTCCATAATCGACCGCGTCGGATTACGCGTCTGGGTCAGGAAGTACATCTCGGCGGCGTCGGGACCGGCGAACAACGTGTCACCGCGAAGGTGCTGACCGACGAGCTCGGTGATGCGCGCGTACTCGCGTTGAGCTCGCGGGAGAACTCGGATCGAAGCCCGATCCTCGTCGAGAATTGCAGTGTGCGGATCCGCCACGTACTCGGTCCCGAGTGTCAGGACCGACTGATGATCGAGTTGGCGAACTCCGAAGACCGCCAGAGCGACGAGGACGAGAGGCGGAAGGAACCGAGCGT
Organism: Gaiellaceae bacterium; assembly: GCA_050698135.1. Lineage (GTDB taxonomy): Bacteria > Actinomycetota > Thermoleophilia > Gaiellales > Gaiellaceae > GMQP-bins7. The sequence continues at coordinate 7,738 of JBOHBB010000026.1, forward strand.
CGAGTCCCATGCGGCGTAGGCCGGCTATCGCCACGAGAAGGACAAGGGGGGCTGCGTAGCAGAAGTAGACAGGCCCCGCAAACGGGAACTGAACGAGTGTTGCGAAGCCCCCGACGAGCACGACGGACAACACGAGTTGAGCTGGCAGCGCCGTGTCGGACCGGCCGCGGCGGAGGATCGCGACTGCTCCGAGTACGACGACGAACGGCGCGAGCGCTCGTGTCGTACCCCAGAGGATCGCGTAGCTCAGCCCGGTCGTGGCAGTGACTACGAGAAGGATCATCAACGTCCCGGCGGCCACATCGAGAAGCCTGCGCCACTTGACCGGGACGTGCGCGCGCACGACGAACAGGGCGACGATCGGCGCAGCACGTAGCAGCGTCACGGGAGCAGGGCCGGACAAGGACGAGAACTCGTAGCGGGATCGCGGTGCGATCACGACTCCGTCGACCAATGCGCCGACGCTACCGGTCGCTGCATAGGGCACTAGGAAGAGTGCGATCGGTGCACCGACGCCAGCGAGGAATACAACGACGTCGCGAATCGCGGCACTCCCCGGCCCCGGGCGTCGTCCAAGGAGGCCTTCCAGCCCGAGGGCGGCTACTGCGGCGCAAAGGAAAGCGACCGGCAGGAGAAGCCCAACGACCTCGGAGGCGTCCGGTCGTCCGCTGATCACGGCGAGGACGTTCTCCATCACGGATGC
>JBOHBB010000027.1:0-22234 GCA_050698135.1 Gaiellaceae bacterium
GAGCGCCGATGCGCGTCTACCAGGCTCTGTCCGGGCAGATGAACGAGGTCCGCATGGTCTTCGAGTACCCGGATCTCGCGGCGTACGAGGCCGAGGAGCGCGAGGACGCGGTCGACCCGGAGTACGCACGGCTGGCAGGAGCGATGCCGTTCGTCGACGGGACGCTCGAGTACGCGATCTACGCACCGGTCGGATAAGGGCCGCCTCGTGGAGGTGCGGAGCCTCGAGCAGAGCGAGCCTTTCGTGACGAAGGACGGCTCGCTGATCCGCGAGTTGATGGGGCTGCCGACGTCGCCCCTCGTCCGCAACCAGTCGCTCGCGGCGGCGACGCTCGAGCCGGGGCAGGCGACGGCGCGCCATTACCACCGCGAGAGCGAGGAGATCTACCTCCTGCTCGCCGGTGGCGGCCTCATGGAGGTCGACTCCGAGTCCCGTGAGGTCGGCCCGGGCGACGCCGTGCTCATCCCGCCTGGCGCCCGGCACACGCTTCGCGCAGGAGTTGGCGGTGCGCGCCTGCTGTGTTGCTGCGCGCCGCCCTATCGGCACGAAGACACGTTCTTCGACTGAGCGACCTCGCTTCAGCGCCGCCCGTCGGCGACGCAGGACGGGACGACGACGACGGGGCAGCGCGCGTCGTGCACGACCTCGCGGCTGACGGACCCGAGCAGCAGGCCCGCGACGCCACCTCGACCGCGGGTGCCGACGACCACGAGGTCGTCCGGGCCGGCCGCCTCGGCGAGCACGGCCGCCGCAGGGCCATGTACCGCCCGACCGACGCACTCGACATCCGCGTCCAGACGTGCAGCCTCCGCCACGGCGTGCTCGGCAGCCTCCTCGGCGGCTCCTTCGAAGTCACCGAGGGCGATCGTCGGGACCATGGCGCCGGCCACTGCCGTCGCCGGGACCTCCCACGCCGAGATCACGTGCAGCCGCACGCCGCGGAGCGCGGCCTCCGCGACCGCGAAGCGCAGAGCTGCGGCGGCTCCCTCGGACCCGTCGACCCCGACGACGACCGTGCCCACGTCCACCTCCCTGTCACGGTCAGGCTGACCGCGCCTTCGCGCCTCCGCATCGGGCGAAACAACCACTTTCCGGATGCGGAGGACCACTGATCGGCACTGCGCCAACCGCGCGCCCCGCCAGACACTCGGCGTCCTAGCCGGTCTTGAGCCGGATGCCGGCGCTCTCGAGCTGCTCGGCGATCCGGAGGTGGTCGAGCTCGATCACGCGTGCGAGCGAGTGCGCGATCGCGTGGATCGTCGCGGTATTGCCCTCGACCTTGAATGCGAGCGTCAGCTCGTCGGCGATCGCGTTACGGAGCTCCTGCTCGCTCAGGCCCAGCGACGTCTGTGTGGAAGCAGCCATGGAAACCTCCTCACGCAGCTCGTGCCGGCACCGGGCTGCCGGCGGGCTCGAGGTACTTCGAGAACCACGAGGACGCGAGCGCGGCGACCTGCTCGAGCGCCCCTGGCTCCTCGAAGAGGTGGGTGGCTCCCGGAACGACGACGAGCTCGTGGCGACCGCCGAGGTGCGAGGCTGCGGCGCGGTTGAATTCGAGGACGACTCGATCCTCGCCTCCGACGACGAGCAGTGTCGGCGTGCGCACGCGTGCGAGTTCGTGCCACGCGAGGTCGGGGCGGCCCCCTCGCGATACCACGGCGCGGATCTCGTCACCGAGCTCGGCCGCCGCGAGGAGCGCGGCCGCGGCTCCGGTGCTCGCGCCGAAGTAGGCCAGCGGCAGGTGCTGCCACTCCGGGCGCGCAGCGAGCCAGTGCGTCGCTGCGACCAGTCGGCCGGTGAGCAGCTCGATGTCGAAGACGTTCCGCCGGTCGAGCTCCTCCTCGCTCGTCAGCAGGTCGAAGAGCAACGTCGCCATTCCGGCCCGATGGAGCGCCCGGGCGACGGCGACGTTGCGTGGGCTGCGGCGGCTGGAAGCGCTTCCGTGCGCGAAGACGACCCAGCCAACGGGGTCCCCCGGGATCGTCAGGTCCGCGCCCAGCCGGACATCGCCGACGAGGATCTCGGCGCTCGAGGTCACCGGGCTCTCGCCGGGCGACCAGGAGAGCAGCTCGATGACGTCCTCGTCCGAGACCTGATGGAAGTCGTCGTACCAGAAGCCCACCGCGCCGAAGTCGCGCACCTGCACGGGGCAGACGACGAGGTCGACGTCACCCTCGCGCTCGAGGTCCCGGACGGTCGCCGCGGCCCCCACCGGAACGGCGGCGACGACGCGCCGCGCGCCGTGCTCGCGCGCCCAACGGATGGCGGCGAGCATGGTCCCTCCGGTGGCAAGGCCGTCGTCGACGAGGACGCACGTCGCGTCCTCGACCGGGAGTCGAGGCCGGACCTCGTGCAGCTTCGCGTCCAGCAGCTCTGTCTTCTTCAGCGCAGCCCGAACTGCCTGTGCGACCTGCTCCTGGGTGAGCCCGTCGTGGGAGCGGACAAACTCGATCCCGCCTGGTGCGACCGCGCCGATGCCGTACTCGGGCTGCCAGGGATGCCCTACCTTGCGAACCGCGAGGGCGTCGAGCGGGGCGTGCAGAGCAGCCGCGACCTCAGCCGCGACCTCCACGCCTCCTCGCGCGAGGCCGACGACGACGACGCTACCGGGAGGCGACTCGAGGAGGCCGGCGTCCTCGAGCTCGCCCGCCAGCAGCTGCGCAGCCTCGCGGCGATCGCGGAAGGCTCTCGTTCCGAACGACGACATGCGGAATCACCTCATCTCGATGATCGACGATCCCACTCCCTCCGTCATCGGGTATTCCACGGATCCGGATTGGCGGGCGGAGAGACAATCGGGCGAGAGCGAACCCCACGAGGAGGACGCAATGGAGCTCCACACCGTTCCAGTCGAGAAGCCGGACGACGTCAACGTGATCCTCGCGCAGTCCCACTTCATCAAGACCGTGGAGGACGTCTACGAGGCGCTCGCCGGGACCTCGCCGCACCTGCGGTTCGGGCTCGCCTTCTGCGAGTCGTCCGGCCCGTGCCTCGTCCGCCGCGCCGGCAACGACGAGGAGCTCGTCGAGCTCGCGGTCCGCAACGCGCTCGCGATCGGCGCTGGGCATGCCGTCGTCGTGCTCCTGCGCGAAGGCTTCCCCGTGAACGTCCTGAACGCGCTGAAGCAGGTGCCGGAGGTCTGTCACGTGCTGTGCGCGACGGCGAACCCGCTGCAGGTGGTCGTCGGCGAGGCGAGCCAAGGCAGGGCGATCCTCGGGGTCGTCGACGGGAGCGCGCCCAAGGGTGTCGAGACCGAGGAGGACGTCGCCGAGCGCAAGGCGCTGCTTCGCGGGCTCGGCTACAAGGAGTGAGCACGACGGCGACGGGCAGGGCGACGATCGCGCTCGCCGGCGACACGATGCTGGGACGCGGGGTCGCGCGCGCTCTCGAGTCGGCGTCCCCCGCGTCGCTCTTCTCGTCCGAGGTCATCGCGGCCGCTCACGAAGCCGACCTCGTCGTGCTCAACCTCGAGTGCTGCGTCTCCACCCGCGGCGAGCCGTGGCCCGATCCCACGAAGCCGTTCTTCTTCCGGGCTCCGCCCTCGGCCGTCGCCGCCCTCGGGCTCCTCGGCGTCGACTGCGTCACCCTCGCGAACAACCATGCTCTCGACTACGGAGCCGTCGCCCTCGGCGACACGCTCGATCTCCTGCACGCTGCCGGTATCGCCACCGTCGGCGCGGGTCGGAACGAGGTCGAGGCGCGCCGCCCCGCCGTCCTCGAGGCGTGCGGCCTCCGTCTGGGAGTCGTCGGCGTCACCGACCATCCCGCCGAGTACGCCGCCGGCCCGGACACTCCGGGTGTTGCGTACGCGGAGCTCGGGTCGCAACTCCCGCGCTGGCTGCGCACGACGGTCGCGACACTCGAAGCGGACGCGGTGCTCGTGTCCCCGCACTGGGGCCCGAACATGACCGACGCGCCGCGTCCGCACATCCGCGCCGCCGCCGCTCGGCTCGTCGCGGCGGGCGCCACGGTCGTGGCCGGCCACTCGGCGCACGTCTTCCACGGGATCGAGGGGCCAGTGCTCTACGACCTCGGGGACTTCGTCGACGACTACGCGACGCATCGGTCGCTGCGCAACGATCTCGGCCTGTTCTTCCTGCTCACGCTGGACAGGACCGGCCCGGTCCGGCTGGAGGCGATGCCGTTGAAGCTCGACTACTGCCACACGAGGGTGGCCGAGGGAGAGGACGCGGCCTGGATCCGACGGCGCTTCGTCCGCGCGTGCGGGAGGTTCGGGGTGGAGGTCTCGGAGAGCCGCGGGCGCATGCTCGTCGACTGGCGCGCCGGCCAGCAGGGAGACGCGCCTTCGGCTTAGCCACACCCGGCAGTGGACGCCTTGCGGAAGGCCGTGGACCGGCTTCCCGAGCGCGAGATGATCCGGCTCCGGCAGGGCTCGGGCGCGTCCGGCAGATCGAGGCCGATGCGCTTCGAGCGCCTCTCGCTCGAGCGCGAGCTCCAAGAGCTGCACGTCAGAGCCGCCTAACCGACTGTTCGCGGCGCCGCGGTCAGGCCCGAGCGGCGTTTCGAGTCTTTCTCGCGCGATGACGGCGGCTGCGGCTGCGGCTGCCCTGCCGGTAGCGCGAATGGCGCTCCTCCATACGCCTGCCCCGATCGCGGTACTCCCTCTTGTGCGTGCGCGGCATGGCGCGACTGTTCCGCGTGCACGATCAGACGCCATCGGTGGACGACCCGATCCGCGTTGCGCGTTTTTCCGGAGGCCGACCCGCGAGGGACACGGTAGAACGGGGTTGCACGACTCTGGTTGGCACGCGACCGCGGAGGTGACGATGACTCACGAGACGCACCGCTGCTCGGTCGACGGCTGCCCGAACCTGGCGGACTACCGAGTGCTCCTCTACGACTTCGACCCGATCGGGGGCGCCGTGCGCTTCGCGCCGGACGAAACGTGCCCACATCTCTGCCTCGAGCACGCGACCGACAACGAGCAGCACGCGCACGGAGCCCGCGGGACGCATGAGCAGGTCACGTACCCGCACACGAACCGTGACGGCGTTCACGGCGTGAGCATCTACCTCGACCTGCCGTCCGCGGGTCCGTAGCGGCGGCACCGACCGGCGAGTACGAACGGGCAGGGCTTCCGACGACACGCCTTCGTCTCGTGGCGGCTCGTGGCAAAGGCCGACGGTGCCTAGTCTCTCGGCGTGACCGCGTACGACTGGGCGCTCCTGCTGCACCTCGTGGCAGTGATCGCCTTCTTCTCCGGGATGGCGATTGCGACCGCGGCCCAGCTCGGCGCCTGGCGCCGCGAGCGGGCTGGTGAGGTAGCCGCCGTGCTCGCCCAGGCGCGCCTCGGCGCGCTTCTCGTGGCGGGCGCGCTCGTCCTCGTCGTCGGCTCCGGCCTCTGGCTGGTGGACGAGACCGGAAGGAGCATCGGAGACGGCTGGATCTCGGCGTCGCTCCTCCTGCTCCTCGTGTCCCTGCTGTTCGGCGCGATCGGGGGCCGGAAGGCGAAGCAGGCACGCGTGCTGGCGACGAGTCAGGCGCCCGGGGCGGAGACGAGCCCCGAGGTCCTCGCGCTCCTCCGCGACCGGGCTTCGCTCATGGCGAATCTCCTCGCGGCCGCGGCGGCCGTGGGGATCCTCGTGCTGATGGTCTGGCGGCCGGAGTAGACCGTCAGGCGCCGAACCAGCGCTCGAGCCGCTCGCTCTCGAACCGGCGCTTCTCCGCGGCGTGCGCGGGATCCGGTCCCAGGATCTCGACGCGGGGCTCGGGCTCCGCATAGAAGTCGCCCTCGACGAGGGCGGCGTTCTCCGGGCCGAGCTCGACGAAGCAGGTTCCGCGCCCGTCGAACGGAGGCGGCGGCTCGCTCCCCTCGACCTCGGCGGCGATCGCGGCGGCGACCCGCATCCCTTCGAGCTCGGCTGTGACACCGGCCTTCGGGAGCGGGAGCCCGTTGGCGAGCGGGATCAGCGTCACGTCGCCGATCGCGAAGACGCCCGCGTGCGAGGTATCGAGCGTCCCGCGGTCGACGGAGACCCACGCGCCGTCACCGGTGAGGCCGCTGGCCGCGACCACCGCGGGCACACGGTGGGGCGGGACGGCGATCAGGAGGTCGAACTCCTCGGTCTCGTCCACGAACACGACGCGGCCCGGCTCGACGCCCTCGAGGACGCGTCCCGCCCGGTGGTCGATGCCCCGCTCTGCGAGCCGCTCGCCCATCCAGGCGGAGCCTTCCTTCCCGGCGTTCGGCATCAGCATCGGCTGCACCGTCGAGACCGCGAGCTCGGTCCGGTCCCGCAGGCCGCGCGCGCGGAGGTTCTCGTCCACGTGGATCGCGCACTCGTACGGCGCGGGCGGGCAGGGGTAGGGCGCCCCGGCGACGAGGACGACGATCCGCCCGCCGTCGAACCGGGACAGCGCCTCGGCGGCCACCGGCACGCCCGAGACGTCCCAGACGTCGTGCCCGTGCACGGCGAGCCCGGGAACGAGGTCCGGCCGCGAGGCGGCGCCGAGCGCGACGACCAGGCGGTCCGCCTCGATCGTCCGCGACCCCGTCGTGACCGCCCGCCGCGCCGGGTCGATCTCGAGGATCTCCTCGCGCACGACCTCGACGCCCTGCGCGGCGAGCCCGTCGCGCGAGCGACTCCCCTCGGCGATCGTCGCGTGGCCGACGAGCTCCCAGAGCTTGCGCAGTCCCATCGAGAAGTGCTCCTTGCGGTCGACGAGCGTGATCTCGTGCTCCACGCCCAGCAGCCGCCGGAGCTCGGTCGCGACGGTGAGCCCGCCGAAGCCGCCGCCGAGGATCAGCGTCCGCATCGTCGGCATCCCTGAGAGTCAGGAGGCATGCCCACTCACCGGGCCGGCGACGACCTCGAGCTCGGTGGGGGCGAACTTGTCGACGTACTGCTGCACCCGGCCCATCCGCTCCTTGAACTCCGGCGAGCCCTTCCATGCGCGCACGGCCTCCATGCTCTCCCACTCGGCGACGCTGACGAAGCGCTCGGGGTCGCGCAGGTCGCGCGCGAGCACCGCCTCGCCGGCCCCCGGCATCCCGGTCGCCCAGCCCATGAACTCACCCCACGCCTCGACGAACAGCTCTTCTTGGCCCGGGAACGGCTTCCACGACCCCGTCGTGTACACGGGAGCCGCCATCTCGCCTCCTTCCGCCGCGATCACGGCCACCCTAGAGGAAGGGCTCGCGTCGGTGCTCGTGCAGGTGCTCGCCGGGCTCGCTCGCCCGGATCACGCGCCACGAGTCCCACGTGATCTTGAGGATCACCGCGGTGATGACGAGGCCGACGATCGGGTCGACGATCTCTGCGCCGAGCCCGACCGCGACCGCGCTCACGACGACGCCGAGCGAGACGAAGCCGTCAGCGCGCGCGTGTTTGCCGTCCGCGACGAGCGCCGGGCTGGCGAGCCGCTCGCCCGCGCGCAGTCGGATCCGCGCCGCGATCTCGTTGCCCGCGAAGCCCGCGACGCCTGCGAGCCCGAGCGCCGAGAGGTGCGAGAGCTCCTGCGGGTCGATGAGCCGCTGGATCGCCGCGTAGGCCGCGACGCAGGCCGAGACGAAGATCGCGAGCACCACGAGCAGGCCGGCGATCTTCTCGGCGCGGGCGGAGCGGAGGAGGAACGCGATCCCGATGGGGATCGCTGTCAGCGCGTCGCCGACGTTGTGGACGAGGTCGGCGAGCAGGGCGACCGAGCCCGAGAGGACGAAGATCACCGCCTGGACGAGCGCGGTGAGCGCGAGCACCCCGAGGCTCCAGCCGACGGCGACCACGCCCTGCCGCGAGCGCAGGATCGAGCGGTCGACGAGGCCGTGCGAGTGGCCGTGCCCGCCGTGCGAGTCGTCGTGCTCGGGCGACGGGCCGTGCTCCCGATCGTGCGTCCCGGATGCCTGCGACATGCGTGTGCAGCCTAGACTCGGCGCATGCGGTCGTGGTTGCTCGGGCTGGCGATCGCGCTTGCGCTCGCGGACTCGTCTGTCGTCACGCTCGCGCTCCCGGACATCCTCGGCCAGTTCGACGTCGGCATCACGACGGTCGCGTGGGTCCTGACGTCGTACAACCTCGTCCTCGCGCTCCTCGCCGTGCCGGCCGCCTACGTTGCCCGCCGGCGGCCGCGGACGGCGTTCGCCGTCGGCATCCTCGTGTTCGCCGCCGCCTCGCTCGCCTGCGGGCTCGCGCCCTCGTTCGAGGTGCTCGTCGGCGCCCGCTGCGTCCAGGCCCTCGGCGGAGCGCTGATCGTCACCGCGGCCCTCGACCTCCTGTCCGAGACGACGGGCGACGATGCGCGCGCGGCCCGCATCTGGGTGGCGGCGGGCGTCCTCGGAGCGGCGCTCGGCCCGGCGGCGGGCGGGATCCTGACACAGGTCCTCGGCTGGGAGTCGATCTTCCTCGTGCAGGTCCCGCTCGCGCTCGTCACGCTGATCGCCGTGCGCGGCGTGTCGGCCCGGCCGCTGCCGACGCCGGCCGGACGGCCCCACGTGACCGCCAACGCCTCGCTGCTCCTGCTCTCCGGCGGGCTCGTAGCGGCTCTCTTCCTGCTCGTCCTCCTCCTCGTGGAGGGCTGGGGGATGGAGCCTGCGGCGGCGGGAGTCGTCGTCACGGTGATGCCGCTCGCGACGATCGTGTCGGCGCGGTTCGCCCCTCGCTCGGTCGGCCTCGGCCTGCGGACGGCGTCCGGGGTGATCCTCGTCGCGGGCGGGCTCACGGCGCTCGCACTCCTGCCGCGTGCCGGCTGGGCCTGGACGATCCCCCCGCAGCTCCTCGTCGGCGCCGGGCTCGGCCTCGCGCTCGTGGCGCTCACCGAGCGGGCCGTCGCCGGGAGGTCGGAGCAGGTCGTCCACGGTGGCTGGACGCTCGCGGCGCGCCACGCTGGCGTCGTGCTCGGGCTGCTCCTGCTCGCGCCGGTGCTGACGACGGCCCTCGAGGACAACCGGGAGGAGGCGATCCGCGCGGGCGCAGCGAAGGTGCTCGACAGCCGCATCGAGCCGCTGGACAAGCTCCGCCTCGCGCAGAACGTCCTCGACGCGGTCGACGAGGCCGACGAGACCGGCGCCCTGCCGGACGTCGCGAGCGTCTTCGACGGACTGCCATCGACGGACGAGTACGCCGCTCTCCTGGGAGCGCTCCAGGACCAGCTCGACCGCGCGGTCACGAATGCCTTCTCGGTCCCGTTCCTGCTCGCTGCGGCGCTGACGCTGGCGGCGCTCGTCCCGGTCGCCCTGGGACGCGGGAGGCCCCTCTGAGACGCGCGCTCCCGCTGCTCGTCGCCCTCGGCGCGGTGGCGGCAGTCGTCGTCTCGTACCTCGCGCTCGGCGGCGCGTCCTTCGAGCCGACCCCCGTCGCCGACCCGTGTGTCACGCGGGAGTGGCGCGACCCGGGCGGCCTGCAGGAGGTGCTCGAGCAGGTGGCGCTCTCCGCGCTCGACGGCGCCGCCTGCGAGCTCGGCGTGACGCGCGAGGACCTCGTCCTCGCAGTCCGCGACGAGGCGGCGCTCGACGCGTTCGCCGACGAGCACGGCATCACGCGGGGGGACGCGGAGCGCGCTGTCCAGGACGGGCTCGAGCGCGCGATCGACGACGCGGAGGAGGCGGGCGCGCTGCCGGGCTTCCTCGCGTCGCTCGCGCGGGGCACGGCGGACGCCGTCCCACCGTGGCTACTGCTCGAGACGCTCGAGCGGCTGAGCGATTTCCTGCCCTAGCCGGAGGAGTACCGTTCGGCTCGTCCGGGTAAGCGGCCCTCGAACGAGTGAGAGGAGCGGCTATGTTCAAGGACACGAAGGCGTACTCCGGCTTCTCTGTCGACGACGTCGAGAAGGCTCGGAAGTTCTACGGCGAGACCCTCGGTCTCGAGACGTCCACCGAGCACGGGATGCTCGAGCTTCGCCTCGGCGGCGGCGCCGCGGTCCTCGTCTACCCGAAGCCGAACCACGTGCCGGCCACCTTCACGGTCCTCAACTTCCCCGTCGCCGACATCGACGAGGCCGTGGACGAGCTGACGCGCGCGGGCGTGCGCTTCGAGCGGTACGACGAGTTCGAGCAGGACGAGAAGGGCATCGCCCGGAACGGCGGACCGGACATCGCCTGGTTCAAGGATCCCGCGGGGAACGTCCTGTCGGTGCATCAGGCGACCTGAAGCGCGCACGCCGCGACGTCGGGGGTAACTCCGCACGTCCGCTCAGGCCCGTCCCCGATGCGGCCTCGGCGGCGCGCTGCGAGTGTCGTCGTAGCAACCGAGGGAGGCAACGATGGCTGCTCGTGCGGTGCTCGACGAGCGTCCGCTCGCCGTGCCTTCCGCGCGCGTGGACGGCCGACGTGTCGTCGCCGAGGAGGTCACGCGCCGATTCGGGCAGGGCGACGCGGCCGTCGACGCGCTCCGCGGCGTCTCGCTCGGCATCGAGGACGGCGAGCTCGTCGCGGTCATGGGGGCGTCCGGCTCGGGGAAGTCGACGCTCCTGCACATCCTCGCCGGCCTCGACCGGCCCACCTCCGGGGAGGTGCGCATAGACGGCGCCGCTCTCTCCGGGCTCTCCGATCGCGAGCTGACGCTCCTGCGCCGGCGCTCGATCGGGTTCGTGTTCCAGTTCTTCAACCTCCTTCCGATGCTGACGGCCGAGGAGAACGTCGTCCTGCCGCTCGAGCTCGCGGGAGAGGAGCCGGACCGGGGCTGGGTCGACGAGCTGCTCGACAAGGTCGGCCTCGCCGATCGCCGGCGTCACCGTCCGGCCGAGCTCTCGGGCGGGCAGACACAGCGAGTCGCGATCGCGCGCGCTCTCGTCACCAGGCCGACGATCGTCTTCGCCGACGAGCCGACGGGGAACCTCGACTCGAAGAGCGGCGGCGAGGTCCTCGAGCTGCTGCGCGCCTCCTCGCAGGACTACGGGCAGACGATCCTGACCGTGACGCACGAGCCGCGCGTGTCAGCGGTCGCCGATCGGATCCTGCTGCTCGCGGACGGCCTCGTCGTCGACGAGCTCCGCGACGTTTCGCCGACGGCGCTTGTAGGAGCGATCGAGGAGGTCGCCGCGCGGTGATCGCGGTCGTCCTCAGGGGCCTGCTCGCGCGGAAGCTCCGCGCGACCTTGACGGCAGTCGCGATCGTGCTCGGGGTGGCGATGATCAGCGGCACCTACGTCCTCATGGACACCACGATGCGCGCGTTCGACGAGGTGTTCGAGACCGCCTTCTCCAAGACGGACGTGTCCGTCAGCGGCAAGTCGCCGTTCGGGGCGATGGAGGACCCTCGGGCGCCCGTGTCGGCGACGCTGGTCGACCGGATTCGCGCGCTCGAGGAGGTCGAGGACGCGGAGGGGTTCGTCGAGGACACCGCTCAGCTGCGGGACGCTCAGGGTAACGCGCTGACCGGCCGCGGCTTCCCGCTCGCGATGGGAATCGCCGCAGGCAGCGTCTTCAACCCGCTCGCGACGATCGCCGGGACCGAGCCGTCGGGACCGGGGGAGATCGCGCTCGACGAGGCGACGGCGACGAAGAACGGCTTCGTCGTCGGATCGAAGATCGCCGTTGCGGCCCGCGGCCCGCTCGAGTCGTTCCGGGTCGTCGGCATCTTCCGGTTCGGCGGCGTCGAGTCGCTGGGGCCGATCCAGATGATCGTCTTCGATCTGCCGGTCGCCCAGCGCCTGTTCGACAAGCAGGGGCTGTACGACGTGATCGACGTGCGCGGGCGCGAGGGAGTGACCTCGGACGCGCTCGTGAGTGCGATCACACCGCTCCTGCCGGGCACCGCCGAGGCGAAGACGCGGGAGGAGCGGGTCGAGGCCTCGATCTCGTCGGTGGGCGAGGGCATGGCCATCGTCCGCTACGTCCTGCTCGTGTTCGGCGGGATCGCGCTCTTCGTCGGGTCGTTCGTCATCTTCAACACGCTCTCGATCACGGTGGCGCAGCGGATGCGCGAGCTGGCGACCCTGCGGACGATCGGCGCTTCGCGGCGTCAGGTGCTCGGCGCCGTCATGCTCGAGGGGGCGTTGATCGGGGCGGTGGCCTCGCTGATCGGGCTCGCCGGTGGGATCGTGCTCGCGAAGGCGCTCGACGGGCTGTTCGCCTCCGCCGGCATGGAGCTTCCCGAGGCCGGGATGGTGTTCGCCCCGCGCACGGTTGTCGTCAGCCTGGCGGCCGGGCTCCTGGTGACGGTTGCCGCGACGCTCCTGCCCGCCCTCCGCGCGACGCGCGTGCCTCCGATCGCAGCGGTGCGCGAGGGCGCCGTCCTGCCGCCCTCGCGACTCGGGCCGGCACGGGACGCACTCGCGGCGACCGCCATCCTCGTCGGCGTCGGAGTGCTCGCGGCGGCGGCGCTGACCGGCGGCCTCGCGACCACGCCGCGATTGCTGCTCCTCGCCGCCGGCGCGGTGCTGCTCTTCGTCGGCCTCGCACCCCTCGCGCGCAAGGTCGTCGCGCCGCTCTCCTTCGCGCTCGGGAAGCCGATCGAGGCGATCACCGGCGCCGCGGGCGCGCTCGCGCGCAAGAACAGCAAGCGTGACCCCGGCCGTACGGCCGTTACCGCGGCTGCGCTGACCGTGGGGCTCGCGCTCGTCGCCTTCGTCGCCGTTCTCGGCCAGGGGTTGCGCTCGACGGTCCGCGACGCCGTCGAGCAGCAGGTGACGTCCGAGTACGTCGTTCGTGCCGACAACACGCTGCTGACGCCGGCCGCCGGTCGGATGCTCCGCGGCAGCCGCGGCGTCACGGCGGCGAGCGTCCGCGCCGGCAACGTCCTCGCGTTCGCCGAGAAGCAGTTGCTCACCGGGGTCGATCCCACGCTCATCGCGCGCTTCTACCGCTTCGAGTGGGTCGACGGCTCGACCGCGGCTGCACTCCGCGGTCTCGACGACGCCGGGGTGATCGTGCGCGACGACGCCGCGCGAACTCACGATCTCGCGGTCGGCAGTCGCTTCACGGTCGAGACGTCGTCCGGGATCCGGCAGGCCCTCGTCGTCCGCGGCATCTACGAGGCGTCGAGCTTCGATCCACTGCTCGGGGCCATGACGGTCTCGACGCAGCTCTTCGACCGCGGGGTCACCATCCCGAAGCGACGTCGCGGTCTTCGTCGACACGAGCGAGAGCGGACCTGCCGGCAAGGCCGCCCTCTCGTCGCTCCTCCGCGACTTCCCGGCTGCGAAGGTACGGACGCTCGACGAGTTCGTCACCTGGCAGCAGGCGTCGATCGGGACGCTGCTGAATCTGTTCTACGTCCTGCTCGCCCTCTCCGTGCTCATCAGCCTGTTCGGGATCGTGAACACGCTCGCCCTCTCCATCGTCGAGCGCACACGTGAGATCGGCGTGCTGCGTGCGATCGGGATGACGCGCGGCCAGCTGACGCGGATGATCCGGGTGGAGAGCGAGATCACCGCGCTCATCGGCGCGGTCGTGGGCATCGTCGTCGGGGTCGCGCTCGCGGCGCTCACGACGAAGGCGCTCGCCGCCTGGGATCTGAGCTTCAGCATTCCCTGGCTCACGTTGCTCGTCCTCGCCGTCGCCGCCTTTCTCGCCGGGCTGGCCGCAGGCGTCTTCCCGGCGCGCCGCGCTGCGCACCTGAGCCCGCTCGAGGCGGTCCACTACGAGTGACGCTGGCCACCGCTCAGTGGCTCGTTCTCCGGATCCCTGCGCGAAGTGACTGCTCCTTTCGCTCGGGCGGTGGGGTGTAGGAGCGGCACTGCGCCGGTCCAGCCCGCGCGTAGCACCGCGACGAGCGACGGCGGCGTGATCAGCGTCGCGCGACCGCCGGGCCGTCGCCGGCGCTCCGCGTACCCGGCGGGCGTCCAGCGTAGAAGCTCCGCTCCGAGCGCGAGCCACGGCTCGCCCGCCTCGAGCACGAACGCGCCGTCGGGAAGGTCCTCGACCCTCGCCGCGTGGAGCAGACGTTCCTTCGTGGCCGTGTCGATGCGCTCACCGTGCAGGCGCGCGTCGATGACGTCCGCGCCGACGTCGGCGCGGTGGAGGTCGTGCCAGAGCTCGCCGAAGCGATCGTAGTCCTCGCGGCGGCAGAGCGCGCACGGACGGTGCCCGGCGGCGAACGCCGTTGCCTCGTCGAGGAAGAAGAGCTCGGTGAACTTGCCGGGCTGCAGGAGCCGGGAGCGCCGCCAGCCGCGGAACTCGAGCCGGCACGCGATCCAGCGCTTCGTCGCGTAGCGGCGACGGATCTGCCCGGCCTCGTCGTGGAGGCAGCCGCGGTTCCCGTAGACGAGGCCGCGCGCGGGGTCGGCGATCAGGTCGCCGAGCGGCGTGACCCGGTTCTGCAGCGTCATCAGACGTCGATGCCGAGCTTCCGCAGCTCGACCGTCGCCGATCGGCGCCAGCGCGTCGTGTCGGGGGAGAAGGGCAGCATGAACGGCATCCCGTTCGCCTTGCGCAGCGGCTTGCCGTCGCGCAGGACTCGGTAGTGGCCGGGCGTGGGTTCGACGGTGAGGCCCGCAGCCTCGAGCTTGCGGATGAACTCGCGGACGTCCTTCCTCATCCCGCCAGTCTGACGCTGGCCGACGCAGATGCGACTGCCCGAGCCGTCGGCACCACTCAGTGCCGCATCGCCCAGGCGTTGATGCGGCGGCGGGCTCAGGCTCTGAAGCCGATGCGCCGGTGGCTGCCGTCGCAGAACGGCTTGTTCTCCGACGCGCCGCAGCGGCAGAGGGCGAGTCGGGTGTCCTCGCGGATCAGCTGTCCGTCCGCGTCGACGACCCGCACGTGGCCGCGGACGAAGAGCGGGCCGTCCGGCTGCGGCGCGAACGTCGCCTCCTCGGGCGCCTCCTCCTGCACACCCTCGTCGAGCCGCCGGAAGTGGAGCGCGCCCGTCGGGCACGTGAGGACCGTCGCCGCGATCGCGTCGGGATCGCCGGCGTCGACGTCGACCCATGGCCGCCGGTCGGGATCGAAGACGTCGGGAAGAAGGCGAACGCAGCTCTTCGTGTGGATGCAGAGCCGCGGCTCCCAGTGGACCTCGATCTCGGGGTTTGCGTACACGCGGCGTGGCCCGCGTTCGGCCTCCGGCGAGGGTGTCGTCATGGCCCTCCGGGCGGGCCGTCCTCGACGAGGTCCGCGTACTCCGGATGCCGCCGGATGTACGCCGCGGCGAACGGGCACAGCGGCACGACCTCGAGCCCGCGCGCGCGGATGTCGTCGAGCGCCCCGGAGACGAGCTGCGAGCCGAGGCCCTCCCCTTCGACCGTCGGCGACACCTCCGTGTGCACGAGGACGACCGTTCCGGGCTCGGTCGCGTACTGGATGACGCCCGCCACCGTGTCGCCGAGCCGGAGCTCGTAGCGGTGCCGTTCGGGGTTGTCCACGACGGTGGTCTCGCCCGGCCCGGCCATGGACGAAGTATCGACCGCACGGCCCTTCTCGCGCCGAGTCCCCCGGGCGTGGAACACTTCGGGGCATGGAGGACGAGCAGATCCGCGAGCAGATCGAGAGGCTCGTCTCGGAAGAGCACGAGCTGTGGGGGCGCGAGTCCGAGGGGGTGGCCACCGAGGACGACCGCGGCCGGCTCGACTCGCTGCGGGGCACGCTCGACCAGTGCTGGGACCTTCTCCGCCAGCGTCGCGCCTTGCGCGACGCGGGCCTGGACGAGGATGCGGCGCGCGTGCGCGACACCGGCGTCGTCGAGGACTACGAGCAGTAGGAGGGCCCGCGGTCGTGAGCACCGCGACGATCGCCTGGCGGCGAGGCGCACGACGCGGTCGGCCCACGCGGCCGCGAACTCCGGGTTCGCCTGCAGCTCGCCGAGGATCCCGGGTAGCAGCCGGAGTATCGTAAGACCAACGAGAGGAGGCGGCCCTGTTTCGAAGCATCCTCGTCGCCCTCGACGCCTCCGCGGCCTCCGTGGAGGCGCTCGACCAGGCGATCGACCTCGCCCGGGCCGAGGGAGCACGGCTGACGTTGATCAGCGTCGCTGCCCCGCCGCGCTGGCGGCCTGCCGGCCCGTTCGTTCCGCCCTACCCCACCGACGCGCAGCTCGAGGACGAGGCGCGAGCGATCCTCGATCGCGCGGAGGAACGGGTGCCGGACGACGTGCCCGTGGCGAGCGTGCTCCGGACCGGCCTCGCGGCGAAGGAGATCCTGAAGCGGGCGGACTGCGCGCGGCATGACCTGATCGTGATGGGCTCTCGCGGCCTCGGGCCTGCGGCCTCGCTCGTGCTCGGGAGCGTCAGCCGGGCAGTCGCTGCGCACAGCCCCGTTCCGGTCCTGATCGCCCGGGCCCACGAGGCGCCCGACGCTGCCGGTGGGGCCGAGGAAGCCGAGGCGAGGGGGGTGAGCGTCCGCTGACCGACGAGCGCGCGCCGGAACGTGCCCAGCACTCACGACGGGACGAGCTCACGGTGACCCTGTGGCTGGTGGCGGTGCTGCTCGCCCAGCTCGTGCTCCTCTGGTGGCTCTTCGAACGGATGTATACGGCGTGAGAACGACGACGAGAGAGGGGAGACGATGACCGGCTGGGTTGGAGACATCGAGAAGGCGACCGTCGAGAACGAGACGTTCCGCACGGTCCTGCACACCGGAGAGCACTCGCAGCTCACGGTGATGCGGATTCCCGCGGGAGACGACATCGGCCGCGAGCTGCACCCGGACAACGACCAGTTCCTTCGCGTCGAGCAGGGGAGCGCCCGGGTCGAGCTGGGCTCGACCGAGGACACGGTCGACGAGACCCACGACGTCGAGGCCGACTGGGCGATCATCGTCCCGGCGGGCGTGTGGCACAACGTCGTCAACACGGGGGACGGTGACCTGAAGCTGTACTCGATCTACTCGCCTGCCCACCATCCCGACGGCACCGTCCACGAGACGAAGGCGGACGCACTGGCGGCGGAGCACGCGCAGCACGCATAGCGGCGCCGCCGCGCGACGATCCACCAGGCGGCGGCCGCGGCCCGATCACGGCCACGACCGCGAGAGTCGTCCGCTGCCGGCTCACCGAGACTGACGCCAGCGAGCGTCCGCATCGAATCAGGGCTTTCCCGGATGCGCGGCGAGCCTCCGCGGCGGTTGCCTACGAACCCGATGGCGTGCAGAGGATGTCGGCGAGCGTCGGCGAGCGGTGCCGTCGTCGGGCTCGTGGGACTCGCCCTCGCGGGCGTCGGCGTCTGGGCCAGGCGGGACGTCGCGCGCACGCTCGTCCGCGAACGCATCGTGTCGGGCCCCGACGCCACGCCCGTCGTGAGCGCGGCGGCCGCCCGGTCGCTCGCCGAGGCGATCAGGCAGAGCACGCTCGCGGCGACCGGAGGGCGCACGTACAGCGAGACGTCCGCGTACCTCGGCTCCGACGGAGAGCCGACGAACGAGGCGGAGCTCGCCGCGCGAGACGACAGCACCGGGAAGCCCGTCGACAACCCGGACGTGGGGCTCTGGCTCCAGGCGACGACGCTGCAGACCGCGCTGATGCAGGCCTACCTCGCCCTCAGGCTCGCGGAGCTGACGGCCGGCCTCGGCGCGGCGCTCGCCGTCGTCGGCGTCGGCCTCGCTCGCGCACGTCGCAGGTAGTCGCTAGGCGGGTCGCACTCGTTCGCCGAGCACGCGGCGAACCCACGCCCGCGCTGCGGTCGCCACCGCGTCCACGTCCGCTCGGAGGGCGTGGTCGCCGGGCACCTGGACGACGGTCCGAAGTGTTCCGGGAGGCGGGATGCCGAACCGGTCGCTCGAGCCCTGCACGACGAGGGTGGGCACCGTCACCGCCTCGAGCTCGGGCAGTCGGCTCGGTGCCTCCGCGGCACCGGCGCGGCGGGCGGCCGGAGCGGGAACGCGAGGCAGAGCACGCCGACCGCGCCGGTCTCCGCGGCGGTGCGGCACGCGACCCTCGCGCCCAGCGAGCGTCCGCCTACGACGAGCGGGAGGCCGCGCAGCTCGTCGCGGCGCAGGCGCTCGACGACTGCGACCCAGGCGGTGTCGAGCTGTCGTGCCGGCGCGGGCGACCGCCGGCCGGCGACGCGGTACGGCTGTTCGACGAGCACCACGGAGACCGCCTCCGAGAATGCAGTCTCCGCCACGGCGACGAGGTCAGGGGCGCTCACGCCTCCGCCCGCGCCGTGCCCGAGGACGAGCGCTCCCACCGGCGCGTCCGCGAGCCGCAGGTGCGCCCTGGCCTGGCCGTGCGGGGTGTCGACGTCCACGACCTTCACGTCGTGGATGCTGCCCGTTCGGGGACGTGGCACGCGGCTACGCCGGGATCCTGAGCGGCAGGCCGAGGTCGACGAAGACCTCGGGAGTGCGGAATGCAGTGATCCCGGCGACGCGTGCGCCATCCAGCGTGAGGACGTCGAGCGCGAGCGGGACGAAGCTCCCCTCGTCCTTCTCGAGCACGTACGCGGCCACGGCGACCTGGCCGCTCGCGCGGGTCGGCAGATAGCGGAGATGTGCGAGCGGCCGCCCGGGCATGAGCCAGGAGTCACCGATCGCCTCGCGGCCGCGGCACCAGTGCGCGTAGGGCGGCATCGAGAACGTGACGTCCTCCGTCAGCAGGCGCAGGATCGCGTCGACGTCGCCGGCACCGAGCGCGTCGGCGAATCGCTCGACGAGCTCGCGGACGCGGTCGTCCCCGAGCGAGCGCATGGTCGCCTGCTGGCTGCGCTCGGGAAGCCGTTTCTCGACCGCGGCCCGCGCCCGCTGCAGCGCGCTGTTCACGGAGGCGACGGTCGTCTCGAGCGTCTCCGCGACCTCGCGGGCCGAGAAGCCGAGCACCTCGCGGAGGACGAGGACAGCGCGCTGCCGTGCCGGGAGATGCTGGAGCGCGGCGACGAACGCGAGCTCGACGGCCTCGCGCTGCTCGTAGCGGGCCTCCGGCCCCGAGTACCCGTCCTCGAGCCCCACCATCGTGTCCGGGTACGGCTCGATCCACAGCGAGCTCGCGAGGGGCTCGCCGGCGCCGTCGTGCGGGTCCGCGGCCGGGCCGTAGTCGATCGGGAGCATCCGGTTCGACCTCCGCGCTATCGCATCCAGGCACGCGTTCGTCGCCACGCGGTAGAGCCACGTCCGGAACGAGCTGCGGCCCTGGAACGCGGACATCCCCCGCCACGCACGAAGCAGCGCGTCCTGCAGCGCGTCCTCGGCGTCGTGGACCGAGCCGAGCATCCGGTAACAGTGCGCGTGCAGCTCCCGGCGGTGCGGCTCGACGAGGCGGGCGAACGCGTCCTCGTCCCCGTCACGCGCCGCGGCGAGGAGCTCGGGCTCGGTGGCCGTCGTGCGTGCGAACGCGGATTCCATCTCTCGGGAGGGTAGACCGGAGTGGCGCAGCGGACTCATCGCCCGCGCGATGAGTCGGGCGCCCGGCGTCGGTCCAACTGGACAAGGCATGGAGGCCCTCGTCAACCGCGTCGTCCACCTCGAGCTCCACACCGCCAACCTGCCGCGGGCGTGCGGTTTCTACACCGAGCTCTTCGGGTGGCGTGCGGAGACGATCCACGTCGGCCCCTCCTCATACCTCGCGCTCGAGCTGGGGAAGGGGCTCGACGGTGGGATCGTCGAGTGCGACCGCGAGCCCCCGCTGTGGCTGCCGTACGTCGAGGTCGCCGACATTGCGGAGGCCACGGAGCGGGCTCGCCTGCTCGGAGCCTCCGTGCTCCTCGAGCCGCGGGAGGGCCCCGGAGGTTGGCGCAGTGTCGTGGCAGCGGCGGCAGCAGCGGAGATCGCCCTCTGGCAGCCGAAGCCGCGGCGTCGTCCTTGACATATTCCGATATAGGTATATGATGTTCGCATGGCACGAGCGGCGACGACGGCGGATGCATTCAACGCGGTGGCCGAGCCGCGGCGCCGGCAGATCCTCGACGCCCTCGTCGGCGGAGAGCGGCCGGTGAACGACCTCGTCCGCGCGCTCGGGCTCGCCCAGCCGCAGGTGTCGAAGCACCTGCGGGTGCTTCGAGAGGTGGGGGCGGTCGACGTGCGCGACCAGGGAAGACAGCGCCTGTACCGGCTGAACGGGCAGGCCCTGAAGCCCATCCACGATTGGGTGAAGAGCTATGAGCGCTCCTGGTCGGAGCGGTTCGAGCAACTGGATGTCGTGTTGGAGGACCTCAAGCAGAAGGAGGAACGAGATGGCGACGACGAGTAGCGGCACCGCGACGGTGACGCTCCCGACCGACGAGCAGATCCTCATCACGCGCGAGTTCGACGCGCCGAGGCACCTCGTCTACGAGGCGATGACCACGCCCGAGCTGGTCAAGCGCTGGTGGCACGCGAAGCGCGGCGAGATGAGGATCGCGGAGATCGACCTGCGGGTCGGGGGTCGGTGGCGATACGTGATGGTGACTCCCGACGGAATGGAGGTCGGCTTCCACGGCGAGTACCGCGAGATCGTCCCGAACGAGCGGATCGTCTCGACCGAGACCTACGAGGGATTGCCCGAAGGCGTGTCCGAGGAGCAGGGGTCGACGGTGAACGCCGCGACGTTCGTCGAGGCCGACGGGCGCACGACCCTCACGATCCTCGTGCAGGCGCCGAGCAAGGAGACGCGGGACGCGATCATCGACTCCGGCATGGAGGACGGCCTGCAGGACGCGCTGGACCTCATGGAGGAAGTGGCGGTCTCGCTCCGGTGAGCCCTACGGAGCCGGTCCCGGGACGGCGCGTGCCTCGGGACCGGCTCCGGGCTCACCGCGTGACGGCGACCGCCTCGGTGTAGTCGCCGGGAGGGTCGTCGATCTCGCGAAGCAGCTCGAGCCTCTCGTCCCACGCTCCCGCGAGAGCGCGTCCCAGCCGGCGGCGACTGCCTCCGTCACGATCGAAGTTTCGCGACACGACGCGGTCTCTATCGGCGTGGCCGGAGCACCGGCTTCACGTCGACGATCGGCGTCCCGTCGAGCGCCTCGAGGCTCCGGACCCGGACTCGCTCGCCGTCGATCGCGAGAACCTCGACCTCGTGCAGCCCGATCGGGTTCGGGCGGTCCGACGACCGTGTGTTGAACACTCCTTCGAGCGGCCGACCGAGGTCGTCGCGCGGATGGACGCGCAACACGTCGCGGGCAGCACGATCGAGCCATGTGAGGACGATCACCCGATCACCCGCACTGATGCCCTGGAGCCCCTCGACCACGGAGGGCTCGAACACGAGCCAGGCGTCCGGGGCGCCCTCGTCGCCCTGCTTGGGGGCTGTCTCCCGGTCGGTGAGCGAGGACTCCACCGACCCGATCGGGGTCACCTCGATGCTCGTGTGACTCATGTGCTCCTCTCCTCCGACGGCGTGGACAGCTCGCCGAGTCTCCGCTCGAGGAAGCGTCGCTCGGCGTCCGAGTGGACGAGCTGGAGCGCGCGCCCGTAGGCGGCGCTGGCGTCCTCGACGCGGCCCTGCCGGCGCAGGAGCTCCGCGCGCGTCGCGTGCAGGTAGTGGTAGTCGTCCAGCTCGAGGCTCTCCGCGATGGCGAGCGCCGTGTCGACGTCGCCCGCTTCCGCGATCGCGGCGGCCCGGTTGAGCTCCACGACCGGCGAGCCGGTCAAGCCCGCGAGCTCGCCATACAGCGCTGCGAGCCGTGGCCAGTCCGGGGGCTGCTCCGCGTGGAGGACGGCGATCGCCGCCTGCACGAGGTACGGGCCGCGGCCGCCGAGCGCGAGCGCGCGCTCGAGCGCGGTGCGTCCATCGGCGATCTGGGCGTCGTTCCAGAGGGAGCGATCCTGGTCGGCGAGGAGGACGATCGCACCGTCGGCGAAGCGCGCGTCGCGCCTGGCGTCGTTGACGAGCATCAACGCGAGCAGGCCGTGTGCCTCGGGCTCGTCGGGCATCAGCTCCGCGAGCGAGCGCCCGAGCCGGATCGCCTCCGCTGCGAGGTCGCCGCGGCCGCCGTATCCCTCGTTGAAGATCAGGTAGACGACACCGAGCACGGCCGCCAGGCGGTCGGGAAGCAGGTGGGCCGGCGGTACTCGGAACGGGATCCCGGCGGCCTTGATCTTGCGCTTCGCACGGGTGAGCCGCTTGGCCATGGTGCTCTCGGGAACGAGGAATGCGCGGGCGATCTCCTCGGTCCGGAGGCCGCCCAGCGCGCGGAGCGTGAGCGCGACCTGAGCGTCGAGCTCGAGCGCCGGATGGCAACACGTGAACATCAGCTCGAGGCGCTCGTCGGGGATCGTCGTCTCGTCCACGTCGTCCTCCGTGGTTTCGGGCAGGTCGAGGAGGCGCGCTTTCGCCGCGAGCGTTCGGTCACGGCGGATGCGGTCGACCGCGCGGTTTCGCGCCGTCGTCACCAGCCAGGCGCGCGGGTTCGCGGGCGTCCCGTCGCTGGGCCAGCGCTCGGCGGCGACCGCGAATGCCTCCTGGGCGGCTTCCTCGGCGAGGTCGAAGTCGCCGAGG
>JBOHBB010000028.1:0-17285 GCA_050698135.1 Gaiellaceae bacterium
GACCTCAGGCGCTCCTTCCGTGTGGCTCCTCGCCGCGAGGCGGCCGAGCCTCGTGAGCAGGCGCTCGTCGAGGGCCGGACGGCCCCTCGCCTCGTCCGGCGCGCGGCTCCCGTGGTGCTCGCGATGATCGCAGCCGGCCTTGGTGCGACGCTCCTGCCGTTCTGGCCCACCGTCCTCGTCGCTGGCCTCGTCGTGGCCGCCGGCATCGGAGCCTGGCTCGACCCGCGGCTCGGGCTCGCAGTCGTGCTCGCAGCGCTCGTCTTCCCGCTCGGGAACATCGCGCAGAGCTCGGCGGTCGCGTACGGCTGCCTGGCGCTCGGCCTGCTCCTCCTCTCCTGGCGGGACGCCCGCTCCGGCCTCCTCTTCGTCATCGGCCCGCTCCTCGCGCCGATCGGCCTCCTGGCACTCGTTCCGCTCCTCGTGCAGCCGGCACGGGGCGCGGTGCGTCGCGGAGCCCAGGGTGCGCTCGCGCTGCTCGCGGCGGCCCTCGTCGCGGGGACCGCCGGAGAGGGCCTTCCGCTCGCGTCGGGCGAGGCGGGATCGCTAGGGATCGCACCGCTCGACTCGGAGCGCGAGGTGGCGCTCGCGGTCTGGGGCGAGCTCGCGCTCCACCCGATCCTGCTCGGCGGAGCACTCGTGGCGGCGGCGGCGGGCGTCGCGCTGCCGTGGGCGAGGCGCTCGCGCCACGGCGTCGCCGCGATCGGAGGGTTGCTCCTCGTCTGCGCCGCGGCGACGGGAACGGGGCCTGCTGGACTGCTCGTCGCCGGGCTCGTCTGGGCGGCCGCCGCCAACCTGGCGAACGGGACCGCTCGCTAGACTCGTCGCGCGGGCGGAGACGCCTGCAGTATGGCTTTGCTGCGCACCATCGAGTCGAAGATCGAGGGCCTGTTCGAGGGGGTCTTCGGCCGCGCGTTCCGCACGCACGTGCAGCCGATCGAGCTCGCGCGGAAGCTCGTGAAGGAGATGGACGACCACCGCTCCGTCTCGGTCTCCCGGGTGTACGTGCCGAACGAGTACAGCGTCTACCTCTCCACGCCGGACCGAAGGCAGTTCTCGGGCTACGAGCGCTCCCTCGTCGGGGAGCTCCAGGAGTACCTCGCCGAGCATGCTCGGCGGGAGGGCTACTCGCTGCTGACGCCGCCACGGGTCCTCGTGCTCACCGACGACGACCTCGCAGTCGGGGAGTTCGGCATCGGCACCAGGCTCGTCCCCGACGAGGAGTCGGCGGAGGCTCCGCTGCCACCCGACCTCCCCCTCGAGCAGCCGGAGCACACCATGGTCTACCGCGCACCCGCTCATGCGTCGGAAGAGGCCGCGCCCGAGCCGGAGCCGGAGCCGGCGCAGGCGACGGTGACCTTCGACCGCAAGACGCGTACCGTCTCCGCACCGCGGACTGTGCTCGGCCGCTCCCGCGAGTGCGACATCCGCCTCCCCGATGCGAACAGCTCCCGGCGCCATGCGGAGATCCGGCACGAGGACGACGCGTGGTGGGTCGTCGACCTCGGCTCGACGAACGGGACGCTCGTCAACGGCAAGCGTACTTCCCGGGACCGCCTGCAGGACGGCGACGTGATCACGCTTGGCTCGACGGAGATCGTCTTCGGCACTCTCCGTCCGTGACGATCGACGCGCTCGCCACCGACGAGACTCTCCTGATCCTGAAGGGCGTCTTCCTCGTGCTCCTCTACGCGTTCATCCTCCTCGTCGCACGCTCGGCGACGAAGGACCTCGGCGGAGCGCCACAGGAGAGCATCGTCCTCGGGGCGGCCGAGGCGGCTGCGCTGCGAGCGCAGCTGCCCGTGCGCCCGGCCGCGTTCGTCGTCCTCGAGGGGCCGGGGCAGCGAGCCGGGAGCACGGTCACGCTGACCGCGCCGACGGTCGTGGGGAGGGACCCCGAAAGTGGGATCCGACTCGACGGCGACGACTTCGCATCCTCGCGCCACGCGAGCATCGAGCCGCGGGCGGACGGCGTGTGGGTCGAGGACCTCGGCTCCACGAATGGGACGTTCGTGAACGGCGAGCGGATCACGAAGAAGACGCTCGTCCGTGCTGGTGACGCCGTTCGGTTCGGGCAGACGGAGCTCCGGCTCGAGCGATGAGGCTCGGACGCGCAGCCGGAGTGACGGACACCGGGCGGCGGCGCCTGCGGAACGAGGACGCGTTCGTCTGCGAGCCGCCGCTCTTCGCCGTGACCGACGGCATGGGCGGCGCGCGGGCCGGTCAGATCGCGGCGGAGCTCGCCGCGACGGCGCTCGAGGAAGGCGCCGCCCAGGTGCGCGGGACGGAGGCGCTCGTCGCGCTCGTCGAGGAGGCGAACCGGAGGATCTGGCAGCGCTCGGTGGAGGACCCGCAGACGACCGGGATGGGCGCCGTCGCGACCGTCGCGCTCGTCGAGGACGGCTCCGGGACGGTCGCGATCGGCCACGTGGGCGACTCGCGGGCATACCTGCTGCGGGAGGGCGGCATCGAGCAGCTGACGCGGGACCACTCGCTCGTCGCGGAGCTCGTCGAGAGCGGCGTCCTCACGCCCGAGGAGGCGGAACGGCACCCCCAACGCTCGGCGATCACGCGTGCGCTCGGCACCGAGCCGTCCGTCGAGGTGGACGCGTTCACGGTCGAGGCCCGCCCCGGCGACGTCTTCCTCCTCTGCTCCGACGGGTTGTCGGCGATGGTCGCGGACGACGTCGTCGCGTCCACGATCGAGACGATGGACCGCGATCCCGCGCGGGCTGCCGACGCGCTCGTCTCGGCCGCGAACGCGCGAGGCGGCGAGGACAACATCACCGTCGTCCTCTTCGAGCTCGTCGAGGCGGCGGAAGGAGCGCTCGAGGAGGAGTCGGGCACGCAGGGGACAGCCTCTTCGGGACAGCCCCCGGACGAGCCCGAGGAGCACGAGCCGGAGCCGGCCGCACCGCCCGAGACTCAGACAGCAGCCGTCGAGACCTCGCGCCACGGAGCCGGGTCGGGAGGCCGGATCGCCGCGCTCGGCCTGCTGGCGGCGCTGCTCGTGATCGCGGTCCTCGCCCTCTACACGGGCATCTCCAGGTGACCGCACGCAACCGCGAGCTCGTCGGCCTCGTGCTCGCCGCCCTCGTCGCCGGCGTCGCCCTCGCGAGCGTCACCATCGCCCGCGACGCCGAGGCCTCGGCCGACGTCGTGGTCTGGGGCGCGCTCTTCCTCGGCCTCTACCTCGTCGCCCACATCGCGGCGCGGCGGACGGTGCCCGACGCCGACGGTGCCCTGCTCCCGCTCACCGCCGTCCTGACCGCGTTTGGGCTCGCCGTCAACTACCGCCTCGACCCGGACGAAGGAGGGCGCCAGGCTCTCTGGGTCGCGATCGGCGTCGGCGTCCTCGTCGCAGCGCTCGTCTGGCTTCGCCACGACTACCGCGTCCTCGAGTCGTACCGGTACCTCTTCGGCGTCGCGGCCGTCGTGTTGCTGCTGCTCCCGTCGGTGCCCGGCCTCGGCGCGCGCGTCAACGGCGTGAAGCTCTGGGTCGACGTCGGTCCGCTCCAGTTCCAGCCCGGCGAGCTCGCGAAGATCTTCCTCATCCTCTTCCTTGCGGGCTACCTGCGAGAGAAGCGCGAGTCGATCGCCCGCGGTCGGCTGAAGGACGTCGGCCCGCTGCTCGCGATCTGGGGCGCGGCGATGCTCGTCATCGTCCAGACGAACGACCTCGGGAGCGCCCTCCTCAACTTCGGGATCTTCCTCGCGATGCTGTACGTCGCAACCGGGCGGGCGTTGTACGTCGGCGCCGGGCTCGTCCTGTTCGTGGCCGGCGCGGCAGCCCTGTACAGCGCGCTCGACCGCGTCCAGACCCGGGTCACGATCTGGCTTCACCCCTGGACGGACACGCCCGTGCTCTGCTCACAGGACGGGACGCTCGCCCTGAGGCAGGACTGCGACTCGTACCAGCTGGTGAAGAGCCTCTACTCGATCGCGCACGGCGGCTTCGGCGGCACGGGCCTCGGCGAGGGCACGTTCGCGTCGACCGACGGGACACCGCTGATCCCGTTCCTGCGCACCGACTTCATCTTCTCGGCGATCGCGCAGGAGCTCGGGCTCATCGGGGCCGCGGCGCTGCTGCTCTGCTTCCTGCTCTTCGTCGTCCGCGGCATGCGGATCGCGCTGCGCGCGCAGGACGGGTTCTCGAAGCTCCTCGCCGCCGGCCTCACCTTCGGGTTCGCGCTGCAGACCTTCATCATCGTCGGCGGCGTGCTCCGGGTCGTGCCGCTGACCGGGATCACGCTCCCGTTCGTCTCCTACGGCGGCACGAGCGTCGTCGCGAACTTCCTCCTCCTCGCGGGGCTCCTCCTCGTCTCCCAACGTGCGAACCGGCCCCGATGAACCCGCGCATCGTCAGGCTCACGTACGTCGCAATCGCCCTCCTCGGCGCCCTCGTCGTCATGACGACGTACTGGCAGACCTGGGCCGCCCCGGGGCTCGCGGCCAGACAGGACAACGCGATCAAGCGCGTGGCCGAGTTCGCGGTCGACCGCGGCCTCGTCCTCTCGTTCCGGCCGCGCAAGCGCCTGGCCCGGAACGTCGACCGGGAGGTCGGGTCGAAGACCCTCTACTTCCGCCGGTACCCGCAAGGCCCGCTGACGGCCCACGTCGTCGGGTACTCGACCGTCGGGCGGTCGCGCACGGGCCTCGAGCGGTCGCTCAACGACTACCTCACGGCCTCGAACGCGAACCTCTCCACCGTCGTCGACAAGGCGCTCGACGAGCTGCGCGGGAAGCCGGTCGAGGGCAACGACGTCCTCACGACCATCGACCTCGACGCGCAGCGTGTGGCGCTCGAGCAGCTCGGGACGCGGTGCGGCGCGGTCGTCGCGTTCGACCCACGGAACGGCAAGGTCAAGGTGATGGCCTCCGCACCGAGCTTCGACCCGAACCGCGTCGAGGACGACTTCGACAGCATCTCCGCGATCACGGCCGACTGCGAGCAGCCGTCGCCGCTCCTCAACCGGGCGACCGCGGGCCTCTTCGTGCCCGGCTCGACCTTCAAGGTCGTGACGGCATCCGCGGCGCTCGAGTCGAAGAAGTACACGCCGGAGTCCACGTTCTTCGACCCCGGCTACTGCACCGTCTACGGGAAGCCCGTGAACAACTTCGACACGTCCTCGCCGTTCGGGACGGTCTCGCTCGAGACCGCGCTCGTGTACTCGGTGAACTCGGTGTTCTGCAACATCGGAAAGGCGCTCCGGGCGAAGGCGATCCTCGACACCGCGAAGCGCTTCGGCTTCTACGAGCGGCCCCCGCTCGAGACCCCCGCCGACGAGCGGGCGCCGAGCGGCCTCTACCGGAACGGCAGGCTCTACTACCCGACGCTCGACTCAGACGTCGACGCGGGCCGGATGGCCTTCGGGCAGGAGCGCATGCTCGTCACGCCGCTGCAGATGGCGATGGTCGCCGGCGCGATCGGCGTCGGAGGGCGGCTCATGGAGCCCCAGGTCGTGGAGCGGATCGTCGCGCCCGGCGGACGGGTCGTCCGGCGGCAGCGCCCGGTCCTCGTCAGGCGCGCCGTGACTCCGGACACGGCAGCGTCGGTCGCGCGGATGATGCGCCTCGCGGTCGAACGGGGGACCGGCACGGCGGCGCAGATCCCGGGCTGGTCGGTGGGCGGGAAGACGGGCACGGGGGAGACTGGTGTCCAGGGCTCGAACACGACCTGGTTCATCGCCTTCGCGAGCCGCGACGAGGACACGCCCGCGGAGCTCGCGATCGCGGTCGTCCTCGAGAACCAGGCCGGGACGGGGGGCGTGACGGCTGCGCCGATCGCCCGCGCGGTCATGGAGGCCATCCTCCAGGGCACGGAGAATCCCTAACCTACTGTGCAGCCACCGATGACGACGCAGGACACCCTCTCCGGAACGCTCTTCGCGGGGCGCTACCGCGTCACCAGGAAGCTCGGTGGCGGCGGGATGGCCGACGTCTACCTCGCCGAGGACCAGGAGCTCGGCCGCAGGGTCGCGATCAAGGTCCTCCACGCGCGCTACGCGAACGACGAGCAGTTCGTCGAGCGCTTCCGGCGCGAGGCGACGCACGCCGCCGGGCTCTCGCACCCGAACATCGTCTCGATCTTCGACCGCGGGGAGACGAACGGCTCTTACTTCATCGTCATGGAGTGCGTCGAGGGGCGCACGCTGAAGGAGCTCGTACGCAGCCGCGGGCCTGCCCCGATCCCGCGCGCGATCGCCTACACGCGGCAGATCCTCGCCGCGCTCCGCTACGCGCACCGGAACGGCGTCATCCACCGCGACATCAAGCCGCACAACGTCATCGTCGACGCCGAGGGCGTCGTCAAGGTGACGGACTTCGGGATCGCGCGGGCAGGCGCGAGCCAGATGACGGAGGAGGGCGCGATCATCGGCACCGCGCAGTACCTCTCGCCCGAGCAGGCGCGCGGCGCCCCGGTCGACCAGACGTCCGACCTCTACTCGACGGGCATCGTCCTCTACGAGCTCCTGACCGCCGAGGTGCCGTTCACCGGCGACACGCCGGTGGAGATCGCGATGAAGCACCTGGCCGAGATCCCGGAGCCGCCGTCGGAGCTCAGGCCCGAGATCCCGCCCGACCTCGACCTCGTCGTCCTGCGCGCGCTCGCGAAGGAGCCGGCGGACCGCTACCAGTCGGCCGTGGCGATGGACGCCGACCTCGAGACGGTCGCCCGCGGAGGCCACGTCCCCGGCGAGACCGCCGAGGCAGCCACGATCGTCCTCTCGGGCGCGCGGTCCGGCGACCAGGCGACGGCGATCACGCAGGTCAGGCGCCGCGCCCGGACCGGCGCTGCCGGGTACCCGCCGGAGTTCGACCCCACGCCCCGCAGGCGCTCGCCCTGGCCGTGGCTCATCGGCCTCGGCGCCGCGCTCGCCGTTCTCGTGGGCGGCTTCCTCCTGTGGGGCCCGATCCAGGACCAGCTCGACGGAGCCGACACCGTCGCCGTGCCCTACGTCGTCGCGCTGAACCAGGCACAGGCGGTCGCCGACATCACGGAGCGCGGGCTCGTGGCGCGTGTCCGCCGCGTTCCCAACTCGGACGTCGAGGAGGGCCTCGTCTTCAAGCAGGAGCCGACCGAGGGCAGCCGCGTGGACAAGGGAACGGTCGTCTTCATCGACGTGTCCTCGGGCAAGCCCCAGGTCACGATCCCCAGCGTCGTCGGGCAGACGGTCGAGGACGCGGTCGCGGAGCTCACGAGAGCGGGGCTCGATGCCCAGGTCGTGGAGGTGAACTCCGACCGGGAGGAGGGCACGGTCACCGGGCAGAACCCGGGCGCGGGAACGGTCGTCGTCGAGGGCACGCAGGTCCGGATCAACGTCTCGAAGGGCCCGAGGCCGGTGGAAGTGCCGAACGTCGTCGGCAACCCGTACGACCAGGCCGTCTCCGTTCTCCAGCGCGCCGGCTTCGGCGTGACGCGGGTCGACGTCGCTTCGGACCAGACCGCAGGCATCGTCGTGGACCAGGACCCGGCGGGCGGCACGTCGAGCTCGAAGGGAACGACGGTCACGCTCTCGGTCTCGCGCGGGCCCACGACGGCGGCCATCCCGGACGTGACCGGACAGGATGTGTCGGTCGCGCAGACGACCCTCGAGGCCGCCGGCTTCCGGACGCGGGTCGAGTTCGAGGACACCGACGATCCGGCCCTCGACGGTATCGTCACGTCGCAGGATCCTGTCGGCAGCACGCAGGCGAAGCCGAACGCGATCGTCGTCCTGTTCGTCGGGCGCTTCATCGGCACGACGACCGAGGACACACAGACGACGCCGATCCCGTGACCCGCCGCCTGCGCGTCGCCGTGCTCGCGGGCGGGCGGTCGAGCGAGCACGACATCTCCCTCGCGTCGGCGCGCTCGGTGCTTGAGGCACTCGACCCGACTCGCTACGAGGCGACGACGATCGAGATCGCCCGCGACGGCCGCTGGGCGCTCTCCGGCGGGCAGCCCGGCCTGAGCCCTGGAGACGAGAGGAGTGTCGACACGCTGCCCGTCGTCGCCGGCTCACCGCCCGCCTCGGCTCTCGGCCGCATCGACGTCGTGCTCCCGATCCTCCACGGGCCGTTCGGCGAGGACGGCACCGTCCAGGGGCTTCTCGAACTCGCGGATATCGCCTACGTCGGCGCCGGCGTCGCGGCGTCCGCGCTCTGTATGGACAAGGACCTGTGCAAGGCCGTGCTCCGGGACCGCGGCATCCCGGTGGCGCGGAACGTCACCCTCCGGGACGGTGACCGGCCCGCGCACCCGTTCTCGTACCCGGTCTTCGTGAAGCCGGCGAGGCTCGGGTCGTCGGTCGGGATCTCGAAGGCGCACGACGAGGGCGAGCTCGAGGCGGCCGTCGAGCTCGCGCGCCGGCACGACGACAAGGTGCTGATCGAGGAGCTCCTCGAGGGCGTCGAGGTCGAGTGCGGCGTGCTCGGGAACCGTGAGCCGGTGGCTTCCGCGGTCGGTGAGATCGTCGCTCATGCCGAGTGGTACGACTACGCGGCCAAGTACGACGAGGGCGGGATGGACCTCGTCGTGCCGGCGCGGATCCGGGACGGGTCGGCCGAGCGCGTCCGCAGCCTCGCCGTGGAGTCGTTCGTCGCGACCGAGTGCGAGGGAATGGCGCGGATCGACTTCTTCGTCACGCAGGCCGGGGAGGTCGTCGTGAACGAGATCAACACGATCCCCGGCTTCACCGCGACGAGCGTCTACGCGAAGCTGTTCGAGGCCTCCGGCGTCCCGTACGCCGAGCTCCTCGACCGCCTCATCGAGCTCGCGCTCGAGCGGCACGAACGCCGCTCGTCGCTCGAGTACTAGAGACCAGCCAGGAGTCGCTCCGTCTGAGCGCGATGCCATTCGAGGGCGAGCACGGCGAAGCGCTCATCCGCTCGGACGAGCAAATTGTCGTCGTGGCGCACCGCCCCGAGCGAGCCCAGGGCAAAGGGCTCCGTACTGCGAGCTATCGCTCCTCGGTCGCAGGCTGGCCGTGACCCTGCTCGTCCCCACACGCCGAGCAGAAGCGAGCGTCGTCCGCAACCGACGCGCCGCACGACTGGCAGTCGCGGGCGGAGCGAGGCCGTGGTTTCTAGCCGAGGACGGCGACGAGCGCCTCTTCCCAGACGCCGAGCCCCTCGTCGAGCTCGCCGTCCGAGATCGTGAGCGGGCAGAGCACCCGGATGCAGTTCCCGTAGACACCCGCCTTGAGAAGGATGAGCCCGCGCTGGAGCGCCTCCTCGATGACCCTGGCCGTGAGCTCGGGCGCAGGCGACTTCGTGTCCGGGTCGTTGACGAGCTCGATCGCGAGCATCGCCCCGAGGCCGCGGACGTCGCCGACCTGCGGCCAGCGTGCCTGCCAACCGAGCATCCGCTCGCGGATCGCCTCCCCGATCACCGCGGACCGCGTCACGAGCTCCTCCTCCTCGAACACGTCGAGCACCGCGAGAGCCGCCGCGAGCGCGACCGGGTTCCCGACGAACGTGCCGCCGATCGCTCCTTCGTGCGGGTCGTCCAGGATCTGTGCCCGCCCCACGACGCCCGACAGCGGAAGACCGCCGGCGATCGACTTAGCGAGCACCACGAGGTCTGCCTCGACGTCGAAGTGCTGCATCGCGAACATCCGGCCGGTGCGTCCGAAGCCCGTCTGGACCTCGTCGGCGACGAGCACGATGCCGTGGTCGTCGCAGAGCGCGCGCAGCCCGCGAACGAACTCCGGGTCCGCCGGGACGAACCCGCCTTCGCCCTGCTGCGGCTCGAACACGATCGCCGCGACGTGGTCGGCGGCGACGTGCGTCGACAGCATGCGCTCGAGAGCGGCGAGCGCGGTCTCGACGTCGGGCCCGCGGTACGCGTTCGGGAACGGCGCACGATAGACCTCCGGCGCGAATGGCCCGAGACCCTTCTTGTACGGATGCGTGCGCGAGGTCATCGTCAACGCCAGCAGCGTGCGCCCGTGGAACGCTCCTTCGAAGGCGATGACCGCCTGACGCCCCGTGTGGAGCCGGGCGAGCTTCACCGCGTTCTCCACCGCCTCCGTCCCGGCGTTGAAGAACGCGGCGTGCGTCTCGCCGGAGACAGGGACGAGCGCGCCCAGCCGCTCCGCGAGGTCGACGTAGGCCTCGTACGCGACGACCGTGAAGTCCGTGTGCAGGAACCGGTCCGCCTGCTCGTGGATCGCCTTCACGACCCGCGGATGGTTGTGCCCGACGTTCATCACGCCCACACCGCCGACGAAGTCGAGGAAGGTGTTGCCGTCGACGTCGGTGATCGTCGAGCCGCGCGCCTCCGCCGCCACTACCGGCGCGTGGACGATCAACGGCCGCGCGACGGCGTTCCGCTCACGCTCGAGGATCTCCCGGGACCGCGGTCCGGGGATCTCCGTGCGGAGCTCGATCGCGCGCATCGCCACCATGCTCGGAGCTTACTCAGGCGCCCTGCTAGCCCTGCTCCCGAACCGAGCCCTTGACGCACGCCCTCCGCGTCACTAGGCATCGAGATCGTGGACGAGCGCGACCTGTCCTCCGATCCGATCCCTTCCCTGCGGGCCTGGTTGCACGAGGCCGAGCAGGCGTCGAGACAGCCCCTCGTGACGACGCTCGCCACGGCGACGACCGACGGCCGCCCGTCGGCGCGCATCGTGCTGCTGCGCGGAGTCGACGACCTCGGGCTCACGTTCTTCACGAACCGCGACTCGCGGAAGGGCGAGGAGCTGCGCGTGAACCCGCGCGCGGCGCTCGTGCTCCACTGGTGGGACCTGGGCTGGCAGGTGCGCGTCGAAGGAACCGTCGAGGAGATCGCCCGGGCCGAGTCGTCCGAGTACTGGCAGTCGCGCCCCCGCGGAAGCCAGATCGCCGCCTGGGCCTCCGCGCAGTCGCGCACGCTCGTCGACCGGGAGGAGCTCGACGAGGCGTACGCCGAGGCCGAGGCCCGCTTCGCGGGCGGCGACGTCCCGCTTCCCGATCACTGGGGCGGGTACCGCGTTCAGCCGGACGTCATCGAGTTCTGGCGGCATCGCGAGAATCGCCTGCACGACCGCGTCCGCTACACGCGCGAGCCCGACGGCTGGCGCCGCGAGCGGCTCGCGCCGTGACCTTCGGCATGACCGGAGCGTCTACGGCGCCGCGAGGGCGCCATCCGTGTACACGCCATGCGCGTTCCAGAGCAGGTAGCCCTTGACCCCGGCGCGCCTGGCCGCCTCGATCTGGGCGCGTACCTGCTCGATCCGGTACTGGTTCTCGAAACTGAAGTCCTGCACCCAGGGGATGAGGAGCACGTCCCGCCCGGCGAGCCGCCGCTCGAATCCGCGCAGCGCCCGCGTCACGGTAGCTCCGGGCGTCGCCCCCGGGTCGGCGAGGCCGAGCTCGCCCTTGCCGAAGAGCGACGGGTAGGTCATCGGGTAGACATGATCGAGATGAGGCGCCATCCGCCGCGGAAGCTGGCCGATCCCGAGGTCGCGCGCGGCGGAGAGCCCGAAGACGGCGGCTGACACGCGAACGCCGAGCGGCTGCAGTCGACGGGACGCATAGCGCAGGAACTCCGGTACCGCCTCGCGCTTCTCGAGCGACCGCGGGTTCCGGTAGACGGCGGACTCCACGTCGCCGTCCGAGGGGAAGCGCACGTAGTCGAAGAGGATCTCGTCGAACCCCGCGCGTGCCGCCGCGGCGGCAATGTCGACGTTGTACCTCCAGACGCGGCGGTCGTACGGGTTCGTCCAGCCGAGGCCCGCAGCGTCACGCCAGACCGACCCGTCGCTCCGGCGCACGGCGAGATCCGGGCGCCCGAGCGAGAGAACCGGGTCCTCGAAGACGACGACTCGGCCGATGAGGTACAGACCGCGCGAATGGACGAGCCTCGCCGCGGCGGAGGCCTCGTAGTAGTCGCGCACCGCGCCAACCTGTCGTGCCAGCGGGACCGAGCGTGGCACGAACCCCACTTCGCCGTTCTCGTCCTTCACGTCGAGCTCGATGGCGGTCAGGCCGTCGCGCTGGAGGCCGGCGTACTCCTGCAGCTTGCCGGGCAGGGAGGCGAGGCCGAGGGTCACGTGGACGCCCCGGATCTCCACCGGAAGCGTGCGCGGCCCGCTCGCGTCCATCGCCGCGAGCGTCGTCACGCCGCCCTCCGCTCCCGGAGTAGGCGTCGCGCCTCCGACGAAGCGCGCCCCCGCGCCGAGGAGGAAGACGCAGGCGAGGAGGGACCCGACGAGAAGGGCTCGCCGCAAGCGCTTCCTGCGCCTCGAAGCGGCCCGACGCTCGCGAAAGCGCTCGTTCGGGTCGATGGGTGGGAACAGCATCGACACCGGGGGATGGACCTTACCGCAGCGGCGGCCCGGGTCGACCGTGCATGTGACAACTTGTCACAAGCCATGCGCGCCTAGAATCGCCGCGTGGTCCTGTCCGACCGAACGATCCGGCGACTGCTCGCCGAGGGGCGCATCGGGATCGCGCCCTACGAGCCCGACCTCATGCAGCCGTCGAGCCTCGACGTGCGGGTGGACCGCTACTTCCGGGTGTTCCGCAACTCGCGCTACCCCTACATCGACGTGAAGGCCGAGCAGGAGGAGCTGACCGAGCTCGTCGAGGTCGAGGGCGACGAGGCGTTCATCCTCCACCCCGGCGAGTTCGTGCTCGGCTCGACCCTCGAGCGCGTGACGCTCCCGGACGACCTCGTCGCGCGGCTCGAGGGCAAGAGCTCTCTCGGCCGGCTCGGGCTCCTGATCCACTCCACCGCCGGCTTCATCGACCCGGGCTGGGACGGGCACGTCACCCTCGAGCTCTCGAACGTCGCCAACCTCCCGATCACGATCTACCCGGGGATGAAGATCGGGCAGCTCTCGTTCGTCCAGCTGTCCGAGCCCGCCGAGCGCCCGTACGGGACAGAGGGCATCGGCTCGAAGTATCAGGGCCAGAAGGGCCCGACGCCGAGCCGGTACTGGAAGAACTTCTCGCGCGACGGCGAGCGCTAGCCGTCGGCGTCGCAGGGCGGCTCAACGCCGCCGCCGCCGAGCTTGCCGAGGAGCTCGACGAGGTGCGCCTGCTCCTCGGGCGTCAGGCCGCGTCCGACGTGCTGCTCGATCTGCGGGATGTGCGTCGCACGCGCCTCGCGGAGCTTTGCGAGCCCGGCGTCCGTGAGCACGGCGTAGACGACCCTCCGGTCGCCGTCGCATGCTCCCCGCTCGACCCAGCCCTGGCGCTCGAGACCGTCGAGCAGCCGGGTGATGCCGGAAGCAGTCAGCAGCACCTGCTCCGCGAGGTCGACACGGCGAAGACGGCGATCCGGTGCGCGTGCGAGCCGCAGGAGCACTTCGAAGTCGCTGATCGTCAGGCCGTGATCGGAGGACAGCTGGGCACTCAGCGACCGGGTCGCAGCGGCGTGCGCGCGCACGAGCGCGACGAACGCGTCGACCCCCAGAGATTGCTCGCTCAATAGTTGACTTGACATGTTCTCTCCGCTACAGTTGCTTGCGTAATCAATAATAGCGTGCTCAAAGGAGGATGCGCAATGTCCATCATGACCGAGCAGCGCGACGTGGTCGTCCCGGCGGGCGAGTGGACCCTCGACCCGGTCTGGTCGTCGCTCGAGTTCGAGGTGAAGAAGCTCGGGTTGATGACGATCAAGGGGCGAGTCCCGGGGTTCACGGGGACGATCCGCGGCGGCGAGTCACCGTCAATCGAGGGCGTCGTCGACGCGACGAGCATCACCACGTTCGACGAGACCCGCGACGGCCACCTTCAGTCGCCCGACTTCTTCGACACCGCACGCTACCCGGAGCTCCGGTTCGAGTCGACGTCGATCTCGAGCCGCGACGGTGGGCTCGTCGTTGAGGGAGATCTCACGATCAAGGGCGTCACCAAGCCCGTCGGGCTCACCGGAACCTTTGTCGGCGAGGCCGCCGACCCGTGGGGGAACGACCGCATCGGGCTCGAGCTGGAGACGACTGTCGACCGCACCGACTTCGGCTTGACGTGGAACGCCCCGCTTCCGGGCGGCGGCTTCCTGCTCCCGAACGACGTCGTACTGAAGGCGATCTTCGCGGCGGTGAAGGCGAGCTGACGATGAAGGTCCTCGCCGTCTCCGGCAGCCTGCGCGAGAAGTCGTACAACACGGCTCTCGCGCGGGCCGCGGTGGAGCTCGCCCCCGACGGGGTCGCGGTCGAGATCTATGACGCCCTCGCGCTGCTCCCTCCGTACGACGAGGATCTGGACGGCGAGGACCCTCCGGCCGCCGCGGCCGACCTCCGTGCCCGCATCGCGGATGCCGACGCCCTGCTCTTCGTGACCCCGGAGTACAACGGCTCGATCCCCGGCGTCTTGAAGAACGCGATCGACTGGGCCTCGCGCCCACCGCGCGGCGGCGCAGCGATCTGGGGCAAGACGGCTGCGATCGCCGGCGCCTCGACCGGTCAGTACGGCGCGATCTGGGCGCAGCAGGACCTGCGGCGCGTGCTCGGCATCGCCGGAGCGAGGGTCGTCGACGGCGAGCTGCCCGTCGTCCGCGCCCAGGACGCGTTCGACGATCGAGGACGTCTCCTCGACGCCCGCATCGAGGATCGACTCGCCGACCAGCTGGCGACGCTCGTCGCGGAAGCCGCGCCGCCCGTCGCGGTGGCGGCCTGAGCGCGCCGCTCATGCATTGTGAGAAGCCGAGGGGCTGCGTGAGCAGCCCCTCGAGCTCGGTGACCAGCGTTGGAGTAGTAGAGGCGCTTCCGGCAGACGTCGTCGGTCTGCGGCGCAAGCTGCGAGCCCCCTACGCTGGCTAGGCGGTTCCCGGTGGTCCCGGGGGCACGCCTCTACCCGCTGGTACCTCCACTGCCGGAACTGTCGTCACTCAAACCGGACCACCTCCTTTCCGCGGTATCGCCAGCATACGCACTTCCGGCGGATGGACGACGGCCGAGAGCACGCTCGGCGAGCGTCGCGGCCGAGACGAGCGTGTCGAGGTCGCCGGGCTCGAGTGTCTCGAGCAATGCCGCGAGCTCCGCGATCCTCCGCTCGCGCCCCTGCTCGAGGACAGTCCGACCCTTCTCGGTCGCCCGCACGAGCACCGACCGTCGGTCTTGCTCGTGCGTCTCCCGGGTGACGAGCCCTTCGCGCTCGAGCGCGTGCACGAGGCGGGACATCGTCGGCGCGGAGACCTGCTCGGCGTGCGCGAGACGGCCGAGCGTCGTCGGGCCGCCGAAGACGAGAACGGAGAGCGCCGACAGCCGCGCCGCGGTGAGGCCGCTCTCCTCGTCGACCCGCCGCACGCGGCGCAGGACATGGATCGCCGCGGCATGCAGCGCCTGGGCGGCCTCGCGCGGATCCGGCGCACGCTCGCTTGACACGCTCTCCTTAGCCATGCTAAATAGTTTGTTAGCAACGCTAAGTATACCGAGGAAGAGGACGGATGCCCGCGCTCGAGAGCATCGGCCAGATCGCGATCCGGACGCACGACCTTCCCAGCGCCGTGGCCTTCTACCGCGACGCGCTCGGGCTCGACTACCTCTTCGAGGCCGGCCCGCTCGCGTTCCTCGTGTGCGGCGACGTGAGAATCATGCTGGCCGTCCCCGAGAACGAGGAGGTCGACCACCCGAGCTCGATCGTGTACTTCAGGGTCGGGGACATCCACGCCGCCCGCGCCGAGCTCGCGGGCCGCGGTGTGCCGTTCGAGGACGAGCCGCACCTCATCGCCCGGATGCCCGACCACGAGCTCTGGATGAGCTTCTTCCGCGACCCCGACGGCAACCTGCTCGGGCTGATGAGCGAGATCAGGTAGGCCGCTCGGCGAGCACCACGGTCAGCTCGAGGCCGCGGTCGAGGGGAACGGTCACGCTCTGAAGCGTCTCGTCGGCCTGGCGTGCTTGCGAGTACGCGGCGAGCGTCTCGGCGTGGGAGAGGACGTTGTCCGCGACGACGAGCCCTCCCGGCTCGAGCAGGGGACGCGCGATACCGAAGAGCGTCTCGTAGTCGTCCTTCTCCGAGTCGAGGAAGACGAGGTCGAAGACGTCCTCGATCGAGCGCAGCGTCTCTTGGGCATCGCCCTCGACGACCTCGGCCCACTCCTCGAGCCCGGCGTCGGCGACGTTCGACCGCCACGCGGCGCACCTGTCCGGGTCCTTCTCCAGCGAGACGAGCCGGCCGCCCAGGATTCGCGCTCCGGCGGCGAGCCAGATCGAGGAGTAGCCGCGCGAGCCGCCGATCTCGAGCACCTCCACGCCGGCCTGCGACGCGGCGAGGGCGAACAGGAAGCGGCCGGTGGTCGGCTCGACCTGCCGTGCGCGCTGGGCAGCCGGCAGGCCCGCCTCGCGCTCGAGCCGATCGGCCTCCTCGAGCCTCGCGAGCACTGCGAGGACGCGGTCGTCGAGCACGTCAGTCCTCTCCGACCTCGAGGACGACGACGCCGTCACGCACTGACACGGGAAAGATCCGAACGGGCTCGAACGCCGGAAGCGACATCGGGATCCCCGTCTCGAGATCGAAGCGGGAGCCGTGGCGGGGGCAGACCACGACGCACAGCTCCGGTTCCCACTCGCCCTCGCAGAGCGGGCCGTCGTCGTGCGAGCAGCGGTCCTCGATCGCGTGGAAGGTCCCCGCGCAGTTGTAGACACCGATCGTCATCGCCCCCGCCGGCACGAGCCGCATCGCCCCGGGCGGGAGCTCGTCGACCGGCCCGACCTCGATCTCGGCCACCAGCGGCGGCTAGTCGAACACGAGGTCGCGGACCGACGTTCCCCACTCCTCGGGGAGCGGCGTGCCCTTCGCCTTGTGCAGCGCGAGCTTCAAGACGCCCAGCCCCAGGATCGCGCACTTCAGCCGCACCGGGGTCAGCGGGATGCCGAGCTCGTCGAGCAGCTCGTCCTTCGGCATCGACGCAACCTCCTGCGCCGTGCGCCCCTTGACCAGGTCCGTGAGCATCGAGGTCGCAGCCTGGCTGATCGCGCAGCCGCGCCCGTCGAACCCGACCTCCTCGATCACGTCGCCCTCGCCGAGCCGCACCGTGACCGAGATCTCGTCGCCGCAGAGCGGGTTCTGGCCCTCCGCGTGCGCGTCCGCAGGCTCGAGGAGCCCGTGGTTCCGCGGGTTCTTGTAGTGGTCGAGGATCAGCTCTCGATAGAGCTGCTCGAACTCGCTCATCAGCCGAGGGACTTCTTGACCTTGTGGAGGCCCTCGACGAGGCGGTCGATCTCGTCGGGGATCGTGTACAGGTAGAAGCTCGCGCGCGTCGTCGCGCTCACCCCGAGCTTCGTCATCAGCGGCTGCGTGCAATGGTGCCCGGCCCGGACCGCCACGCCCTCCCAGTCGAGGACCTGCGCGACGTCGTGTGGGTGGACACC
>JBOHBB010000029.1:0-2440 GCA_050698135.1 Gaiellaceae bacterium
CATCGTCACCGAGCTCCCCTACGGCGTGAAGAAGGGCGGCGACTCCGGCGTCATCAAGAAGATCGCCGACCTCGTCAACGACAAGGTGCTGACCGAGATCTCCGACGTGAAGGACCACTCCGACCGCTCGGGGATGCGGATCCAGGTCGACCTGAAGCGCGAGGCGATCCCGCAGGTCGTCCTCAACAAGCTCTTCAAGCACACGCAGCTGCAGACGACCTTCGGCTACAACGCCGTCGCCCTCGTCGACGGCGTGCCCCGCACGCTGTCGCTTCTCGAGCTCGTCCGGCACTACCTCGACTACCAGCGCGAGGTCGTCACGCGGCGGTCGAAGTACGAACTGCGGCGCGCACTCGACCGCGCGCACGTGCTCGAGGGCTACCTCATCGCGCTCGACAACCTCGACGAGGTGATCGCGCTCATCCGGGCCGCCGACGACACGGACGCGGCCCGCGTGGCCCTGATGGGGCGCTTCGAGCTCTCCGAGATCCAGGCCCAGGCGATCCTCGACCTCCGCCTTCGCGCGCTCACCGGGCTCGAGCGCAAGCGCGTCGAGGACGAGCACGCCGACCTCCAGGAGCGGATCGCGGAGCTACGGGCCCTGCTCGGCGACCCCGCGCTGGTCGACGGCCTCGTCCGCGAGGAGCTCCTCGAGCTGAAGGAGATCTACGGCAAGGCGGACGAGCGCCGGACGGAGATCGTCGCCGGCGAGGGCGAGCTCGAGCTCGAGGACATGATCGCCGAGGAGGACATGGTCATCGCGATCACCAAGTCCGGCTACATCAAGCGGCTACCGGTGACGAGCTATCGCGAGCAGCGGCGCGGGGGCATCGGCGTGATGGGGATGGACCTCAAGGAGGACGACTACATCGAGCACCTCTTCGTCGCCTCCACGCACGACTACATCCTCTTCTTCACCACCGTCGGGAAGGTCTACCGGCTCAAGGTGCACGAGCTGCCGCTCGGCTCGCGGCAGTCGAAGGGCCGAGCGATCGTCAACCTCCTCCCGTTCCGCCAGGACGAGTACGTGCGCGCCGTCATCGCCACGCGGGACTTCGAGGAGGCGAAGTACCTCCTCTTCGCGACGAAGAAGGGCATGGTCAAGAAGACCGAGTTCGCGGCCTACAACACGCCGCTGAAGGCGGACGGGATCATCGCCATCGGCATGCGCGAGGACGACGAGCT
The DNA here is from genome assembly GCA_050698135.1 of Gaiellaceae bacterium. Lineage (GTDB taxonomy): Bacteria > Actinomycetota > Thermoleophilia > Gaiellales > Gaiellaceae > GMQP-bins7. The sequence continues at coordinate 1,186 of JBOHBB010000029.1, forward strand.
GGTCGGCGTTCGCCTGTCGGACGGCTCGGACGACGTGCTCATGGTCTCCCGTGGCGGCCAGGCGATCCGCTTCCGTGAGAAGGACGTCCGGGCGATGGGCCGCCCGGCCTCCGGCGTGCAGGGCATGCGTCTGCGTGGCGACGACGAGGTGCTCGAGGTCGACATCGCGAAGGACGATGCCGACCTGCTCGTCGTCACCGAGAACGGCTGGGGGAAGCGGACACGCGTCTCCGAGTACCCGGTGAAGGGGCGCGGCGGCCTGGGAGTACAGACCGCGAAGCTCGTCGAGGCGAAGGGGAAGCTCGCAGGCGCTCGGATCGTGCGCGACGGGTACGCCGTGATGCTCATCTCCGACGGCGGCACGGTGATCCGGATGTCCGTCGACGACGTCAAGCGCTCGGGCCGCGCCACCCAGGGGGTCATCGTCATGCGGCTGCGCGAGAGCGAGCACGTGTCGACCCTCGCTCCGGTCGTAGGGTCGGACGAGGAGACGGACCCCGTGCTGGTTGCCGATGGGGAGGCCGCACCCGACGTGCCGGAGCCCGAAGCCGAGACTCCCGAGCCTGAGCCGCCCGAGCTGCCCGGGGCCTAGCCGCTCTTCGCCCCGTCCGCGCTCGTCCCGTCCCCACCCGCGAAGTTCGAGAGCGCGGTGAGCAGGTCGATCGGGATCGGGAACACGATCGTCGAATTGTTCGCGGCCCCGATCTCGAGCAGCGTCTGCAGGTAGCGCAGCTGGACCGTGATCGGCTGTTGCGCCATGATCGCGGCCGCGTCCTTCAGCCGCTCGGAGGCCTGGAACTCGCCCTCCGCCGAGATGACCTTCGCGCGCCGTTCTCGCTCGGCCTCGGCCTGACGGGCCATCGCGCGCTGCATGCCGGCCGGGATCTCGACGTCCTTGACCTCGACGACCGAGACCTTGATGCCCCACGGGGACGTAGCCTCGTCGATGATCCCCTGCAGGATCGCGTTGATCTTGTCGCGCTCCGAGAGGAGCTCGTCGAGGACGTGCTGTCCGAGGACGGAGCGGAGCGTGGTCTGCGCGATCTGAGAGGTCGCCGCCATGTAGTTCTCGACCTGGACGATCGCGGCGTTCGGCTCGACGATCCGGAAGTAGGCAACGGCGTTCACCCGCACCGGGACGTTGTCCTTGGTGATGACCTCCTGCGGCGGGACGTTCAGGGTCACGGTCCTCAGGTCGACCTTCACCATCCGGTCGACGATCGGGATCAGGAGGAAGATCCCCGGGCCCTTGGGA
>JBOHBB010000030.1:0-26543 GCA_050698135.1 Gaiellaceae bacterium
GGCCTGGCTCGAGCTCGTCGCGCGCCTCGTCGCGTCGCTTCCCGGTGCTCAGGCGGGAGCCCGAACCGCGGTCGTCGTGGCGCTCTTCGCCGCCGCCGGCTGGCTCGCCGCTCTCCGGCACGCACCATTCGGCGTGCGGACTAGGTGGTGGCTCGGCCTCGCTGCGGCGGGAGTGACGGCTCTCGCAGTCGCCGGCTGGTGGTCGGTTCGCCCGGCGCCCGCCTGGGACCAGCCCGCCGGGCTCAGGGTGACGTTTCTCGACGTGGGGCAGGGGGACGCCGTCCTCCTCGAGACCCCGAGCGCGAGGGTGCTCGTCGACCAGGGGCCACCCGAGGCGGATGTGGCGGGCCAGCTGCGCCGCATGGGTGTCGGCTCGCTGTCGGCGCTCGTGCTCACGCATCCCCAGCGCGACCACGTCGGGGGCGCGGCTGAAGTCGTCCGCAGGATCCGGGTCGGGGCGATCCTCGATCCCGCGCTGGAGGCGACCGGGCCCGACCGGGAGGAGGCGGTCGCCGCGGCCAGGGAGCGCAGCGTGCCCGTGCGAGTCGTGCGAACGGGCTCCGAGTTCCGCGCAGGCGGTCTCCTCCTCCGCGCGCTCTGGCCTCCCGACGCCGGCCTCGCCTCGGACGACCCGAACCTGAACGCGGTCGTGCTCCTCGCGTCGTACGGCGAGACGGACGTCCTCCTGCCCGCGGACGCGGAGTCGGAGGTCACCGCGAGGCTCCGACTGTCGGCGGTCGAGGTGCTCAAGGTCGCGCACCACGGCTCCGAGGACCCGGGGCTGGACGAGGAGCTCCGGTCGCTACGCCCGCGCATCGCCGTGATCTCGTGCGGGCGTGGCAACGAGTACGGCCATCCCCGCGCGGAGACGCTCGCGGCGCTCGCCGCAGCTCGCGGGCTCACCCTCTACCGGACGGACGAGGACGGCCGGGTCGTCGTGGAGTCGGACGGCCGGAGCCTTCGGGTCCGTACGGCGAAGTAGGGTAGTCGCGTGGCCGAAGCCCCGGACAAGCCGGTCTACCTCCTCACCGGCTCGGACCGCCCGAAGATCCATCTCGCGGTCGAGCGACTCCGTAGGCACTTCGCCCCCGAGGCGGTCGAGACCATCAGCGCCCTCGACGCCTCCGGCGAGGCCGCGGTCGCCCTCTGCAACGCGGGCAGCCTCTTCGGCGACGCGAGGCTCGTGATCGTGGAGCACGTCGACGGGGTGCGGAGCTCCGAGAACAGGCTGCGAGGCGGCTGGAAGGCCGCCGACGTCGACGCGGTCGTCGCGTACCTCGGACGTCCGGCGCCGGCGACGGTGCTCGCGCTCGTCGGCGAGGACGTGAAGAAGACGTCGGCGCTGTCGAAGGCGTGCGCGAAGGGCGGTGTCATCCTCGAGTTCTCGGTCGCCAAGAAGGCGTTCAACAGCTGGGTCGCGGAGCAGTTTCGACAGCGCGGCGTGCGCGCCGAGCCCGATGCGTGCTCGGCGCTCGTCCAGCTCGTGGGCGACGATCTCGACGCGCTCGCGGGGGAGATCGACAAGCTCGCGACGTGGGCGGCCGACGAGCCGATCGGCGAGCGTGAGGTCACGGCGCTGGTCGCCCCGACCGCCGACATGCCGATCTACGAGCTGACCGACGCCTGGGCGGCGGGCGACCCGGCCCGGGCGCTCGACGTGACCGAGGCGGTCTTCGAGCGGGAGCCGCGGCAGCGACGAGACACCGCCGCCCGTCTCGCCGGCGCGCTCGGGGGTCACGTCACGCGCCTTCGCTCGATCAAGCAGCTGGCCGCGCGAGGGCAGAGGCCGAAGGACGTCGCCGCGACCCTCAGGCTGAACCCGTACTACGCCGGGCGGCTGTTCACGCAGGCCGAGGGGTTCTCGTCCGAGGAGCTCGGGGACGCGATCGTGCGCCTCGCGGAGCTCGACGGCGCGCTCAAGGGCCAGAGCAAGCTCGCCCCCGACCTCGAGGTGCAGCGCGCGCTCGTGGCCATGACGGCGCGTACGGGCGCGCCCGACCGCGCGAAGTCCGAGCGCTAGGAGCCGGCGCCGGCCGCGATCTTCGCGGCCTGCGACTTCTTCCGGGCAGCCGTGTTCCGGTGGAGGGCGCCGCGGGAGGTCGCACGGTCGATCGTGCGGACCAGCTCACGGTGCTCGGAGGCGAGGCGCTCGGAGTCGCCGTCTGCGGCCGCCGTCTCGAGCCGCTTCGTCAGCGTCTTGATCGTCGACCGGTAGCGCAGGTTCTCGAGGCGCTGCCGCGCCTGGATCCGCACGCGCTTCTTCTGCTGCTTGATGTTCGCCATTCGAGGAAAAGCCCGCGTGGAGCGGGCTGCGCGATGGTAGCAGGACCCGCTGGGAGAATCGGCGCGCGGCCGCAGCGATGATGCTGCTCGACGCCGCGCTCCGATCGCCGTGACCGAGTCCCCCGACATCCCTGCTCCGACCACCTCGGCGGAGGCGCGCGGCCACGACCGCCGCCTCGCGCGCTCGACGGCCGTCTTCTCGCTCGCGACCGCCCTGTCGCGCGCGCTCGGGCTCGTGCGGGAGATGGTCAGCGCCTACTTCTTCGGGGTCAGCGGGAAGATCAACGCCTTCACGGTCGCGATCCAGCTCCCGAACCTCGTCCGCGCGCTCGTGGCCGACGCGGCGCTGTCGGGCGCGTTCGTGCCCGTCTTCAGTGAGCTGCTCGAGCGCGGCGAGCGGAAACGCGCCTGGCGAGTCGCGTCGACCCTGTTCTGGCTGACGCTCCTCGTGCTCGGTGGCATCACCGCGCTGTTCATCCTGCTCGCGCCGCTCCTGATGTGGCCGTTCGGAGACCCGGGCGGCGACTTCGACCTCGCAGTCGGCCTCTCGCGTGTCCTCTTCCCGATCGTCGTGCTCCTCGGGCTCTCCGGGATCGTCGTCGGGATCCTCAACACGTACCATCACTTCGCGCTGCCGGCGCTCGCCCCGGTGGCCTGGAACCTCGTCATCATCCTCGGCCTGGTCCTCGGCGTGCCGCGCCTCGACGACGAGAGCGCGCAGCTCTACCTCTACGCCGGCGTCGTCGTCGCGGGGACGCTCGTCCAGCTCCTCCTGCCGATCCCGTGGTTGCGCCGCCTCGACGGCCGGCTGACGATGGTCCTCGACTGGCGCGACCCCGCGGTGCGGCGCGTGCTCTCGTTGATGCTCCCGGTCACGCTGACGATCGGGCTCGTCAACGTGAACTTCCTCGTGGACACGCTCTTCGCCTCGCGGCTGCTCGACCCCGAGCTCGCGCCCGCTGCGATCGACAAGGCCTTCCGCCTGTACATGCTCCCCCAGGGGATCTTCGCGGTGGCGGTGACGACCGTCCTCTTCCCGACGCTCGCACGGCTCTCCGCGCGCGGCGACGACACGGGGCTCCGCCGCGCGCTCGACGGCGGCCTGCGCCAGATCGCCTTCCTGCTCGTGCCCGCGAGCCTCGTCTCCATCGTGCTCGCGCAGCCGATCGTGCGCCTCGTCTACGAGCGCGGCGAGTTCACGGCCGAGGACACGGTGATCGTCGCGCAGTGCCTGCAGGCGTTCTCGATCGGCCTCGTCTTCAACGGCTGGATGCTCATCCTGAACCGGAGCTTCTATGCGATGCAGACGAACTGGATCCCGACCGGGATCGCGCTCGGCGCCGTCGCGTTGAACGCGGCGCTCGACGCGGTGCTCTACCGGCTCGGGATCTGGGGGATCCCGCTCGCGACCGCGTTGGTGAACGTCATCGCGGCGACCGCGCTCCTCGTGATGATGCGCCGGCGTCTCGGCCTCGAGCACGTGGGAAGGACGATGGCGGTCGTCCTGCGCGTCCTCGCCGCCGCAGCGGTGGCTGCTGCGGCCGCGTACGTCGCGTGGTACGGGCTCGACGCCTGGCTCGGGCGGTCGCTCGGAGCGCAGGTCGTGTCGGTGGGGGCGGGCCTCGCCGCCGCCGGGCTCGCCTACCTCGCGGCGGCCAGGGCGCTCGGGATTCGAGAGCTCGAGGCGCTGCTACTGTTGCGTGCCCGGCGCGAGGAGTGAGGGGGCGCCACGTCCTATGCAGCAGGACCGCATTCGCAACTTCGCGATCATCGCGCACATCGATCATGGGAAGTCGACGCTCGCCGACCGCATCCTCGAGCTGACGGGAGCCCTCTCCGAGCGGGAGATGCGCGAGCAGGTGCTCGACTCGATGGAGCTCGAGCGGGAGCGCGGGATCACGATCAAGGCGCAGGCGGTGAGAGTGCGCTGGCGCGGCCACCACCTGAACCTCATCGACACCCCCGGCCATGTCGACTTCACCTACGAGGTGTCGCGGTCGCTGCAGGCCTGCGAGGGCGCGCTCCTGCTCGTCGACGCCGCCCAGGGAATCGAGGCGCAGACGCTCGCGAACGCGTACCTCGCACTCGACGGAAACCTCGACATCGTCCCGGTCGTGAACAAGATCGACCTGCCGCAGGCCGATCCCGACGGTGCCGCGGCCGAGCTCGCAGAGCTGCTCGGGGAGGAGCCCGAGCGCGTGCTCCGGATCTCGGCCAAGACGGGCATGGGCGTCGAGGACGTGCTCGACGCGATCATCGAGCGGATCCCGGCACCGACGGGTCACCCGGAGGCCGCGGCACGAGCGCTCGTGTTCGACTCGTCCTACGACCAGTACCGTGGCGTCGTCGCATTCGTGCGCGTCGTCGACGGGCGGTTCGACCCCCGCGAGCCGCTACGCGCGATGGCGCAGGGCACGAGCTTCGAGGCGGAGGAGCTCGGAGTCATGTCCCCGGCGCGCGAGCCCATGGCGTCGCTCGGTGCGGGGGAGGTCGGCTACGTCGTGACCGGCCTAAAGGACGTCTCGCGGCTCCGCGTCGGCGACACGCTCACCTCGCGCAGTCGGCCCGCGACGGAGCCGCTTCCCGGCTATCAGGACGTGAAGCCGATGGTCTTCGCGGGGATCTTCCCGACCGACTCCGACGAGTACCCGGAGCTCCGCGACGCGCTCGAGCGGCTGCGGCTCTCCGACGCCTCGCTCTGGTACGAGCCCGAGACCTCGCAGGCGCTCGGCTTCGGGTTCCGGTGCGGGTTCCTCGGGCTCCTGCACATGGAGATCGTTCGCGAGCGGCTCGAGCGCGAGTTCGACCTCGACCTGTTGATCACGGCGCCGACCGTCGCGTACCGCGCGACCACGCGCGCGGGCGAGGTGGTCGAGGTGCACAACCCGGCGGAGATGCCGCGCGAGCTCGAGAGCGTCGAGGAGCCGTACGTGAAGGCGTCGGTCATCGTCCCCAAGGGCTACGTGGGCGCGGTCATGGAGCTCGCGAACGAGCGGCGCGGCGACTTCGACCACCTCGAGTACCTGAGCGAGGAGCGCGTCCTCCTCTCGTACGAGCTCCCGCTCGGGGAGATCGTCCTCGACTTCTACGACCAGCTGAAGTCCCGCACGCGCGGCTATGCGAGCTTCGACTACGACCTCGCGGGATTCCGCCCCGGCGACCTCACGCGGGTCGACATCCTCGTCGGCGGCGAGCAGGTCGACGCGCTCTCGCTGATCATCCACCGGGACGCCGCCTACGATCGCGGGCGGCAGCTCGTCGACCGGCTCCGCCAGGAGATCCCGCGGCAGATGTTCGACGTGCCCGTGCAGGCGGCGATCGGCTCGCGCATCATCGCCCGCGAGACGATCAAGGCGAAGCGCAAGGACGTGCTCGCGAAGTGCTACGGCGGCGACATCACGCGGAAGCGCAAGCTGCTCGAGAAGCAGAAGAAGGGCAAGAAGCGGATGAAGCAGGTCGGCGGCGTCGAGGTGCCGCAGGAGGCGTTCCTCGCGGTGCTGAACCTCGACTCGGAGCGGAAGCGATAGTCGTGGGCGCCGTCCGGCACCTGTACGTCCACCTCCCGTTCTGCGCGCACCGCTGCGGCTACTGCGACTTCGTCACCGTCGTCGGGCGGCGCGGACAGCACGCTTCCTACGTCGACGCGCTCCTCGTGGAGCTCGCGCTCGAGCGTGGCGTCCTAGCCGAGCGCGTCGAGACGGTCTTCCTCGGCGGCGGCACGCCCACCTTCACCGACGCGGCCGACCTGGCGCGCCTGCTCGACGCCCTCCCCGAGGTGGAGGAGCTGACGGTCGAGGCGAACCCGGAGACGGTCACGCCCGAGCTTGCGCGCCTGCTGCGGGCTGGGGGCGTGAGCCGCGTTTCTCTGGGAGCGCAGAGCTTCCGGCCGCATCTGCTGCGAGTGCTCGAGCGTGGCGCGTCTCCTGACGACGTCCGGCGCGCCGTGCACACTCTCCGTGATGCCGGATTCGACAACATCTCGCTCGATCTGCTCTACGGCATCCCGGGCGAGAGCCCCGTCGACCTCGACGCGGACATCGCCGATGCGCTCGCCCTCGAGCCCGAGCACCTCTCCTGCTACGAGCTCGAGGCGAAGCCGGGCACGCGGTTCACGCACGCCCACGGGGAGGCCCTCGCGGAGCAGGCCGAGTCGATGGAGGGCCACTTCGAGGCGGTCGTCGACGCCCTGACGGGCGCGGGCTACCGCTGGTACGAGACCGCGAACTTCTGCCTCGAGACGACGCGGGCGGGCGGACGCGACCTCCGCGCGCGGCACAACCTGGCGTACTGGCGGGGGAAGGACTACCTGGGGATCGGCATGGGCGCCGTGTCGACCGTGGGCGGGGTGCGCCGGCGGAACGCGCCCGGGCTTCACCGCTACGTCGAATCGCTGCTGGCGGGCGAGTGTCCGCCCCGGGAGCTCGAGCCGCTCGACGCCGAGACGCGCGAGCGCGAGCGGCTGCTGCTCGGCCTGCGGCTCGACGAGCCGCTCCCGCTCGCCGGGGTCGAGGGTGTCCTCGACCGGAGCGCGGCCGAGCGGCTCGTCGCCGGCGGCCTCGTCGAGCTGTCGGAGAACGGGAGCGGAGCTGTGCTTCGACTGACCCACCGCGGCCGCTTCCTCGGCGGCGGTGTCACCGTCGAGCTCGTCCGCTAGCGGCCTCGCGGGCCTCCGCAGAGTCCGAGCGGGTGCCGGCCCGGGCCACGGCTACCATCGAGTGCGGATGCAGCTCACTGCCCGCAAGCGGGAGATCCTTCGACGCGTCGTCGAGGAGTACGTGGCGACGGGCCAGCCCGTCGGCTCGCGCTCGCTCGTCGAGCGGTCCGGGCTGGTGGTGTCCCCCTCGACGGTGCGCGGTGAGCTGGCGGAGCTCGAGACGCTGGGGCTCCTCACGCATCCGCACACGTCCGCCGGGCGCATGCCGACCGAGAGCGGGTATCGCCTGTACGCCGAGGAGCTCGTCGAGACGCTGGAAGGCCGGCCCGCCGGCATCGGGCTCGACCTCCGGTCGATGCGCGACGAGATCGAGGGAGCGCTCCGCACGACGACGGAGATGCTGTCCCGCGCGACGAGGCTGCTGGCGCTGGTCTCCGCGCCGACGCTGGAGACGGCGACGATCCGCCACGTCGAGGTCCTCGCGCTTCAGCCGACGAGCCTCATGGTCGTCGTCATCACCTCCACGGGCGGCGTCGCGAAGCGCGTGTTCCGGCTCGACGCGCCCGCCGACCCCGGCCTCGTCGCCTGGGCGGCTGCCTACCTGAACGAGCGCGTCGTCGGCGAGCGGCTCGGATCGAGCTCGCTGCGCCGGAGGCTCGAGGCGCCCGAGCTCACGCCGGGCGAGCGCAGCTTCCTCGCGCTGATCGGCCCTGCGCTTCTCGACTTCTCCCCGGACGAGGGCCCCGAGGTGTTCGTCGGCGGCGCGGCAGGCCTGCTCGAGGTGCGCGCCGAGGAGGCAGACGCGGCGATGCGGCTCCTCGAGCTCCTCGAGCGGCGGGCGGCGGTGCTCGAGCTCGTCTCGGAGGCCGTCGAGCCGCGCCGCCCCATCGTCCACGTAGGCCCCGAGCTCGGCGGCGACCAGCACCACGACGTGACGCTGATCGGCGCGACCTACGGCATCCGGAGCACACCGCTCGGCGCCGTCGGCCTCGTCGGGCCCCTGCGCATGGACTACGAGAAGGCGATCCGCACCGTTCGGGCCGCGGCCTTCGAGCTCTCCCGGTTCGTCGAGGACGTCTACGAAGAGACCTAGGCGCGCGATGGCGACCACCGAGCGCGACTACTACGAGATCCTCGGCGTCGACCGCGGCGCGAGCGAGGCCGAGATCAAGAAGGCGTTCCGTGCGCTCGCGCGGGAGCTCCATCCCGACGTCTCGAGCACCCCGGACACCGAGCGGCGGTTTCGCGAGGTCGCGGAGGCGTTCGAGGTGCTCTCCGACCCGGGCCGGCGCTCGACCTACGATCGCTTCGGTCACGCGGGGCTCCGGACCGGCGGCTTCCAGCCCTTCGCCGACTTCGGGAGCATCGCCGACGTCTTCGCAGCGTTCTTCGGCGAGGACCTCCTCGGCGGAGGGCCGTTGCGGGCTCGGGCTTCGCGTGGCGGGGACGTCCAGGCCGTCCTCGAGGTCGACCTCGAGGAGGCGTTCACGGGCGTGTCGGTCACCGTCCCCGCGGAGGTCGCGGCTGCGTGCGAGCGATGCGGCGCGACCGGGGCAGAGCCCGGGACGGGCACACGCACGTGCTCGACCTGCCGCGGCGGCGGGGTCGTGCGGAGGGTCTCGCAGAACCTCTTCGGCCAGTTCGTCCAGCAGCGCACGTGCCCGGACTGCGACGGCTCGGGCGAGACGCTCGAGGCGCCCTGCTCCGACTGCGCGGGCGAGGGACGCATCATTGAGAGCCGCAGGCTCGAGCTCGACGTGCCGGCAGGGATTCGGGACGGGCAGCGGATCCGCGTGCGCGGCGGCGGCCACGTGGGGTTCCGCGGCGGCGATCGTGGTGACGCGTTCGTGCTCGTCCGCGTGCGCCCGGACCCGCGGTTCGTGCGCGACGGGGACGACCTCCACACGGTCGCGCGCCTGACGATGACCGAGGCCGCGCTCGGGGCGACCGTCCGCGTGGCTGCCCCCGGCGGCGAGCTCGACCTCGAGGTCGAGCCGGGCACGCAGCCTGGCGAGATCCGCGTCCTCCAGGGCCAGGGGATGCCGTCGCTGCAGGGGCGGCGCGGGTCGCTCTACGTCCGGCTCGACGTCGCCGTGCCGACACGGCTCACCGACGACCAGCGGCTCCTCCTCGAGGACTTCGGCCGGCAGGTGGGCGCGGAGGCGTACGAGCCGAAGGACGACGAGGACGGAGGCTTCTTCCGTCGCCTGAAGAGCGCTCTGCGCTGAGCGACGTGGACCTGCGCCGCGTCGGCGTCCGTGTACCCGCCGCGGAGTCCGAGATCGCCCGCGCGCGCCTGCTCCACGTCTCCCCCGCGGGCTTCGAGGAGGTCGAGCGTGACGGTTGGCTCGAGCTCGCGGTGTATGTCGACGAGGCAGGCCAGGCGCGCGTGCAGGAGGCGTTCGGGGAGATCGAGGTGTCGCCGGTGGAGGCCGGCTGGGAGGATCGCTGGCGGATGTTTCACCGCCCGATCGTCGTCGGAGGGCTGTGGATCGGACCGCCCTGGGAGTCTCCACCCCAAGGCGTCTCGGCCGTCGTCGTCGACCCGGGCCGCGCGTTCGGCACCGGCGCTCATCCGACGACGCGCGCGTGCATCGAGCTGCTCGGCGATCTCGAGCCCGTGAGCTGCCTCGACGCGGGCTGTGGATCCGGCGTGATCGCGGTCGCGGCCGCTCGGCTCGGGTTCGCGCCCGTCATCGCGCTGGACCTCGACTCCGCAGCGGTCGAGGCGGCCGAAGCCACCGCCGCGTTGAACGGGGTCGCGGTCGACGTATGCCGGGCGGACGTCCTACGAGACGCCTTGCCGGAGACGGACGTCGTCGTCGCGAACATCGAGCTCGCGGCCGTCGAGCGGCTGCTGTCGAGGCTCGCCGCGAGGACCGCGCTGACGTCCGGCTACCTCGCGCACGAGGCGCCGGCGGCTCCCGGCTGGGAGCGCGTGGCTCGTCTCGAGCTCGAAGGCTGGGCGGCCGACGTGTTCGTGACCGCCCGCCTCGGCGTGCGCTCGTGACGATGCGTGAGCGCCGCAGCGCGCTCGCGATGCTTCGCTGCCCGCGGGCACGCGAGGTCCACGCTCTCGCAGATGCCATGCTCCCGTTCGGCGCGCCCGGCGTTTGCGTGCGGGCTCACGGGCGCGGTCGTCGCGTTCGTCGCGATCCTTGCGCGGAGCGCGGCCGTCGGTGTCTTCACCGCGCTCGTACCCTTCCTGTACGTGGCCGTCGTCGTGCTCGACGAGCTCCTCGTCGGCGTGGACGAGCACGGCAGCGCCCATCTGCGCTCGGCATCTGCCCAGGCCCCGCCGCCCGCAGGGCTCTAAGCTAGGTGGCCCGATGGCGACCTTCTCCGTCCGCTTCCTCGGCTGCAAGGTCTCGTTCGCCGACGCGCAGGCCGTTCGCGAGCGGCTGCTGGACGACGGCCACACCGAAGTCGCCGGTGAGGGCGACGTCGCCGTCGTGAACACGTGCTGCGTGACGCACGAGGCCGTCTCGAAGTCCCGCCAGGCGGTCTCGCGGGCGGCCCGCACGCACCGGAGGGTGTACGTCACCGGCTGCGGCGCGAACCTCCTCGACGCGTTCGACGCCGCCGCCCGCAACGTCGCCGTCGTCCCCGGCTCGAGCGACGAGGCCACCGCCTCGGTCGCCGGCGACGTCGGAGCGATCGCGTGCGTCCGCGCAGAGCACGGGCTCGACCGAACGCGCGCATTCGTGAAGATCCAGGACGGCTGCTCGTTCTCGTGCGCGTTCTGCGTCATCCCGCTCGTACGCGGCGGGACGAGGAGCCGCTCTGCCGGCGCGGTCCTCGCGGAGATCCGCAGGCGCGCCGGACAAGGGCATCGGGAGATCGTGCTGACGGGTGTGAACCTCGGCTGCTTCCGCGATCGCGAGGCGGGCTACACGCTGGCGCAGCTCGTCCGGGAGGCGGGCGTCGTCCCGGGCGTCGAGCGGCTGCGGCTCTCCTCGATCGAGGTGAACCACCTCGGCGGCGAGCTCGTCTCCGCGCTACGCGAGACCCCGACCGTGTCGCCCCACCTGCACGTCCCGCTCCAGTCGGGGGACGACGGGATCCTCCGTGCGATGGGGCGGCGCTACACGTCCGCGCAGTACGTCGCAAAGCTCGAGCCGCTCGCCGACCTGAACCTCACGACGGACGTGATCGTCGGCTTCCCGGGCGAGGACGAGGACGCGTTCGCGCGGACGCTCGGCCTCGTCGAGCGCGCCGGGATCACGAAGGTGCACGCCTTCCCGTACTCGCCTCGTCCTGGGACGGCGACCGCGGCCAGGGACACCGTCCCGGCGCACGTGAAGAAGGAGCGGAGCGCGCGCCTGCGTGCGCTCTCCGACGAGCTCTGCCGCCGCCGCTGGGAGGCGAAGCTCGGCACGACGGGTGTCGTCCTCGTCGACCGCCCGGGGCGCGGGTACGGGGACGACTACACGCCGTGGCTCGTCGACGCCGAGGTCGGCCAGCTCGTCGTCGCGAGGGCCGTCGGGCTCTCCGAGGAGGGGATCCTTGCCGTCGCCGCCTGAGGACTGCCTCTTCTGCCGGCTCGTCGCCGAGGGCGACCACGTCGCGCGCGAGGAGGGCTTGGTCGCGATCCGCGACATCGCGCCGCTCGCGGAGACGCACCTGCTCGTTCTCCCAGAGCGCCACGTGGACTCGTTACGGGACGTCGACGCCTTCCCGGACGACGAGGCGGCGCGGATGCTCCGCTTCGTGGCCGGCACGGCGCGCGGCGCTGGGCTCGAGGACTACCGCGTCCTCGTGAACGTGGGCCGGGGCGCGGGGCAGACCGTCTTCCACCTCCACTGGCACGTCCTCGGCGGCGAGCTCGACCGGGCGCGCGTGGCCGCGGCGGTCCTGGAGGGCGCATGAGCAACGCTCGCCCACGGCTCGCGTTCGCGGGGGAAACAATGTTTCCCCCACGAACCCCCTTCTTCTGGAAAGCATGGGGAACCTCGCGGTTCCCCACACCCCTCCACGCTCATGGGCCGGTCGGCCCATGAGCCTCATCGAGCGGATCGACGGGGAGCTCAAGCAGGCGCGCCTCGCACGGGACGGCGAACGGAGGGATGCCCTCAGCCTCGTGCTCAACGCGCTCCAGGCCGCGCAGAAGGAGCTTCGCCGTCCGCTCTCCGACGAGGAGGAGCTGCAGGTGCTCCAGCGCGAGCGCAAGCGGCGGCTCGAGGCCGCGGAGGCGTTCCGCAAGGGCGGGCGCGACGAGCAGGCGGAGGACGAGGAGTACGAGCTCGACGTGCTCGAGGAGTTCATGCCCGAGCCGCTCTCCGAGGAGGAGCTCGAGGAGATCATCGACGACGTCATCTCGGAGGTCGGGGCGACCAGCATCCGGGACATGGGGCGCGTGATGGCCGGGGTCATGCACCAGGTCTCGGGCCGTGCGGACGGCTCGACCGTCAACCAGCTCGTCAAGGAGAAGCTCGCCTGACGTGGCCGACCTCGAGAGCGTGGACGCGTACCTCGAGGGCAAGAGTTCCGAGGGCGTCGCGCTCTTCCGGCGGTGCGAGGAGCTCGTCGAGCGGTGCGGGGGCCGTCCGAGCCCGCCCCGCGAGCTCGGTCGTCTACTGGAGCACATCTTTCGCCGGCGCCTTCGTCGAGCGGGGGCGGCTCGAGCTGAACATCGACCTCCGGCGCCAGGTCGAGCATCCGTGCCTGCTCGCCGCGTTCCACACGACGAAGCGGGTTGTCACGCACGGGCTCCGGGTCACCGATGCAGTCGAGCTCGACGACTCGATCGCCGCGCTCCTCGCCGAGGCGTACGAGGACGTCGGCCCCGGGACTCGCGGCCGTTGACGCCCCTACACTGACGCCCATGCCCCGGCAGGTGCTGGACGTCTCGAACGAGGTCGCGGCCGAGCTCGCGGGCGTCGAGGACGGCGTCCTCTACGCGCTCCGCGAGCGGCTCGGCTGCACGATCGCCCTGCGCGGCAACCGGCTCACGCTGGGCGGCGACGACGAGCACGTCTCCGCTGCCCGCGCGGTCGTGGACGAGCTCGTCGAGCTCGTCGAGGGGGGCCACCAGATCGGGCCCGACACCGTCGGCGCCGTGCTCGCTGCCCTCGACCAGGCCGAGGACGTGCGCGACGTCTTCGAGGACGTCGTCTGGCGCCACCGCGGAAAGAAGATCGCCCCGAAGACCGTCAATCAGAAGCGCTACGTCGACGCGATCCGCGCGCGCACCGTGACGTTCGCGGTCGGCCCGGCCGGCACCGGCAAGACGTACCTCGCCATGGCTCTTGCGGTGTCGGCGCTCTCGGAGGGCGCGGTCGGGCGGATCATCCTGACGCGGCCGGCGGTGGAGGCGGGCGAGCGGCTCGGCTTCCTGCCCGGGGACATGCTGGCGAAGGTGGATCCATACCTCCGGCCGCTCTACGACGCCCTCTACGACATGCTCGAGGCGGAGCGGCTCTCCGGGTACATGGAGCGGGGCACGATCGAGGTCGCCCCGCTCGCATTCATGCGCGGCCGCACGCTCAACGACTCGTTCGTCGTTCTCGACGAGGCGCAGAACACGACGCCGGAGCAGATGCAGATGTTCCTGACGCGCCTCGGGTTCGGGTCGAAGATGGTCGTCACCGGTGACGTGACCCAGGTCGACCTCCCGCGGGAGCAGGCGTCCGGGCTCATCCAGGTGCGGGAGATCCTCGCGGGGGTCGAGGACATCGGATTCGTCGAGTTCGGGAACGAGGACGTCGTCCGCCACAAGCTCGTGCAGCGGATCGTCGAGGCGTACAAGCGGCACGCCGAGGAGACGGGCACGGCGCGCAGCCGGTGATGCGCAAACTCGTGATCGCGGTCGAGACGTCGAACCGGAGCGGGGCGGAGGTCGCGGAAGAGGACGCTGTCGCTCTCGCGCGGCAGGTGCTCGCCTCCGAGGGCGTCGCGGATGGCGAGCTCGGAATCGCGTTCGTGTCCTCCGCCGAGATCCGCGCGCTGAAGCGCGAGCACCTGGGAGTCGACGAGGCGACGGACGTGCTCTCCTTCCCGCTCGACGGGCGAGAGACGCTCCCGGAGGGTGTCCCGCGTGCGCTCGGCGACGTCGTCCTGTGCCCCGAGGTCGTCGGCGAGGAGTGGCGCGGGCCGCTCGTGCACGGCCTCCTCCACCTGCTCGGCTACGACCACGGCGAGGAGATGGAGCGGCGCGAGCGGGAGCACGCGACCCGATGACGCCGGGGGCGCGGCCGTCGCTCTTCCAGAGCTTCAACCACGCCGCCGAAGGCGTCATCCACGCACTCCGCACGCAGCGGAACCTCTGGATCCACTTCTCCCTCGCGGCGGCCGTGCTCGTTGCGGCCGTCGGGTTCGGCGTCGACCGGGTCGAGCTGATGGCCCTCCTGCTCGCGATCACGTTCGTGCTCGTCGCGGAGCTCGTCAACACCGCGATCGAGGCGGCCGTCGACGTCGCCTCCACGTCGTTCGATCCCATGGCGAAGCTCGCGAAGGACATCGCGGCGGGCGCGGTCCTCATCGCCTCCCTGAACGCGGTCGCCGTGGGGTACCTCGTGTTCTCGGGCGAGGTGGCCGACCGCAGCTCCCGCTTCCTGGACCGCCTGAGCAACCAGCCGGCCGAGCTCACGCTCGTCGCACTCGCGCTCACCGTGATCATCGTGATCGGAGTGAAGGCGTACACGGGGCGCGGGACGCCGTTGCGCGGCGGGCTTCCGTCCGGGCACGCGGCCGTCGCATTCGCGGGGTGGATGGCGGTGACGCTGATCCTCGACGACTCCTCGGAGCGCTTCCTCGTCTCCTCACTTGCGTTCATCATGGCGTTGCTCGTGGCCCAGACCCGCGTCGAGACAGGTGTCCACTCCGCCGCGGAGGTCGCGAGCGGGGGAGCGGTCGGCACGCTCACCACGCTCTTCCTCTTCCAGGTGTTCGGGTGACGTCGCCGATCTCGGATGGCGAGCTGCTCGACCGCGCGGACGCCGCCGCCGAGCGGGCGTACGCCCCGTACTCCCGGTTCCACGTCGGCTGCGCGGTGCTCGCCGGCGACGGAAGCGTCATCGAGGGCGTGAACGTCGAGAACGCGGCCTATCCGCTCGGGGTGTGCGCGGAGCGGACGGCACTGGCACGCGCGATCGCAGAGGGCTTTCGGCCGGGCGACTTCGTCGCCGTCGCGATCACCGCGTCACCGTGCGGCGGCTGCAGGCAGTGGCTGCACGAGATGGGCGTGGGGAGAGTGGTCTTCCGAAACCGCGGCCGGGTCGTGACGATGGGCCCAGACGAGCTGCTTCCCGAGTCGTTCGACTCCTCGAAGCTGCCCGAATCGGAGGGGTGAGACGGCGCTCGTCCGACACGATGCCGTGCCCCCTCCGTCACCACTTCCTCGTTACGCTCGCAGTGGGTGGTGGGCCGGGGTGCCCCATGAGAAGGCCTCCGTGAGAAGCGGCATCGTCGTCGTCGCCGGCCGTCCGAACGTCGGGAAGTCGACCCTCGTGAACGCGCTCTGCGGCGAGAAGATCGCGATCACGTCGAACGTGCCGAACACGACCCGCCGGCGGCTCTTCGGCGTCGCGAACGGGCCGGGCTACCAGCTCGCGCTCGTCGACCTCCCCGGCTTCCAGCGGCCGCTCGACGCGTTGACCGAGCGAATGCAGCAGACCGTCGACTCCTCGTTCGAGGACGTCGACGCCGTCCTGCTCGTCGTCGATGCGCGCGCCCGCATCGGCGCGGGCGACCGCTTCGTGGCACGGCGCGTATTCGATCTCGGCACGCCCGTGCTCATCGCGCTCAACAAGATCGACCGCCTGAAGCGCGCGCACGTCCTCTCGCAGATGCAGGCCGCCGCCGCTCTCGGCGACTTCCACGCGCTGCACCCCGTGAGCGCGAAGACGAGAGACGGGGTCGCCGAGCTCCGCGACGACCTCGTCTCGCTCCTCCCCGAGGGCCCGGCGTACTTCCCCGTGGGGCAGCCGACCGACCTCACGATCGAGGAGCGCGTGGCCGAGGTGATCCGCGAGAAGGCGCTCCACCTGACCCGCGAGGAGGTCCCGCACGCGCTCACGGTCGAGGTCGGCGCGATCGAGGAGACGGCCGTCCGCGCCCATCTCTACGTCGAGACGGAGTCGCAGAAGGGGATCCTCGTCGGAAAGCGCGGCGCCATGGTGCGCGAGATCGGGACCCGCGCGCGGCCCGAGGTGGAGGCGCTCGTCGGCCACCCCGTCTTCCTCGAGCTCGTGGTCAAGGTGCGGCCGAAATGGCGCCGCGACCCGCGGATGCTCGAGCGGCTCGGGCTGTAGGCGCAGCCGTCCCGGCGACCGCCGCGAGCCGCCGTCAGGTTGCGGCGGCGCGGCTCGGTAGTTCGCCGAAGACCGTTCCGCAGCTTCCCCGATGGCCGCGCGCGCCGAACGCGCGACGTTGCAGGCAGCGAAGGAAGGAGGCGCGATGGCCGTTGCGACGAGACCTGTGCACGAGGCCCCCGCGACCGCCGAACGCGCCCGTCCGACGATCGTCGAAGCACGGTCCGTCGAGAAGACCTACGACACGGGGGCCGTCCGAGTGGACGCGCTCCGCGGTGTCGATCTCGCCCTCGAGCAGGGCGAGATGGTCGCGATCATGGGCCCGAGCGGCTGTGGGAAGACGACGTTGCTCAACTGCCTCTCGGGGCTCGACTCGACCGACGGGGGAGAGGTGCTGATCGAAGGGACGCCGCTGTCGGAGATGTCCGACCGCGAGCGGACCGACTACCGGGCGCGGCGGATGGGGTTCGTCTTCCAGTTCTACAACCTGATGCCCGTGCTGACCGCGGTCGAGAACGTCGAGCTTCCGCTGCTCCTCGCGCGCGTGGGCGGCGGCGAGGCGCGGCGTCGCGCTGTCGACGCGCTCGCGCTCGTCGGCGTCGCCGACCGTGCGGGTCACGTTCCGGACGCGCTCTCGGGCGGCGAGCGCCAGCGGGTGACGATCGCCCGCTCGCTCGTCAACGACCCCGCGATCGTGTGGGCGGACGAGCCGACCGGCGACCTCGACTCCGAGAACGCGGTCGAGATCGTCGAGCTCATGCGCCGCCTCAACGCCGAGCGCGGGCTGACGTTCCTCATCGTCACACACGACATCGCCGTCGGCCGGAAGACCGACCGGATCGTGCGCATGGTCGACGGGGAGATCCGCGGCGAAGAGCTCCTGGGGGTGAGGTAGATGGTCGTCCGTGCAACCGAGGCGGAGATCGACGTCGTTCGCACGAATCCGAGCGAGGGCGTCGCCGTCTTCGAGCAGTCCGTGCTTCCGGCGCTCCGCGAGCAGGAGGGCTACGAGGGGTGCTACGTGCTCCTCTCGGAGGAGGGGAAGATGCTCGTGCTCACGTTCTGGACGAGCGACGAAGCAGCCCGCGCGACCCGCATCTCCGGCTTCTACGGGCAGCAGGTCGCGAAGTTCACCGACCTCGTCGTGTTCCGGCAGGACCCGGGCCGCGAGGCGTACGAGGTCGTCGTCGCCGAGGCTCCAGAGGGGGCGATCGTGTAGGGACCGATGAAGGAGATCTTCGGGATACCGGTCGACACCTTCCTCGCCATCCTCGCCGTCACACTCGGGATCGCGTTCGGCGCGCTCGCCGTCCTCGCGATCCGCAACCGCATCCTCGTCAAGCTCGCGCTCCGCAACGTCGGGCGGCGCCGCGGACGGAGCGCCCTGATCGTCGTCGGGCTCATGCTCGGCACGGCGATCATCGCTGCCGCCCTGACGACCGGCGACACGATGAACCACACGGTTCGGGCGACCGCCGTCGACGCACTCGGCGCGACCGACGAGTCGGTCGCTCCCAAGGGCGCGACCGACGACATCCCCGGTGAGCTGGGCGCGGCCACGGGGAGAGTCTGGATCGACGAGTCCGCGGTGCAGCTGGTCGCGGACGCGGCAGCCCGCACGGACCTCGTGGACGGCGTCACGGGAGCGATCGTCGAGGGTGTTGCCGTGCAGGCGCCCGTCCAGCGACAGAGCGAGCCGGGCGTCGTCCTCTTCGCCGCCGACCCCGCCCGCATGGAGGGCTTCTCCCCGATCGTCGGCTCCGAGGGAGACGAGCTCTCGCTCGGCGACCTCGGCGAGGGCGAGGTCTACCTGAACCGGAAGGCTGCGGACGAGCTCCGCGTCGAGGCCGGCGACAGCGTCGTCGTCTACGTCGGGGACGCCGCGCGGCCGGCGCGGGTACGTGACGTCGTGCGGTTCGAAGGCGCGGGCACGGCCGACGCGGCGCTCCTCGTGCCCCTCGCCGCCGCGCAGGAGCTCCTCGGCCACCCGGGCGAGGTCCAGGCCGTCCTCGTGTCGAACCGGGGCGGCGAGACCTCGGGGGCCGCGCTCTCGGACGACGTCGCCCGCACGCTCCAGCCGCTGGCAGACCAGCTCGGGCTCGAGGTGCAGACGCTGAAGCAAGACGCGATCGCGGACGCGGAAGAGGCCGGGGCCGCGTTCATCGCCTTCTTCACGACCTTCGGGACCTTCTCGATCGCGGCCGGCATCCTCCTCATCTTCCTCATCTTCGTGATGCTCGCCGCCGAGCGGCGGGGAGAGCTGGGGATCGCCCGCGCGATCGGCACAAGGCGCGGGCACCTGACCGAGATGTTCACGTTCGAGGGAGTCGCGTACGACCTCCTGGCGGCGCTCGTCGGGGCGGCGCTCGGTGCACTCGTCGCGTTCGGCATGGTCGTAGTCATGGCCGACGCGTTCGGCGCCGCCGACGCGGATGCCGGCCTCCAGATCGAGTTCGCCGTGTCCGCGCGCAGCCTCGTCATCGCGTTCGCACTGGGCCTCCTGCTCACGCTCGTGATCGTCGCGGTCTCCGCCTGGCGCGTGAGCGCCATGACGATCTCGACCGCGATCAGGAATCTCCCTGAGCCGCCCGTCGCCCGGCGGGGGCGCCGGCTCGTGCTCGCTGCCGTCGGGCTCCTCTTCGGGCTGCTGCTCGCGCTCTCGGGCACCACGTCCGACACCGCGACGCCGCTCATGCTCGGCGTGTCGCTCTCGTTCGTGAGCCTCGTGCCCCTCCTCGAGCTGCTCGGCGTCCCCGAGCGCCTCGCGTTCACCGCTTGTGGGCTCGCGGTCGTCGTGTCCCTCCTCCTCCCGTGGCGGGCGTGGGAGGCCGTCTTCGGCAACCTGGCGATGGACTTCGGGACCTGGATCGTCTCCGGCCTGATGATCGTCGTCGGGACCGTGTGGGTGATCGTCTTCAACGCCGACGTCCTGCTCGGGCTCGTCATGCGAGTCTTCGGGCGGATCCGCGCCCTCGCGCCTGTGCTGCGGATGTCGATGGCCTACCCGTTGCGGGCTCGCTTCCGCACCGGCACGACGCTCGCGATGTTCACTCTCGTCGTCTTCACGCTCGTGACGGGCACCGCCTCGAACGGCTCCTTCATCCAAGCCATCGACGTCGACGACTACGGCGGCGGCTTCCAGGTGCGCGGCGGGACCGTCGGCGCCGGCGCGGTCGAGGACATGGACGCCGCGTTGCGGACCGCGCCCGGTCTCCGCGCTGAGGACTACACGGTCGTCGGGAGCCAGTCCGTGCTCGCCGTACAGGCGAAGCAGCTCGGGGCCGGCCGGCCCTCGGAGACCTATCTCGTCCGCGGGCTCGACGAGCCCTTCCTCGCCCACACGACCTTCGGGCTCGGCCAGACGGCGCGCGGGTATGGATCGCCGGAGGAGGTCTGGGAGGCGGTCCGGACGACGCCGGGGCTCGCGGTCGTCGACAGCCTGATCGTCCCCCGTCGGGATTCGTTCGGCTTCGACGTCCCGCCCGACTTCCAGCTCACGGGCTTCTACTTCGAGGAGGGCTCCTTCGAGCCGATTCCGATCGAGGTGCTCGACAAGCAGACGGGCAGGAGCACGCGACTCACGGTCGTCGGGATCCTGAAGGACACCGCGCCGCGCGAGATGGTCGGCATCTCCACGTCGCAGGCGACGCTCTCGTCGGCCTTCCCCGGCCGCACCTCCCCGACGATCCACTACTTCGGGCTCGCGCCCGGCGTCGACCCGGAGGACGCGGCGGCGAGCCTGGAGTCGGCGTTCCTCGCGAACGGCCTCGAAGCGCAGTCGATCGAGGAGGTCGTCGACGACATGGTCGCGGCGAGCCTGACGTTCAACAAGCTCATCCAGGGCTTCATGGGCCTCGGGCTCGTCGTCGGCGTCGCCGCGCTCGGTGTGATCAGCGCCCGCGCGGTCGTCGAGCGCCGCCAGCAGATCGGCGTCATGCGCGCAATCGGCTTCCGGAGTCGGATGGTGCAGGCAGCCTTCCTGCTCGAGTCCTCGTTCGTCGCCTTGACGGCGATCGTCGTAGGCACCGCGCTCGGGCTCCTGCTCGCGTGGAACATCATCGCTGACACGCGCAGGCAGCCGAGCTGGGAGAACCTCGAGCTCGTCGTGCCCTGGCTGAACCTCGCGGTGATCTTCCTCGTCGTCTACGCCGTCGCCCTGCTCGCGACGCTCGCGCCGGCGTTGCGCGCGTCGCGCATCCGGCCCGCCGAGGCGCTCCGCTACCAGTAGCGCGGCTCGCCAGGGCTACACTCGCCCAATGGCGAAGGCCCCAGCGCTGATCGGCGGCTTCGAGCTCCCGGCCGGGCCGCGGCTCCCCCGCATCGGCTCGGTCGATGCCGTCGCGCTCGAGGAGCGGGCGGCGACGCTCGCGAAGCGGTCGATCAAGCGCGAGTCGAAGCTCCAGGCGCTCGACCTGGCGATCCGCATGATGGACCTGACCACGCTCGAGGGGCAGGACACGCACGGGAAGGTCGCGGCCCTCTGCTCGAAGGCGCTGCGGCCCGACCCGGCCGACCTGACCGTGCCGCCCGTCGCGGCGGTCTGCGTGTACCCGAACCTCGTGGCGGCGGCAAAGGAGCGCCTCGGCTCGAGCGGGGTCAAGGTCGCGTCGGTCGCGACCGCATTCCCGTCCGGGCAGAGCCCGATCGAGATCAAGGTCGCCGAGGCGCGGGCCGTCGTCGAGCTCGGGGCGGACGAGGTCGACATGGTCATCGACCGCGGCGCGTTCCTCTCGGGGCGGTACTCACGGGTGTACGACGAGATCGTCCGCGTCAAGGACGCCTGCGGCGACGCCCACCTGAAGGTGATCCTCGAGACCGGCGAGCTGGGGACGTACGACAACGTGCGCCGCGCGTCGCTGCTCGCGATCGCCGCGGGTGCGGACTTCGTGAAGACGTCGACGGGCAAGGTCAGCCCGGCCGCGACACTGCCGGTGACGCTCTGCATGATGGAGGTCGTTCGCGACGTCCACGCCGAGACCGGGCACAAGGTCGGCATCAAGCCGGCCGGCGGGATCCGCACGTCGAAGCAGGCGGTCCAGTACCTCGTCACCCTGTACGAGACGCTCGGTCCCGAGTGGATGACCCCCGACCTCTTCCGCTTCGGCGCCTCGTCGCTCTTGAACGACGTCCTCATGCAGATCCGCAAGGAGCGGACCGGGCGCTATCAGTCCGGGGACTACTTCACCATCGACTGATGGCCCAGGTCGAGAAACGGCAGCCGTCCGCTCCCGCCACCATCGAGTGGGAGTACGCTCCGGCGCCCGAAGCGCGCGACCTCGTGCAGGTCCGGGAGCGCTACGGGCTGTTCATCGGCGGTGAGGAGGTGGAGCCGCGCTCCGGGAAGTGGTTCGGCTCGATCTCGCCCGCGACCGAGGAGCCGCTCTTCGAGGTCGCGCAGGCGGGCGCCGAGGACGTCGCCGCCGCCGTGTCCGCGGCGCGCGGCGCCTTCGAGGACGGCTGGGCGAGCCTCGCGCCGGCCGAGCGCGCGAAGTACCTCTTCCGCATCGCCCGGCTCCTTCAGGAGCGCTCCCGAGAGCTCGCGGTCGCCGAGTCCTTGGACGGGGGCAAGCCGATCCGCGAGTCCCGAGACGTCGACATCCCCCTGGCGGCCGCGCACTTCTTCTACTACGCAGGCTGGGCGGACAAGCTCGAGTACGCGTTCGCGAACCGGACGCCGAGGCCGCTCGGCGTCGCCGCGCAGATCATCCCCTGGAACTTCCCGCTGCTGATGCTCTCGTGGAAGATCGCGCCCGCGCTCGCCTGCGGGAACACCGTCGTCCTCAAGCCGGCCGAGACGACGCCGCTGACCGCGATGCTGTTCGCCGAGATCTGCCGGCAGGCAGAGCTCCCGCCCGGGGTCGTCAACCTCGTCACCGGAGACGGCGAGACGGGCGCGCGTCTCGTCAAGTCGGACGGCATCGACAAGCTCGCGTTCACGGGGTCGACCGAGGTCGGGAAGCTGATCATGCGCGAGCTCGCGGGTCGCGACGTCCGCCTGACGCTCGAGCTCGGCGGCAAGGCCGCGAACATCGTCTTCGACGACGCCGCCCTCGACCAGGCGGTCGAGGGGATCGTCAACGGCATCTACTTCAACCAGGGTCACGTCTGCTGCGCCGGTTCGCGGCTCCTCGTCCAGGAGTCGATCTACGAGCCGCTCCTCGACAAGCTCAAGCGGCGGCTGACGACGCTGCGCGTCGGCGACCCGCTCGACAAGAACACGGACGTGGGCGCGATCAACTCGAAGGCGCAGCTCGACAAGATCCGCGAGCTCGTCGCGAGCGGGGAGGAGGAGGGCGCCGAGATCTACCAGCCCGAGTGCCGCCTTCCCGAGCGCGGCTACTGGTTCGTACCGACCCTGTTCACCAACGTCGCCCAGAGCTACCGCATCGCGCAGGAGGAGATCTTCGGTCCCGTGCTGTCGGTGCTCACCTTCCGGACGCCCGAGGAGGCGGTGGAGAAGGCGAACAACACGCCCTACGGGTTGTCCGCGGGGGTGTGGACCGAGAAGGGCTCACGGATCCTGTGGATGGCGGAGCGCCTCCGGGCCGGCGTCGTCTGGGCGAACACGTACAACCGCTTCGACCCGGCATCCCCGTTCGGCGGCTACCGGGAGTCCGGCTTCGGACGCGAGGGCGGCCGGCACGGCCTCGCGCCGTACCTGAGGTTCGAGTGAGCGGGCACACGCGGCTTCGCACGCAGTTCCCGCAGTTCGCACCCCCGCCCAGGGTGGGGAGTGAGACCACCCTCCACCCGGCGTCGATCCTAGTCCTCGGGATGCCACGCATGGCACACGGTCGTGCGCCGATCCCGAGCCAGGTCGTCCACATGGACCGTGAGGAGGCGCCTCGGTGACGAGGCTCCCGGTCCGGAAGACGTACAAGCTCTACGTCGGCGGCGCGTTCCCGCGCTCGGAGTCGGGGCGCACGTACGAGGCGGAGGGGCAGAACGTCGCGCGCGCGTCGCGAAAGGACGTCCGCGACGCCGTCCGCGCCGCACGGGCGGCGGTGCCCGCCTGGTCCGGGATGACCGCATACAACCGGGGCCAGGTCCTCTACCGCCTCGCCGAGATGATGGAGGCGCGAGCGGCAGACCTCGAGCGCGTCAGCTCCCGCCGCGAGGAGGTCGAGGCCGCGATCGACCGCGTCATCTGGTACGCGGGCTGGACCGACAAGCTCGCCCAGGTGCTCGGGTCCTCGAACCCCGTCGCGGGCCCCTACTTCGACTTCACCGTGCCCGAGCCGACCGGCGTCGTCGCCGTGGTCGCGCCCGCGGAGCCCGCGCTCGGTGGGCTCGTCTCGCGCCTCGTCCCGCCGCTCGTCGGTGGGAACGCCGTCGTCGCCGTCGCCTCGGAGGCCCATCCACTGGCCGCGATCGAGCTCGCGGAGGCGGTCGCCACCGCCGACGTCCCCGCGGGTGCCGTCAACATTCTCACCGGCTTCCGGGACGAGCTCGCCCCCTGGCTCGCCGGGCACATGGACGTCAATGCGATCGACCTCACGGGCGCCGACGGGCAGAGCGAGGAGCTCGAGAAGCTCGCAGCCGAGAACGTCAAGCGCGTCGTGCGCTCCTCGGCCGACGTGCAGAGCCCGTGGGAGGTCGAGGCGTTCCTCGAGCTCAAGACGGTCTGGCACCCGATCGGCCTCTGACGTTCGGCCCCTGGCGGTGCTCGACTCGCAGGACGAGGAGGGTGGCGATTCGCCGTATTGTCGGGCCACATGGAGCCGCTGCCCGCGTTCGCGCTCGAGGCCGATGCCGGCGAACGACTGGTCTTCGGCGCGTTGACGATTCTCATCCGGGCGACGGCCGAGACGACGGGCGGCGCTTTCTGCCTCTTCGAGGAGGTGCCGCCGATCGCCGACACGCCGCTGCACGTCCACGAGAACGAGGACGAGCTCTTCTACGTGCTGGAGGGAGAGCATCTCGTCCGGGTCGGGAACGACGAGTACCGCGTCGGCCCGGGCGGGCTCGTGTTCGCTCCGCGCGGCATTCCTCACTCCCAGAGACGCGCGATTCCAGGGCAGGGGCGGGAGCTCGTCCTCACGGCGCCGGCGGGCCTGGAGGGGTTCTTCCGCGAGCTTGCCGCGGCCGAGGACGCAGGGACGCTCGGGCCGGATGCGTACGCCGCCGCCTCCGCGCGGTACGGGATCACCTGGCTCTGAGTAGCCGCGCGAGCTACCCGCGCGTCGCGTAGACCGCCTGGCGGAAGCTCACGCCCACGGGCTCGGACGCGAGCACCCACACGACCAGGGGCCGCAGCCCCGCGTAGTGGACGGAGATGTAGTCGGCGAGCATTCGCCCGGAGACGGTGTCCGGCAGCCAGTCGGGGCGCATCGTCTGCGCCGAGAGTCGCCGCGGCACGCCCCATCCCGTACCGGTCGCGGCCGACTCGACGAGCTCGGCGTCGATGCCACCGCCCGGATGCAGGACGTAGTAGGCGAGCGCGGCCCGACCGGTCCGGGGATGAAGGCCGATCGTCGGCAGGTAGGCGTTCCTCCCGGACGTGACCCTCGCGGGCGGAGTCCACGAGCGTCCGTCGCCGGAGGTCGAGACGACCACGCTGTTCTCCGAGCAGCCCGCGCTGAAGCGGCAGTCGTGCCAGGTCACCCAGACGCGGCCGGAGACCGCGTCGACGTCCGCCGCCGGGAGGGGGAAGAAGCGAAGCCCGCGTGCGTCGCGCACCTGCACGTCCGACACGGTGACGGGCGGGCCGAAGGTCGCGCCTCCGTCGCCGGACCCCACGGCTCCGATGCGGTTCACGCCCTGGAGGTACACGACCACGAGCTCGCCCGTCGGTCGGACGAGTGGCAGCGCGCCGACCGCGCTCGGGGCGGGGATGGCCACGGGCGCCGACCACGTCAGTCCCCCGTCGCTCGACGACACGACGCCGAGCGTGTCCCCGCGCAGGTTGTCCGTGTAGGCGATGTAGCACCGCCCACGGAAGGGGCTCGTAGCGCCGTTGTCGCACGCGATCCAGTTCTTGTCGAGAGCGATCCCGACGCTCGTGGACGCCTCGGTCGCAACGATCGGCGCGCTCCAGGCGAGCCCGTCGGCCGAGCGGCTCACGGTCAGGCGCGTCGCCGGCGGGTCGATCGCGAGCGTGGAGATGAGCCAGACGCCGTGCGCCGCGTCGAACGCGACGACCGGGTCGCTGGCGCGGGCATGCAAGCCCGCAGGCCGGCTCGCCGTCGTCAGACCCGGAAGCAGCCCGCTCCGCCACGTCCGGCCGTCGTCGGAGGACACGGCAAAGCCGATGTTCGTCGCCCCCCCGTCGAACCGGCGTCCCACCTGGTACGTGGCCACCGTCGTGCGGCCTACCGTGAGGCTGTCGGGCTCCACCTCGGTCTCGTGCTGGCTCTCCGGGTTCGTGTACGGGTCGCGGGACAGGCGCCGTCCCACGAGCTCGCAGTCCCGGGCGACGGAGTCGGCAAGGTCGGCGTTGACCAGATCTGCCCCGGGGCCGCAGCGAACGCTGTCGCGGTCGCCGTCGTACTGGGCGACGACGCGGTCCGCGCCCGGGCCGGCGTCGAACGTGTCGCGGCCTCGTCCCCCGTGGAGGAAGTCCGCTCCTGCGCCACCGACGATCCGGTCGCGACCTTCGAGCCCGAGGATCGTGTCCGCCCTCGCCGTCCCGACGAGCCGGTCGTTGCCAGGTGTGCCGACGCTTCTCGCCGCTGACGCGACGGTCGCGAGGGCGAGCGCGAGGAGGACGATCGCAGTTGCGCGCATGTGTGACTGGAGACGATGCCAGGGGGGCGGAGGTTGGTACAGCCGGGCGCCCGCCGGGCGGCGTTAGCATCCCGTCCGGTGGGGAAGCTCAGCCAGGCGATCTCGGAGGGTGACGGCATCTCGATCCTCGTCCAGGCGGACGACGCCGAGACGGCGGGTGCCGCGGAGCGGCAGGGTGCGGACGGGCTCGTTGCCCGTACCGGAGCCGGGGCCGTGCGCGCATCGTCGCAGCTCCCGCTCCTCCACCTCGGCCCGCTGGCGGAGGCGAGCGGCGCCGCTGCGGACGGGGTCGTCGTCGCCGTGGACCCCGCCGTGTGGGACGAGGGGCACGCGCTCGGGCTCGAATGCGTCGTGCGCGTGACGCACGCCGACGAGCTCGAGAGGGCGCTCGAGGAGCTCGATCCCGAGATCTTCCTCCTCTCGCCGCGGCTCGAGGAGGGCGAGGACCCCCTGGAGACACTGCTCGCGCTGCTCCACGACGTTCCCGCCGGGAAGCTCGCGATCGCCGAGCTCCACGACGCGAACGAGCACGACGTCGCCGAGCTCGAGCGAGCGGGTGTGGACGCCGTGCTCGTCGCGCCCGGTGACGTCGCCGCCCTCGTCCCGGCCGAGCCTCCCGACGTCTGAGC